>NZ_CAWNQF010000046.1:0-138596 GCF_963876465.1 Xenorhabdus sp. KK7.4
GGAAAAACCGAGTCCAAAGCCGATATCCGCTGAATTCAGCGGGCTGTATGCCAGCGCCAGGGTCAGCTCCGGCCCCAGTTGGTTATTGCCGATAAGGTGTGCCACCGGCATCACATAATTAAACAGCCCCGTGCGCGGATCGACACGGCCTGCGGCGGTGCTCTGAAAATTCGCGGCCTGAGAAAAAAAGTCTGTGCTCATATCAAGTCACCTTATTTAATTTTTTATATTTTTTAATATTCAGAATTTCAATATTGTTATATCCTGATGTTAAATAGCCATTTTTAATAATTATTAAAATCACAAGAAGTTTATATACGATGTATTTAGTTAAATATTTTAAACAATAAAATTGCCAAAGTTAAATCCACAAAAAATTGACAAAGCACCCATCAACTCATTAAATTCACATAATTAACGTTAGTATAAAATCAAATAATTTCCATAATATTAAAACCAAATGAGAAATAAAAAACTCAAAGAGAATTCATTTATATATTAAAAATATCTTATTCCATTGTTATTAAAAATACATTTAGAAAATACAAATAAGTCACCCATGAAATATTAATATGTAATTAAAATGTTTTTTAAATTTTTCTCTTCAATACCCTACCCTTTTCAGAATACTAGCTATACTCAAAATATACTTTCAATTCTTAAAGTCATTAGTTGTAATTTCAAATAAATTAAGTAGAACAAACATTGCAAACATAATTTAATTTTTATTATAGACAGTTAAAAATTCTCCATAGGCACAAAACTCATTTTTTATTTTTTCTTGAACGAGGAAACCAAAATGAAACCACAACAAAAAAATAACAATCCAAGTGAAGAAATAAAGAACTTAATGGAATTTAGCATAGAATTATCCTCTGGCCATCAAAATGACACTATATATGCCAATGGCAATATGCAAGCAGGTGTTAGAATCAATATCAAAGCAAATTCCGCAGGTGGACACATTATTCATCTATCTGATGAACAACTAAATAGCATCGAATTAATTAACTACGTGACCAGTGAAAAATTAGTGGGGAAATGGTCATATAGCTCTGTTGAAAATGATTATAATCATACGTTTCGCCCTCCTTACTCTACTCCTGATGATAAAGACTTTTCTTCATCATATAAAAGTATAAAAGATGATAAATTAGATAATGATCCTGACATTCAAAAAAAATCATATTGGATTACAACAACAGAAGTTGCCCCAATCAAAATAGCAGCACAAATTACACTTGATGGAATAACATATGCAACGAATCAAGGTTATTTTGATTCATCCGCCGATATTAATGGCTACAGCCCCATTGTTTACCATGCCAGAAATCTTATGATACCACCGTCTGAAAAAACCAATTCTGGTATATACGACGTTACTGTAATTACAAAAGAGTATGACACTGAAATTGAGCGGCATACAGAGCATTATAATTGGGAACAATACAATTATTATGTCAGACCCAAACCAGACGTTGGCGGATTTAAGGTGAAGAGTGTTGAGATTGCTGACACCTATAATGATACCGAAGTTAATGATAATGATTACCACGGTTTCACTCACCGTACAGAATCTCAAAATCTCCATCTCTGCTTTTTATGGGGCACAGAAAAAATAGAAAAGAGAAAGGCAGGGAATCAAACTAGAGAAAAAAAATATAGTCGACCCGACTTCTATGACTCAAAAACTTATATAGCCACTCCGGAAGTCGAGATCCTGACGACACCAAACAACGATACCATTTCTATAAGTAGGCTATACTTTCAGTCACCAGAAGAGGGTTTCTGGGAAGATTTTTCCAATAACAAACCCAAATTTAAATTTATTGATGAGTATGGTAATCAATCTAATCAAATAAAAATCGAAATGGAAGATTATCAGAGCTTTTATCTAGAGGATTGGAAATATTAATCTACTTTTTCTTAAAGTTAGAAAAATATTATAAAATCTTGGATTCCTCTAAGAAGTGTGATTTCTAAGAAAGTCGGTCAGTTACTATAGTAGACACCTTTCTCACTAAAGGCGAGTACGCTATGATTTATATATAACTGACAGAAATAGAAAAATATCAGACTATTAGTTTAAAAGAAACCGATTTTACACAACGCTTTATTTCTATATTAGTAAGGTGCCGGATCTAAAGGTTAACTTGGTGGCAAACCGTTTAAATAATCGTTCTCGTAAAGTACGTGATTACAAAACACTGAATGATTTATTTTAAATAATTTCAAGCATTGCACTATGATAATTTAATAATTAATTTTACAAAATATAATTTTATACAAACCCAACATTTGATTTTTAATTAAAACACCTTTCACCCCTATAAATAGACGTTATTTTATAATTAAAAAAACAAAGCAACAAAAATAAATATCAAAAACAAGAGTCTACTTAAAAAATATTATTACATGAAAAATTTAATTTTTATTTTCAGGAGAAAACGAAATGACAAACTCACATAAATACAATAGCATCACAAAAAACAAAATAACTGACTTGCCAATTTTTGAAATCCACTTAATTGTAGGTGGCGAACAAGCAAATATATATGCCAACGGGAATATGCAAGCAGGTGTTTATATTAGAATACAAGCAAAGGATGAAGAGGGCAATATAACTCCCTTATCTAAAGAACAATTGAATTTGATTAAACTAATTAACTACAATGACGATAAAGAACTACCAAAATGGTGGTCATACAGTGATATTGAAAATCATTACAACCATACATTTCCTTCAGGGAATGTGATGACTAAAAAAGAGAAAGAATTTAATTTATCATATAGAGAAACAATATCCCATACGTTAAATGAAGATTCTATATATAATCAAAAAAAAACGTATTGGGTTACAACAACAAAAGTTGACCAAATCAGAATAGCAGCAAAAATTACAATTGATGGAAAAACATATTCAACAGATAAAAGTCGTTTTATAAATTACAATTCAAATGATAAAAGATGCGTTGCTATTATTAGTCATCAGTCCATAATTTATCATGCCGATAATCTTATAATACCACCGCCTGAAAAAACCAACACAGGTCTATACGATGCTACTGTAATTACAAAAGAGTATGACACTGAAATTGAGCGGCATACGGAGCATTATAATTGGGAACAATACAATTATTATGTCAGACCTAAACCAGAAGTTGGCGGATTTAAGGTGAAGAGTGTTGAGATTGCTGACACCTATAATGATACCGAAGTCAATGATAATGATTACCACGGTTTCACTCACCGTACAGAATCTCAAAATCTCCATCTCTGCTTTTTATGGGGCACAGAAAAAATAGAAAAGAGAAAGGCAGGGAATCAAACTAGAGAAAAAAAATATAGCCGACCCGATTTCTATGACTCAAAAACTTATATAGCCACTCCGGAAGTCGAGATCCTGACGACACCAAACAACGATACCATTTCTATAAGTAGGCTATACTTTCAGTCACCAGCAGAGGATTTTTGGGAAAATTTTTCCAATAACAAACCCAAATTTAAATTTATTGATGAGTATGGTAATCAATCTCATCAAATAGAAATCGAAATGGAAGATTATCAGAATTTTTATCTGAAAGATTGGAAACCATAGTCATGTTTTGGCATGAAGTGTATATCACACAACCTGTGGCCTGAAATAAAGCAGGTCACAGGTTTTTAATTAAGTAGACTTTCCAGTTGATTCTTTGCTGAGTTTATTCAGCCGGATGTAAATCCACCCATAATAACTGGCTATCAGTGACTAACGGCTTAATCGCACCTTCGCGTATATCATCAGGCAACCACCATGCACCTTGCCCAAAAGCCAGCTGCACATTGTTTGTGCCCGTTATTTCCCAACGCCCTTTCAGGACATAAAGCACACCGCTGTGAGATGTTGGTAATTTGCGCTCATCAGTCACAAAAGAAATTTCAGAAACCCACTCAGAATTACGGGTCATGATATTGAAACACTGAACAGAACCATCCAATAGTTCAGCATTACCCGGAGTATTACCGGAAAAATGGAAGGGAGCTATTTTTTGTACCAGTTCATGCTCAAGGAACCCTGGACTGGTTAAACGAAGCCCCTTACCTTTTAATAATACAATTGAACGATCAATCCCCGGGAAGTGCCCCAATACCCCATTTTTATGGATAGATGTGAAGCAGGCACGCCAGGCAAAATCATCAGCATTCGGCCAACAAACAATATCTCTTACTTCCCCGATGCCCCCAACCCATTGCTCTCTTGGTAACTCTGTATAATCGAAACACTTCATTCTCATGCTCCTATTTTTCCACTGCTTTTATATTTTATTTACACCTAAAGAGGCAATTTATGTCGAATTGTAAACTTCTCAAAGAATTTTATATGTCGCAATAGAAAAACAGTTAAAATGTGACTGATTACCCGTATTCCTTTAACAACATACGGCACAAACTTCCTAATGTTTTCATAGCAGCAGCCTGAGTTTCGTTCCATGCAAACGAAGTATTCAGACGGAAAGCATGATCAAACTGAGAACTGGTAGAAAACATACTGCCGGGCGCAATACTGATATTTTTGGCCAGCGCCAGCTGATACAGCCGCCTGGCATTGAAAGGCGGTTCAAATTCCAGCCAGATAAAATACCCGCCCCGTGTACTATTCACTTTGACGGAATCGGGAAAATATTCACTCACCGCCCGTAGCATCTGAATCTGCCTTTGCTCCAGTTGACGCCGTAGCCGTCGTATATGGTTATCATATCCCCCCTGAGACAGGTATTCAGCAATCGCCAGTTGAGTCGGGATACTGGCTGAAACAGTACTTGTCATCTGGAGTTGCTGAATTTTCAGGGCATGTTTTCCTGCCGCTACCCAGCCAACCCGGTATCCGGGAGCAAGGCATTTTGAAAAAGATGAACAATGCATGAAATTATTTTCTTTATCCCATGCCTTGACCGGCATTGGCGAGTTCTGATCAAAATAGAGTTCGCCATAAACATCATCTTCAATTAGAACAATTTCATTTTCATTCAGAATTTCCACCAGCCGTTGTTTGTTTTCTGCCGGCATACTGACGCAAAGCGGGTTCTGGAAGCGGGACATCAACCAACAGGCTTTTATCGGGTATTTTCCTGCCACTTCTTCCAGTACATCTAAATCAATCCCGGTTTTCGGATCCGTTTTGATGGCAATTGCTTTCAGGCGCAAACGTTCAATGGCCTGTAGCGCACCATAAAAAGCGGGTGATTCAATCACTACCCAGTCGCCGGGAGAAGTGACAGACTGAAGGCTGAAACTTAAAGATTCCATTGCGCCTGCGGTGATCACAATTTCATCAGGAGAAACATGCATACCCTGTGAGGCATAACGACGGGAAATATTGCGGCGCAACTGTTCATTTCCCGGAGGTAAATTCACCAGTGAACTATGGGGGGCAAAACGACGGGCTACAGATGCTAATGTCTTGGCTAATTTGGGCTCCACCAGCAAGGATGGGTCGGGAAAGGCAGAGCCAAAAGGTATGATTCTGGGGTCTTTACATGCCTGTAAAACATCAAAAATTGAGGCGCTGATCTCTACATTTTCGCTCAAATTCAGCCTGTTTCCCCCTTTTGCAGCGGCAAACGGCTTTATCCGGGGAGCGACATAATAGCCTGACTGTGGGCGTGCTACGATCCAGCCCTGACTTTCCAGTAATTGATAGGCCTGCAATACTGTCATCAGGCTCAGCCCTGACGATTTTACCGATTCCCGTAAGGAGGGTAGCCTATCTCCCACCAGCCAGATATTATCTTCTATCTGTTGGCGGATGGTCACTGCCAGTTGCTCGTAGCGTGTCATATACCGGGTCTTCCTTAGAGTGTTATAGGTCATTAACAGAGCATTACCACTATTATACACTTCGTCTTTCAAGTTGCCTCTTTGTTGACAACGCTCGCTCACCCCGGTCACATAGTTGTGCTCAATTCTTGCGATATTTATTTCAATAACAGAATGTTACCTATTCCAATAATGCGTACTCACTTTTCTCAGAGGATTATTTTCATTTCAGAAAACGGTTTTCAGGATAACAATGATCCAAAACCCGGCACGCAGGTATTCAGCCTAAGCTGCTTCAGGAGCATATAGGCTGTCGCTACAGAAGCTGAAATTACAGGTAAGCCCATACGGGCTTCTATCACAGGCACTGAGGCCAGTGAGGGCATTTGTACACAGGCAGAAGCGACTATCACATCCACATTGCTGTTCAGTCTTTTTGTTATTTCCGCGGGTGCCAGCGGATCCTGACGTCCGACCGCCAGATTATCCGCAATTTCCAGTGAAATACTGTCAATGACTTCAATACCTTCATTTTCGATATAATCGATCACCAGCTGCGTTAACGGTTTCATATAGGGTGTCAGTATTGAGATCCGTTTTGCCCCCAATGCGTGAAGCCCATCCACCAACGCGCCGGCACTTGTGATCACCGGTGCCGGATATCCGTTTTCTGATGTCCTCAAATGTAAACGTTTTTCAGAAATCCGGTGGTATCCTTTGCCCATACTCATGATTGCCACCAGACAGGCATATCCCAACACATCTACTGAAGCATCTGACAGCTCCAGTGCGCAGCGATCACTGTCTGCATCCATTGCCGCCAGTTCATCTTTGCTGACGGTTTTCATTCTCATACGACTGGAATGGAAGGTAAAACGCTCAGGCGCTACCGTTTCACGGGCACGTAAAATAGCCGGAACTTCTGTTTCCATTGTGGTATTTGAGGAGGGTACAATCAGCCCGACCCGAAAACGACGCTGTTCACTCATGGAATATCCTCCCGGATAGGATTACCCCCATCAACAACTGGATTAAAGTCAGTCTGTTCAGGTTCATCAGTAAATCTGACTGCATTCATAGCACGTCGGCTGACGGCCAGATCGAAAATATCAAAACGATTGTAATGCCCTGTAATATCGTGCATCTGGCGGGGCTGAATGCAGCGATTCAAATCAATTTCAGCATAAACAATCCCTCCTTTATCAATCAGAGGAGTGCCAATCACACGCCCATCCGGCCCGATAATTCCCGTAAACGCGCTATTACGACGTGCCAGCAGATGTTTTGCTTCAGGGTGGCTGGCAGTCATAGCCTGCACAATTTCCGGCGATATAGTGGAACAGGAAACAATAGTAAAAACTTTGCCCTCAAAGCAATGCGCGGCGGCCCGTAAACGAATGGCTTCTGCCATGTCATAATCTGGCGGGGCGACAGGCAGAGAAATGTAACTGGCGACATGCACCAGCTCCCCCTGTGATAGCAAAGTAAAACGCGCCAGTGGATTGGTATTCTCACCACAGGCCAGTACACCCAGTGGGCCAATACTGGTGTTATGTACGGTCAATGAAGAAGCATCACCATTCGCCCATGTCAGTTTTTCTGCCCATGTCGGTACCAGTTTACGATGCCGTCCCAAAATTTTTCCTTCGTCTGAAATGGTCACCAGAGTGTTATAAATTGTCGCAACACCATTGGGATTGCGTTCATTGATGCCAACAACAACATTGATATGATGACGAGCTGCGGCCTGTGCCACTTTAAGGATCTCAGCACCCGGTACTTCAATGGCCGATTTGCACAGCTTTTCAAACCACGGACTACCCTGCACAGGGTTCATGATCCAGTTCCAGTAGGGATAACCGGCAATAAAAACTTCAGGAAAAGCCACCAGACTGGCTCCGTTATTCGCTGCCTCATGAATCAGCCGGCAAACGAGATCAACCGTGGCTTCCGTATCCAGAAAGATGGGAGCAGCCTGTACCGCAGCTGCCTTGAATTTAGGAAGAGTCAGCATGTCAGATTCCTGTATGAGGTTTATACGGCGATGACGGGATGACGCAAGTCCCCGATTTTCTCAAGATGAGCTTCAATAACATCCCCCGGCCATAACCACTCTTGCGGGTTACGCCCGGCCCCTACGCCTGACGGTGTTCCCGTGGCAATAATGTCGCCCGGCTCCAGCACAATACCTTTACTGATATCAGCGATCAGGGCATCGACCTTGAATAACATATGGCGGGTATTGGAATCCTGTTTGGTTACCCCGTTAACTTTCAAGCTCAATGCGAGGTCATGCGGGTCGGGGATTTCATCGGCCGTCACAATACAGGGGCCAAAAGGCGCATAAGTATCCTGCCCCTTAGAATAGATCCACTGCCCGGCACGACGGCAGTCACGGGCACTCATATCAATAATCAGGCTATAACCGAAAACATATTTCAGGGCATCAGCTTCCGATACGCCTTTGGCCCGTGTTCCGATGATAACGGCTAATTCCACTTCCCAATCCAGTTGCCGGGTAATTTCGCTGTTATGCTCGATGGCATCCCCCGGCCCAATCACCGTAGAAGGAGGTTTAGAGAAGATAACCGGTTCTTTGGGCAGATCTTTTGCCGTATCCAGCGAACGGCTGGATTCTTCAACATGCTCAACATAATTCAGGCCAATGCCGAAAATGTTTTTACGCGGACGGGGAATAGGAGCAAGAATTTTGACATTTTCCAGTGGCCGGATGACACCAACCGGCCATAATCCGTCAAATGAATTCAGCAACATTGCAGTACTACTGATGGCGAGTGGCCCCAGTTCAATAAAATCCAGCATATTATCCGGTAATGAGCTGCCACTATGAGCCGCCAGTTTTGCCAGATCAACGACATTATTATTAACTATCGCCCCCAATCGAGCCTCAGCCGTTATCTCGGTACGATAAGTAATTAAACGCATTTTATTCTCCCACTCGCTGATGCCCGTGATTCTCATTCAGGGCTTCTTCATAATACAGCTGTAATGCCCGCATCACCGGCAAGTCGCTGAAACAAAACAGGCAGGCATCTTCGGTTTGTGATGCATTCGCATGTTCATGATATTTCCATGAAGGTACACAAAAGATATCCCGCTCCTGCCAGTCGAACCTCTGACCATCAATAATAGAATATCCCGCTCCTTTGGCGACCTGATAGATGAAACTACCGGTATGCCGATGAGCCTTACCAATAAATCCGGGGCGCAACAGCTGCATACTGGCTCCCAGAGTCGGCATAACATGCCCGCCAGTCAGAGGATTGGTGTAGTACATCAAGATGTCATCAAACGGTGATCCCCGTGATATGCTGGCATAACGTTGCAGAGCGGCGTAAGTTGGCTTCCATTGATATCTGAATAATGGGGAATAGGGTTTATCCCAGCCCACATTTTGTGGGCGTAAAGCAGGAGCGCCCCACAGCGCCACCGAGGAATCCACCGGTTCAGTCACAGCCTGACGCAGATCAGGGTGAACCTTATAAAACCCGGCTTCCAGAGTATTCACCAAAGGCATATCGAGTCCATCCTGCCAGATGCACGGAGAACCATCAGGCTCAACCCCGTGCTCATGCCAGGTTCCATTGGGTGTCAGCACAAAATCATTCGCTTCCAGCAACATCTTCTGACCATCAACAATCGTATAGGCACCACTTCCTTCCATGATAAAACGCAGAGCCGAAGAAGAATGAGCATGGGCCGAAGCAGACTCTCCCGGTTGCATAGTCTGAAGCCCGGAATAAAGTAAACCGACGGCAGGGCCTTCACCGGATTTACCGGGATTTTCCAGATAGACGACCCGACGACCGGCTTTTTCCGGAGTCACTAGTTCAGCGGATTTAAGAACATGTTCACGTAAGTCACGATAACGCCAGAGTACCGGAACGGAAGTGGACTGAGGTTGCCACGGCTCTATTTTGTTGGCGATTGTCCAGAGTGCCCCTGTGTGATATTTTGCCAGCTCTTTGTAATAGGCCAGCAATTCAGGGCTATCGGCGACATTGGCGCGCCCGAGGATATCTTCTCTGTACTGATCGTGGCTTTCTTGCCTATTCTTCTCATACTCCTGCACATTTTCTTGTTGAGACATTAGGTATCTCCTATACGGATAATAACTGCCATTTGAAAATCGGCCTGAAATTCAGAGGATACTCTTCTGGGCAAACTGGCGTTCCAGTTGCTCTTTGCCGTAAAGGTACGGTTCCGGCCAATTGATGTCTGTCCAGCCATATCTGGCACATTCATGCAGCAGCCATGCGGCATCGGATAAAAATGGGCGGGATAAAGCACACAGATCTGCCCGACCGGAAGCGATAATGCTGTTAATCTGATCGGCATCGGTAATCGCACCCACGGCGATAACAGGTACATTTCCTTCATTACGGATACGATCAGCCATTGGCGTCTGATACATCCGTCCGTAAACGGGTTGTTGTTCAGCGGCAACTTCCCCGGTTGAACAGTCCACCATATCAGCACCCGCCTCATAGAAAGTACGGGCGATGATGACAGCTTCATCAATGGTAGTGCCCCCCTTTATCCAGTCAGTGGCCGAAATACGTACGGATATCGGCAAATCAGCCGGCCAGACACGACGAACAGCGCGCAAAACCGCTAATGGGAAACGTAGCCTGTTTTCCAGTGCCCCCCCATATTCATCGTCACGCAGATTGGTGACAGGCGAAATAAAACTGGAAAGCAGATAACCATGAGCTGCCTGAATTTCCAGCCAGTCAAAACCAGCGGTGATAGCTCGGTGAGTTGCTTCAACAAATTGCGAAATAATTTCATTCATTTGTTTCTGAGTCACCGCAGTCGGCACCTGTGAAATGCCATGCAAATAAGGCATGGATGAAGCAGAAACCAGCGGCCAGTTTCCTTCCGGCAAAGGATGATTAACCTGTTCCCAACCCCGTTGAGTAGACCCTCGCCTTCCGGAGTGCCCAAGCTGAATGCCTATCCGTGCATCCGTATTCTGATGGATAAAATCGGTGATAGTTTTCCATCCCTGCACTTGTTGCTCATTCCACAAACCGGGGCAGGCAGGCGTTACCCGCGCCTGTGGTGAAATCGCGGTCATTTCGGCAATCACTAACCCCACGCCTCCCAAAGCTCTGCTGCCAAGATGAATCTGATGGAATGCCCCCGGAATACCTTCCACTGCCTTGTACAGCAGTGTTGGCGAAACCACGACTCTGTTTTTCAGCCTAATCCCTCGAACCTGATAAGGCGTCAGTATGGGAGGGATCAGCGGGGAAGATTGATCAGGCTGCCGATTGAACCAATATTCATAGTTTTCCAGCCATGATTTATCCCGCAGCCTCAGGTTTTCATGGGAAATACGCTGCGAGCGGGTAAGTAAAGAATAGGCAAACTGCTCTGGCGGAAAATCTTCATAACGGGCCACATTTTCAAACCATTCTGTGGAATTACGCGCCGCATTCTGGATTTTCAGCACTTCCACACTACGTACTTTCTGGTAATGAGCCAGCCCTACCGATAAATTCCCCTTATTGGCTTTCAGGCTGTTGGCAAGTTCAATGGCATCCTCCAATGCCAGTTTGGTACCGGAACCAATGGAAAAATGCGCGGTATGGGCCGCATCGCCCATCAATACAATCGGTACATTTTTGCCATTATCACCTTCTGGTTTAATCCAGTGTACCCAGTGGTTACAGAGGATCCGGGGGAAACGGATCCAGATTGCAGCCCCGCGTAAATGGGTAGCATTGGAGATCAGGCCATGCCCATCCAGCCATTGGGCAAAGATACTTTCACAATACGCGATGCCCTCCTCCTGCGACATTTTGTCAATCCCTGCAGCCAGCCACGTATCTTCCGTTGTTTCAACAATGAATGTGGATAACCCTTCCTGAAACTGGTAAGCATGAGCCTGAAACCAGCCATGTTCTGTTTCAGCAAACAAAAAGGTAAAAGCATCAAATACCCGATGGGTTCCCAGCCAGACAAACCGGCAATGACGCTGTTCAATATCAGGCCAGAAATCTTCAGCATGTCGGTTACGGATTTGGCTGTTGATCCCATCGGATGCAATCAGCAAATCAGCATGGTATTGGCGGGATACTACCTGCTCATCCTGAACCTGCGTCTCAAATACCAGCTCGACTCCCAGTTCCTGACAGCGATCCTGAAGAATATTCAGTAATTTTTTACGACCAATCCCAATAAAGCCATGACCACCGCTGCGGTTTACGGTTCCTTTGAAATGGATATCGATATTTTCCCAGCGGCTGAATGCAGCACTAATAGATTTGGCAGATACCGGATCAGCCATACTCAGGTTTTCCAGTGTGGCATCTGAAAATACGACTCCCCAACCAAAAGTATCATAGGGGCGATTGCGCTCAATCACGACAACACGGTTATCAGGATTTTGTAACTTCATCAGCAAACCGAAATATAAACCCGCAGGCCCGCCGCCAATACACACGATGTTCATATTTTTTTTGTTCATGCTGGTTCTCCTGTCACACCTCTTATGGGCACGGGTTAAGGCATGGTGATTGGATGAATGATTATTGGATAAATGACTGGTTAGATAATTAATGGCTGGTTAATTAATGGATAATAAAATTCATCGGGTATGGGTATTGCCTGATGCGTATCCAGTGAGGTCGTGACATAAGTCTGAATTGCACTCATCCTTAATTCGCCTTCCTGACTGAAACAGCGCTGGCGTAGCTTGAGTGATTTTTTACCAATCTCTTCAACATTCAGTTCCAGCCAGACTTTATCGCCCATTTTGCTGATCGCCTTAAACTCCGCTTCCAGATGTACTGTTGGCAAGCCGAAACGGTGCTTAGCAATGTAAGCGGCATATCCCTCTGGCGTTAGCTCATCGAACCAGTCTTCCAGTAAGTTGTTGAACATCACAAAATATTGGGGATAAAAAACAATTCCCGCCGGATCACATTCAGAAAACCGAATTTTGTGAGACTGTACAAATTTATGCAGGCTCATTACTGACTCCTCCTCCGTTCTTTTTCAGGATGCTAGTTTCAAGATACTGCTGATATTCATGCAACTGACGTCCATCCTCATCGGCCAGTGCGGCTTCACGTAATTGTCTCAGATTGTGTGCCGACAGCTTCTTCCGATGGCAATCGACAAAGTTCATCAAAGTCTGAAAATTTTTCAGACCACGGGAGTACGTATCACCATATCCCTTCAGCAGTTGCTGACACTTCACAACTTCCACAGCCAGTGCCGGATCATGTTTTGCTGCTGCCACGACTCGTCGTAGCCAGTTGTCAATTCCTGCTGTTTCACGTTGAAAACGCAGGGTACGGCGGCGTATCCGACGTAAACCCGCCAGCATGTAAAGCAGTAAATATCCCCATATTGAGCTGGTCTTAATGACGTGACCGCGACTGAACAGCTTTGTCAGTATCCGGTTTATAGTGTGAGGACGGGATAACCAGCGGCCAAAACCGGCGGGTAAGGTGTCACAGATTTCTTCTGTTCTGGGATGCAGAAATTCATTAATTTCGACGAGCTGATACCTGTTTGCCCGTACATCCTGATGAACCCGTTTGAAACGGCTGGCACGGGTTTTCAGATCCGCCACCCGGATGATGTCTTCGTAAGTCATCCAGAGTGCCAGATGACGAGCCGCTTCACGCAGTAACTGTTGATTACTCTCTCCAACTTGACTGACCAAATGTTGCAGCCGATCAAGATATAAACTGGCATATTCCGGATCCTGATAATCTATCAATCGTCTGACAGCTTTGAGCGCCATTTTATGGATACAGGGCGGTAGATTTTCCTCAATACGTAATAAAAGCGCGTTCACATCATTATTATTAATGGGCTTGTTATTAATGGAATGGCCATTGTTCGAACTGCTATGTTTAACAAAAGTGTCATGTCCGGCATCGTTTTTATGCGCCGAATCACTGCGCCCGGAATGGTGATTACAGCCAGCAGGTTGCCCACCGGAAAGGGTTGCCTGTGCCCGGCTCAGTCCCAGACCAAATGCCTGTAAACTGGGTTTTATCCCGACTCCGCTCCTGATAATCGCCTGTTCAAACTGAATACTGCTGAATGGCAGGAGGCCTGTGCCACAGAGTGCTCCAAACAGGACAGAACTCATGACGCTGCCACACTTTTCCGCCATCTGCGCCATATCAAAATGGATAAAACAGCGGGCTGCCTGCTGTGACTGTCGGATTAACCGACGGCTATCCACCCGTCCATCACCCATTGCTGATTTTTCTTGCATAGTGAAAGCCCGATGCGTTGAGGCGATCAGCGTTGTACGATCCGGAGTCACAAAACCGCGCTGGACTGCACGTCCGGCTTCCATTAATTCAGAAGCCAGCACAATATCCACATCACCGGCAGTCGGCATTAATGCCAGTACCGGAGCCGGCGCATCGGGATCGTCCGAACCGGGGAACAGTTCAACGTAATATATTGTGGCTCCCGTCCGTTGCGCGACACCGGGTACTGAGGTCGTCTGAGCAAAGTAGCCATATGCTTCGGCCAGACTGACAATCCAGTCAGCCAGCACACCGCCTCCCTCACCTCCCATTGCCAGAATGGCAATTTTGATTGGCTGGGTTTTCATTTTCATCATCAACGAATTCATGGATGGCGATACCAACATGGTTTCCCCCTCAGGAATGACAGCGACAGTTTGTTAAACCTTATTTTGTTCACGACGCCTTATATCCCGGCGTTGCAGATAATGGATGAAACGTTTGCGAATACGGTACAGCAGCCGCTCCCAGCGGGAGGGATTAGTCACAATTCTGGCTCTGAAAAAAGAGGGGCATAGCACAGCCGCATGGGCAATTTCCCCGCACAATCCACATCCCACGCAACTGTTCAATACAGTGACTACAGGGTCAGTACGTAACGGATCAGGGTTTGTCTTAATGGAAAGGGAAGGACAGCCGGACAGACGAATACAGGAGTGATCGCCTGTGCAGGTATCAGGGTCAACGCCAAAACGCTCATGTACCACTCTTCGCCCAGCTGCCAGCACTTCTTTGTTTTCTTTTTTTATCCGGCGCTGTTTATTCAGCATACATTCACTTTGCGCAACCAAGACTTTCGGACCCTGTTCTGTGGTTGTCAGGGCTTCCCGTAACGTTTTGATCATGCGTTTAAGATCATAGGTACGCCTGATTGTACGTATCCATTTCACCCCAACCCCTTTAACGGCTTTTTCGATGCCATGCCCCGTGCTACGACTGGCATTAAAGGCAGCTGAAGATGGAATATCCTGCCCGCCAGTGGCAGAGGTATAGCTGTTATCCACAATAATGGTCAGATTATCGCTACGGTTAAAAACACTATTGGCAATACCGCTCGTCAAACCGTTATGCCAGAACCCGCCATCCCCCATCACGGAAATTGCCCGCTTATCTGAGGCTGACGCACTCAGTGCTGAAGCACTGGCTGTACCTAATCCATACCCCATTGTGGTATTACCCAGATTAAATGGCGGCAGAATAGCAAACAGATGGCAGCCAATATCCGCACTAATATGGTGTTGCCCCAATTCCCGTTCCAACAGTTTCATCGCAGTAAAAATCGGGCGTTCCGGGCAACCGGTACAAAAACCGGGAGGGCGGGCATGAACCGCATTGCCTGATGTTTCATTTCTCGCATCCGTGCCTTCCGTTTCCCCACCCGGTAAAGTCACTGATGGAATTTGTACCTGACAGGCGGCGGCAGGCACTTTGGCTTCAATCCGGTCATAACGCTCCAGAAAAGCACGAATTCCTGCCAATACCGTGGCTGTATCATATTCCCCCGCCATCGGTAGTAGATCCTTACCGTGTAGCCGAACCGAAATATCGTGCTGATGCAGGATACTGGCGACATTCTGCTCGACAAAGTTGGGTTGCCCCTCTTCCAGAACCAAAATTGCCCGTTTACCGTGGCAAAAACGGGCAAACTCCTCATCAATTAATGGGTAAGCCACATTCATCACATACAGTGGAATAGAACTTTCACCAAATACATCCGCCAGACCCAGTAAATTCAACGCCCGGATCACGGTGTTATAACACCCTCCCTGTAAGGCAATGCCTATATCATCCGCACCTTCAGCAAAGAACTCATTCAACGCATGCTGCTGAATAAAGCGCACGGCGGCAGGCCAGCGTTCCTGAGTTTTCTCTTTTTCATGCAAAAAACTGGCTGGCGGCAGAACAATACGGTTGAGGTCACGGGTCGGGTTTTCCAGTGCATTTTCAACCCTGAATGCCGATAACTGATTATCAGCACAGACAAACCGCCCATGTACATGGCAGGCACGAATACGCATCTGCAACATAACCGGTGTATGGCTGGCTTCCGACAACTCAAACCCCATCTTCACCGCTTGCACAATCGATGGCAGATTAGGGCGTGGGTCAAGCAACCAAATCTGTGATTTCATTGCAAATGCGTGGCTGCGTTCCTGCATAATTGAGGAGCCCTCACCATAATCTTCACCCACTATGATCAAGGCTCCCCCTACAACACCACCAGATGCCAGATTTGCCAGCGCATCAGAAGCAACATTTGTGCCTACTGTTGCCTTGAATGTCACAGCACCACGTAATGGATAGTTAACTGAGGCAGACAATGTGGCAGCGGCAGTGGCTTCACTGGCGCTGTTTTCAAAACGAATACCATATTCAGACAGGATATCCTGTGCGTCAGCCAGAACATCCATCAAATGAGAAATGGGTGCTCCCTGATAACCAGCAACGTAGGCAACACCGGATTCCAGCAGCGCTTTTGTGACAGCGAGTATGCCTTCTCCGCTGAAAACTTCGCCCTGTTTCAATCTTAACTTTTCCACTTCCTTCACGAAGGATCGTTCTGCCATGTCCACCTCGCATTTTATGCATCTTTTTTAATGCCACTGGATTTCGAATTACATCGCGGCAACAGAGGAATAACTTCCCGATAGATAACCGTATATTGATAAAAATGATGACCGGAGTGACTTAAGTGCAACCAATAAATAAGTTCAGGCAACTAAAAAGACAGGTATATGTATACACAACGGATTTCAAGATGCGTCGCGGCGGCAAGAGAGTGAGTCCCCGGGAGCATAGATAGCTATGTGACTGGGGTGAGCGAGCGCAGCCAACAAAGAGGCAGTTTGAAAGACGAAGTGTATAGTAGGAGTATGGGGAATATGAACTAATGATCAATACATGGACTGTCATGCATTGATCATTTATGCAGTAGCCGGATAGGTCATGCAAAGAATGGATATACGCTTCATCTTTCAGTTTTCAATCACAAAATACAGCCACTACAGCAGGTATAGAGATATTGGCTATGAATTATCGCCATGAACACTGAAATATCCATTCATGAATATATTCACGATGATATAGCTTCCATTTAGAAAAAATGTGGATACTGCTTATCAGAACATTGTATATACCTTATTAATTTCAGGAGTTAGTCAAAACTACGGCCTGAGAAACGACGGGTATGACGTTATGAGGTTTCTGATAATGACGAGCAATCCGTGGCACAACTATTACGTTGATAATAAATACGTTGATAATAAAAGCTCCGATTCAAGGTGTACGGACTCCAGATGTGCTGTATCTGCGATTGAGTCTCACCTCAGTTCTCCGGAACATCTGCTTTTTTCCTCCCGTGATCTTGATGAAACAAGATCAATGGTCGGGCGGGTGATGAAGCCCCATCAGCTTAATATACTGGGTAGCAGCCGAAAACTGAATGCCAGAATGCACTACATCCCCTTTGGGGATTTTTCCATCAGCCGCCTGCATTATGGCGCAAATGTTGAAATTACACCGGGTGCGCTGGATTCCTTTTTTCTTATCCAAATGCCGTTATCAGGCTGTGCCTCGATTGAAAGTGGTGGTCAGTATATTGACTCAACACCGAATCTGGCCTCCGTGCTCAGCCCGGATCAACATACTGCCATGCGCTGGAATGCTGATAATGATCAGTTTATGGTGAGAATTTCCCGCTCATTACTGGAACGAACTCTTGTCGGGCAATTGGGGCATCCTTTGGATCAACCATTGATATTTGAACTGGGATTCGAATGGCAACGATGCCAGACATGGCGCTGCCTGATGCTCTATCTGCTTGAATGTATAGTTCAGGTGCCAGATATCCTGCAATATAAGCTCATTACTACTCAGATTGAACAATTACTTTCTGTCACCCTGCTTTCCGCACATCAACATAATTACAGTGGTGATCCCGCTAACCACAGAGGTTCTATCCGGCCACGGCATGTGCGGCGGGTACAGGAATATTTGCAGGCTCACGCCCACGAACCCATTACCGCTGAACAACTGGCTCAGGTCGCGGGAGTTAGTTTGCGCAGCCTTTATTCCGGTTTCAGGGAGTTTCTGGATATCAGCCCGATGCAGTATTTACGCAATCTGCGTCTGGAACATGTCCGTACAGAGCTACTGGCGGGGGAAGCAAGCAATGTTACAGGAGTTGCCCTGCGTTGGGGATTTGCGCATATGGGGCGATTCAGCGCTGAATATAAAGCACGTTATGGCGAGACACCGAGTGAAAGTTTGCGCCGCGGATAAATACTGATAGCGGCCCAGAATGTGATGACTCCAGGCCATAAATTAAAGGTTACATAATTCGATATTTACTGCGGATATCCCTGATTTGAGATTTAAGTTGTCCACAGCCACCCAGAATTTCCGTACCATCACTTTTATCTGATATGCAGCGGAAACCAGCTTCAGTAAGTGCTTTTGCAAAAGATGGCATTTCTTCGGATGGATTCAGTATAATCCCATCTATGCTGCTGACTTCGTTCAGGTATTTCAGCTTAATAATAAAGGTGTCTTTATCCACCAGGTCTTTTAACCGGGCCAAATCTTCCTGCGAGTCGTTTATTCCCTCCAACATCAGGTAATTAACAATAACAGGAACGCCGGTGTTTTGATGGTAGATTGCAAAGTATTCAAGCAGGTCTTTAGTGCTGAATTTTGCTTTTGACGGGATCAACATATCACGTTGTTCATCCGTGGTCGCATGGAGAGAAATGGAAATAGTATCCAGAGGAAGGTCATAAAGTTTATCTGCGGTATGGCGAATACCAACCGAAGTCAGTGTAACCCGATTAGCCAGTGATTGGCTTTTAAATTCAGTAACTGCTCCGCTGATCTCTTTCAGATTCAGCATCGGCTCACCCATACCAGCAAACAGAATCGTATTGAGTTCCTGATTATCTCCCAGTGATCCGGATTCTAATAAATGTTCACGACATAATAAGACCTGTTGTACTATTTGTTCTGTCGTCATATTCCCCAATGATTTCTGCCTGCCAGTTTCGCAGAACACACAGCCAACGGCACAACCATATTGGCTGGAAATACAAAGATAAGGCAAATGTTGTTCGGTATGCTTAAAGAACGTAGATTCAACACTTTTTCTTAAGTCTGAATCACTGGCTGACAATAAATATTTTTTAGAGCCGTTGTCTGACTCCACCACTTCACTAATTCTCATCTTCATACCTTCTCAATCTTTTCAACACGGTAGCGCATGTCAGAGACCCTGCATATTTTCGTATTGGATAAAGTCAGATCAGATTGCATGACATCCTGATGTCTTAACCGGATCAATGAATAATTTTTTGAATTTCGTTCAGTTAAAGTGTGGAAAAATAACAAACATGACTACCCAATCATTTTTCGGGATCATCGTTGTCGCGGGAAAAATAGGTTGTTTTGGCTACTGTGTTTTGTAAAGGCCACTGTTTTTTAAAGGTCACTCAAGAATCTTGGCATTGATTCTGTGGGCTATTGATACCAGGACGTACTAACTCAGAAATTCTGGCCTTAGCTACTGCTTAAATTGGGCGAAGAGATACAACGCATTAATCACAATCAGTATTTCTGTTTTAGCACAACCGAATGCAGCATAATATCATTCAGGGTTTTTCGGAAGGATTTTATGACAAAAATTCCATTTTATATCGATAGATAACTCCATTAACCTGATTATTAAAGATTTTTATTCCCAAATCACGCTTGTAACGTTAATTCCACTCAAATCTATCGCCCCTGCCCTCATCATGAATGGCAGGGATGAGCCGGCAATAGCTGTCAAATTATTCCCTTCTGGGTAAAGGTAACCCGTGTTGCTTCATTCAGATCCATAGCTTTCATAGCTTCCGGTGATACCCAGACAACTTCCTGAAACTCCTCGCAAATAATACTTCATTTTATATGGTTATTTATTTTAAGATACTCTGTAAAGGATAGAACGCAAGTACCAACATATTTTTTTAGATTAATTATGCTAAGAATAAATTTTTTTAAGTTTTTTATCGGAGGTGAAATTTATTTTTATTAAATTATCTGATAATGAGATATTTTTTTGAAAATTTAAATACTTTACGATGTTAAGCTTCTTGATTATTTTATTTTATTCTGATTGAAAATTTAACTGATGATTTTCTTCAGGCTGTCTGTTAGTGTATTTACACATTAATACAATATTGGTTACATTAGTTTTACATGGTGTGCTGGGAATTTTTCGATTGCTGAAATAAACGGAGAACTGCATGATAACGCTAAGGAATTGTTACAAAGAAGAAATTATTTCATATTGCGATATTTTTATTGAAGAATATAGCAATGACTTAATAAAAAATCATCAACTAAATCGGCAGCAAGCTTATAATAAAGCTGATAACATTATTAAATCATCATTTCCTGATTATCAACCTGAGAAAAACAATTCATTATACATTATTAATAAAAGCTTTTCAGAACAATCATGCAATATAGGGTATATTTGGATTTTAGAAACACCGGAAGAGAAATCCATATTTATTATGGACTTTTATATATTACAGGAATATAGAAATAAAAAGCTTGGTTTTGAATCACTACAGAAATTGATGTCAGAGGTTGAAATATTTGGTATTAAATCGGTCAACCTACGAGTCGAACCTGATAATATAGCTGCAATTCGGTTATATGAAAAAATTGGATTTTATGCTACAGGTATCAATATGTCTCGAAAAACCAACTAAAAGGATTTTAATAATAAATCTCCAGAGAAATGAAGATATTAATAGTGAATATATTTCCTGAAATTAGATGGTTTTATTAATGGCACAGTGTTTATGTTAAAAACGGAGAGCATGAATCTGGGAGGGTCTATAAAGCTAAAGACCACGAGAGCATTAATACTGATATGCAAGTCGCTGATAGTATCACGGATACCCAGATTGTTTCAGCGACTTGTTCTTTCATTCCGGCTTGACAGGCTCGATAAGAATAATCAAGCTGAAAAGTACGGTTACAGCATAAACAACGATAGCGCTGGTGACCACACTTGCTGATACCGTGTTTTTTAACGTCCTTTGTTTGCGTTTGGTGATAAAACCAACATATTACTTCCACTGTGGCCATGTATATTATTTTGCAAAGATAAGCATAATAGATAAAGAACAATACTCTGAATACGAGATTTTTTTCAGAAACAGGATGAATCCGACGAGTACACGAAGAGTGAAATATTTGGTGTGGCATCAATAATTTTACCGATGTATTGATACCAAGTTTATATTAAAATATTAGATTTAATTAATTTCACCATTTTTATTGTGATTAATATCACAATAAAGAGATAAATAATAAGTTACAGAATGATGAGAGTATAATTATTATAATCTGATAAATCTGAAATTTAATAAAACGCAAAAAAGATGATTTTATTGCTATAGAAAAAAATTATGTATATAACCAAGCAAGGAGATAATGATGAAAGCAGTTATTTTCGATATGGATGGTGTGCTGATTAACTCTGAGCCACTATGGAAAAAATCTGGCATGCTAGTTTTAAATCATTATGGTGTTCCAGTGACCTATGATGAAATGTTTAATATGACAGGGATACCCGTACCAGGTATGGTAGATAGAGTCTGCCAGCTTTATAATAAAAATGATTTAAATAAATCTGAAATTGTAAAAGATTTTTTCAACAAAGGGATTGAATTAATTCTTACAGAAAAACCAATTATGGATGGTGTAGTGGAATGCTTGGAACTATTAGCGCAAAAAAATATTAAGATTGGTATTGCCTCTGCTTCTCCGTTATCCCTGCTGTTAAATATAGTCGAACAATGTGATATCGCTAAATATTTTGACTATATCTCCTCAGCAGACGATATGCCATATAATAAACCCCACCCAATGGTCTATCTCAATGCTGCGGAAAAATTAAATGTTTCACCTAAAGAATGTATAGGAATAGAAGATTCAAAAACCGGTATGATTGCAGTTAAAGCAGCTTCCATGAAGTGCGTTGTTATACCAAATAGCATTGAGTACGATCACTCATACTGGGATGTTGCCGACTGGAAAATAAAAACCATTTCTGAATTAAAAAATATCATCTAATTACCCAGAATTAAACATAGCTCTCATTATTTAAGGTATATTGAGAACTTTTTTTTCAAAAAAACTTAATATTCAATATGTTTTTTTACCGGTTATATATACCCAATATTTAATTGCAACAAATCAGCGTCAGATAACTATCTGACGCTGATAATTATTGTTCTCAATTTTTTGAGTGAACAGCATTAAGTCGGATCTCCAGTTTATCCAAAGCCTGTGTTGCCAGCCGGATGCTTCCAAGGGTGCAAATGCACTGAGCTTCCTGCTCTATTTCTTCAGGGGATAAAATACCTGTACAAAGTGTGTACACAATGCGAGTAATAAAGAGCTGATGTAACTCATTCATGGGCATGTCGAGCTGTTTAGGATCAAGCTCAGGAGCCTGTACACTGAGTGGTATGTCTTTGCGGAGATGCTTAGCCTGAAATACCGATTCAAAACTCGCAGCTGCCCGTATGCGATCACCTAACCACCAATTCGATGCCGGTATTCCCTGCCATTGCAACAAGGTTGAAAGAAATGATGTGGCATCATATTGGCGTCCTTCTTGCACTGAACGAAAGACTGTCGAATTTTCTATCCAGGGTGAAATGAGCACCGTCGGGACACGTACCCCAAGCAAATCAAAGCCAAAACCTCCCTCAGTATCATTACGATAAGCATTATTGGTATAAGGAGGTGGAACGTGATCATAGATGCCACCGTGCTCATCGAAAGTGATGATCAGCAGTGTCTGATCGAAGTCGGGTCCCTGACGCAAAGCATTGTAGATGTCCGCCACCATTTTTAAGCCGGGTGCCATATCTGATGGAGGGTGACAGGAGTTTGGAACCATTCCTGATGAGTTTCCAAGCCATGCGGGTTCAATGAAACTGAACGCGGGTAATGTGCCTGCTTTGGCTGATGATATAAATTCACTAATATCAGTGTTGTAATGATCAGTTTCCTGATCAACTTCTTTGATATGCCCTTTTAAAAATAATTGATTAGTATATTTCAGTCCTCCCCATGTAGCGTGATAATAAAGTTTCCAGTCCTTAATACCGTGAGCCCATAACACATCCCAGACTGAGGGACGACGAGGAAACTTAGGCCACGAAATATAGGTGTCTCCGGATTCGAAGTTCTCCGTTTTGCTGAAAGATGATCCTGTTAGCGAAAAAGCGCGGTTCGGATCAGTAGGCCCCGGCAAAGAGCAGAACCAAGTATCCGAAACCGCATATTGCTTCGCCAGCAGACTCATTGGTTCCAGCATACTAGGGTCGTAATAATGCATAACCTCATCAGGCGATTTTCCTCGGGAACCATAACTCTTGACGAAACCTTTCATTTCTGGAATATGCCCAGCATTGGGATCTGCGCCATCAAATAATTGTTGAATAATACCTGAGTATGAGTGATCGGGATCACCTTTGGGGTAATCTACACTTTGTACAGAGAATTTGGTCTGATAATAGCGCTGACCATTTTTGTCTGCATTCCAGTTCGTATTACTGGCGCCATCAAAAGGCTTATCAGACCCAATAAATTTCCCGACTTTATCCACGGTATAAAGATCACCGCACATATGGTCTAAGGAGCGATTTTCCAGCATCAGATAGACCACTTTTTTGATCCGTTGCCGCATCCAGGGAATTGTGCCCGGGCCATCAGCTCCGCCCTGTACTCCTGTTGGCAACTCTAATGGAACAAGCGGTGTTAGACCAAACAGTACGGTGTCAGCAGGTAAGGCACTCTCCCAGACGGTGATCGTTTTTGAAGGTAAACCCGGATGTGCCAGCGTTGGATCAACAGGCCACAAGGTAATATCGCGGGAATCAGGATCCCAGCCGACAATTCTGTCACCCATCGTGCAAAGTTTCGTGCTCTGGTCAATTGTCCACTGCATACCGGGAATTTGTGGTTCAGGCAGAATATCAGAGGCATTTCCGCCATCAAACATCCACGTCCGGCACTGACCATCATTCCTGTCCCGGCTGACGACATAACCTGCAACGGGTATTAAATCCGCATTCGTGATTGTTTGCCAGTGTCCGGTAATATTCTGTGGGCTATCGGCAGTAAGCATCAATGTATTACTGAATGGATCGAAACGCCGGCATTGATAGGCACCGGTATCTGGCTTGTATAACAGCAAGTAATTGCCTAAAGGAATAATTTCTATCGAAGGATCCAGCTCAGCACTCAGGTCTCCTTGTGTTATCAGAGACGGCAGAAAATCTGACTGAGCGATATCGACTTGCCACAAACGGAACTGGTTGGATGAGATTTCCCTGTCGATAACATAGTTACCAATGGGAATAAGTTGATGCCCTGATTTCACTGTCTGCCAATTGCCTGACTTAACTAAATGAAGCTCAGCAATATCAGAGTCAATAAACTGGTAAAGATTCCAGTCACCGGTTGAGGGTGTCCATTGGACAAGGAATTCATATGTAAGGGACATTGAACTTTCTCTCTATTGTTGTGTGTTAGTCAGGTAATAGCATCTTTTATTTAAAATATTTGATGCTATTTAGAATGATTTTTAATAAATGCTTTCATTTAATTTATTGTTTTTATTAAATGTAATTTAAGATCATTAACTCAAGGTCATTTTTAATGAAAAATTAATTTAATTAAAAGTATAGTTGCAAATATAAAAATATAAAAATAAACAACAAAAAAAGAGCGGTTAATTTATTAGGATTTATATAAATGAATATATTAAACACTTACCAATCTATTAAAATAAATAGATTTTAACACTCAAAGCCAATGCAATAGATGTAAAAATAAATATATTAATAGTTATATCACACCTCATCGACCTGAGTGGACAATGGTGGGGTGATTTCCTGAACCCCACCACTTCAAAACTACCCTAACGGGCAATTGCCACACTTGATTTGATATGTTTAAGGTGGACAACAATCGTAAAGGTCACAACGACCAATAATGACCATGCTCCCCACTTCCCTGCATGAACAACAGACCAAGCGCCTAACTGATTAGGATATTGCCAAACCCCAAAAAAGGTTCCGAAGTTTTCCGCTAACCAGATAAAAAAGCCAATTAATATAAACGATAATAATAGCGGCATTTTTCGTTCTTTATCCAATGGCGTATAAAAAATAGTGCCACGGGCATACAACCCAAAAATAAAAGCCGTCAGGTACCAGCGATAATCATCAATATAATGATGGCTAAAGAAATTGATATAAATAGCCAGCGCTACCAATGTTGCCATCCAGTACGGTGGATAATGCTCAATGCGCACTTTAAAGAAGCGCCATGACTGTATAATAAAACTCCCGACAGCGGCATACATAAAACCTGTAAACAACGGGACTCCCCAAAGTTTCGTGAACGCGGCATCAGGGTATTGCCATGAACTGATAGAAGCTGATGTTTTAAATAACTCCATGATAAAACCAACTAAGTGGAATACACATATCGCTTTAAATTCATCCCATGTTTCAAGCTTAAATCGTATTAACAGTGCCTGAAAGGCTACTGCAAAGACCAACAGCACATCATAACGCGGTATATCCAAGATACCTTTTACCGGCACTAAAAATAAAGCTAAAAAAAAGAAACCGGCAAATAAACACGAACGGGCATTAATCAAACCAAAGAAAAGAAACTCTAAAATAAACCGTTTAACACCTGTGCTATTATTGGGCTTATGCTCCATTAATATTTTGTCAATTCTATTCAGAACATTAAATTTCTGGTACATACTTTCCATTCAATTAACCTATTGTTGTTAATTCACTACAGTAATCCCTATTTCACGTCACAAATTCTAACAAAATATGGCATGTTATACACTTCGTCTTTCAGGTTACTTTTTTATTATCTGCACTCGCTCACCCCTGCCACCGCGATGCATCTTGAAATCCATTGTGTATAAAGAGCTAATATTGATTTTTCTGGTAATCACCTGCTCTTTTATCCCGAATGACAGGCTTAACTGTTGTGTTCGTAAGGTTCACTAAAACAGAAATCACAGACTTCCTTACAAACATTTCTCATCTATTTAATCTTCAATCAGCAAAAACCTCTATAATGCTGCACTAAAAGCAGCCGCTTCTGTTTCCAGAAAATAAACAACCAATACGTTAAAAAAACAAAGATGATAACTTGATGTAAATCAATTTAGTCATTATTGACGAAACGAAAAGTACCAGCCTCATCCAATATATCCAGCATAAAAATAGTTATACCAGATAAAAAATAACATATCCCGTAGCTAAAATGACCAGAAAAACTTCACAATCATGAGTTATGATCATGCAGTAATAAATAAAAACAGAATCATTCACTGATAAACATTAACTATTTTTCATGAGGAAGGATGTTGAAAGATTGCGAGATTATCTGTAATGATACCATGATGAATTATACCCACTAAGTCGTAAATGACAGTCTGAAATATTACGGAATCAATTACAAATAACTTGTAAACGGAATACATTCGTATAATTTATTATGAGAGCATTTAAGGGTTCTTTGAATTCGGGTTTTTATCCTCTTCACCCTTCTCAGGAGGATGTGTTTTACGAGCAGGCACTTTATGAAAATAGTCCAATACACAGCCTTAGCTGGTATACGTCATTAGAAGAAAATATTGATATAGCGATTTTACAAAAAGCATGGGATCTACTGCACCAGCATATTGATACATTACGTCTGCGAATAGCGATAGATTCAGATAATGAGGCTATACAATATATTCCGGATCTGAGTAAACCCGAATTAATCAGGTACCATGATGCCATAATGCAGCCTGAACCCGAAAAGCACGCTCTTACCTGGATGAGGCAACAAACCTATATTCCTGTCAATTACTTAAAGACAACTCCCTATCAAGTGACATTAATCCGGCTGAATAATGAAAAATGTTATTTATTCACGCAATTCCACCACATTATGATAGATAGCGTTGGATTATATCGGCTTCATGAGTATATCTATCAGTTATACGGCTGCCTTAAACAAGGCCTATCGACAGCATGGTTATCAGATATTCCGCAATATTTAACATCGATAGAGAACTCAAGGGATTATTTAAATAGTATTCATTATAAGAATGATAAAATTTATTGGATTGACTTTTTAAGAAAAAAAGAAATACATCACTTACCCCCTCACTATAAAAATAATGAAAGCGGTTATCGCTCGCTGGCACTGCCATTTTCAGCTAAAGAAAGTTTACTGGCTTTTTGTCGTCAACATAAAATGAATTTACTGGCTGTCTTTTCCAGCCTTGTCACCATCATGATGGCTGAACTCACAGGACAAAAAGAGCTGATTTTTAATACCATCACACATGGCAGAAGAACAGAAACAGAGAAATATGTCGTTGGCATGCAGGCCAATACGTATCCCGTACATTGCCATATTTCGCCAGCATCCAGTGTCATTGAACAAATCAGAGAAATGGAATCAGCTCTGAAAAACAGTTACAGACACAGCCAGTTCCCTCAATCACATCTTGCCCGACTAGCAAATCAACAGGGTTTTTCTTTACCCGGTATTTTTATTGCCTATGACCGTTATTCAGCATCAGCTACTGAAATTAACCAGAATCAGCATTGCCATATCGATGGAATATTTAATATTTATCCCATCGCATTCCGCCTGAAAGATCACGGTTATGATCAGGAATTAAAAATAACGATAGATTATTTGCAGGCCTATTTTAATGATGCCGATATTCAAAATGCGCTTGAACGGCTGGAAAATTTATTGGCTGCTATCATTGAGACGCCTTCTGTTCCAGTCAATGAATTACCTATTTTATTAGAGCAGGAACGTCAAACATTATTACATCTCGAAAAACAGGCTGATATCGCGTATCCACAGGATAAAACCCTGCAACAACATTTCGAAGCTCAGGCAGCCATAAGGCCGGATAATGTGGCGGTCATGTTTGAAGATGAAACGCTGACCTATCGCCAGTTAAATGAACGGGCGAATCAACTCGCAGTTGTTATTCGTGAACGTTATCAGCAGCAGCATAATCAACCGATGCCGGCTGAGACACTGGTTGCAATCTATCTGGAACGCAGCACGGAAATAGTGATCAGTATTCTGGCGGTGTTGAAAGCAGGCGGCGCTTATGTGCCTGTCTCACCAGATTATCCATCGGAACGGGTTCGGTTTATTCTGGAAGATACCAGCTCCTTCTGTGTGATCACTCAGCAAAAATATCAGCCTGTATTGAATAAGTGTACACCGGAACAAACTGTTCTGATTGCCGTAGATGACCGCAGCGTGACCGAAAATCGCTCCACGGAAAATCCGGTATGTACTGGGCAGGCAACCGATCTGGCTTATGTTATCTATACCTCCGGCACTACCGGGCAGCCAAAAGGCGTGTTACAGACACATGCTAATGTCGCCCGTTTATTTGCCAGCACACAGGCAGATTATCAGTTTAATCAGGATGATATCTGGGTGCTGTACCATTCCTATACCTTTGATTTCAGCGTCTGGGAGTTGTGGGGAGCACTGCGCTATGGCGGGTGTGTCATTATTCCGACAACAGAGTGCACTAAGGATTTTGAACAATTCAGCCGTCTCTGTTCTGCACGGAATGTCACGGTACTGAATCAGACACCGGGGGCATTTTATGCCTTTATCGAGGCTTCATTAAAGGCCGGCGCTGCATTTCCCCATCTTCGCTATGTCATCTTTGGTGGTGATAAGCTGAATCCGGTACAACTAAAGCCCTGGTGGGATTTTTACGGCGATCAGTCCCCTGCCCTCATCAATATGTACGGGATCACCGAAACCACTGTCCATGTGACCTATAAAAAATTAACTCAGAGCGATGAAACTGCCGTCTCCTGCATCGGGCGACCGCTGCGTGATATGTCTGCCTATATCCTGAATCATTCCGGGCAGCTTGCTCCTATTGGCGCACCCGGTGAACTGTATATCGGCGGTGCCGGGCTGGCACAGGGCTATTTAAACCGGCCGGAATTAACGGCTGAACGCTTTGTGGAGAATCCGTTTGCCACGGATAAGGAGAAAAAATCCGGTTACACCCGCCTGTATAAAACCGGCGATTTGGCCCGCTGGCTACCAAACGGGGAACTGGAATATCTGGGGCGTAATGATTTTCAGGTCACAATCCGCGGTTATCGCATTGAACTGGGGGAAATTGAAAGTGCGCTCGCTTCACATCCACAGGTAAAACAGGCGGTCGTGCTTGATCGAGAATATGAGGGTAATAAAGTTCTGGTCGCTTATCTGGTTAGCCATGAAAAACCTTCAGATGATGCTTTAATCAGCCACTTATCTGCTCTCCTGCCTGACTATATGCTGCCTGCCAGTTTTACCTACACTGAATCCATCCCTCTGACTCAGAACGGTAAAGTCGATCGACGGGCATTGCCAGAACCCGCCTTCGGCAATAAAGCCGGTTCTGTTTCTCCGCGTAATGAACTGGAATCCCGGCTTTGTGATCTTTGGCAGACCGTTCTGGGCGTGAAAGAGGTGGGGATTGAAGATAATTTCTTCCGTCTTGGCGGAAATTCTTTGACAGCCATTAAGCTGATCAGTGCCATTCGCCAGCAATTAGGGCTGGAAGTTTCATTAAGTCAGTTTTTTGAGTTTAAAACCATTGCCGGGCTTTCAGCACAGATGCAGAAAGCAACCGGTATAGTTATTACTCATATTGAACAGGAACGTTATCCGCTGTCATTCGCTCAGGAAAGAATGCTGTTTATCGAGCGTTTTGAACAGGGAACTTATGTCTATCATGTTCCTTACCTCGTGCAACTGGATGACAACACGGATTTGTCATTATTGGAAATCGCGATTAATCGAGTGGTTGATCGTCACCCGATAATGAAGACGGTATACCGCACCGATGCTCGCGGGCATGAATATCAACAAGTACTGGCAGAAAACCTCAGACTCAGATCACAATCCTGTCAGGATATGCATACCCTTTTACAATCAGTACGTGCCGAAATCGCCACCCCGTTTGATCTGGCCGCTGAGCCAAGTCTGCGTTTGTGTCATTATCAAGTGGCTGAAAGCCATTACTTATTGTTCCTTTGGCATCATATTGCCACTGATGGCTGGTCCACCGATATTTTTACCACCGAACTGGCAGAAAATTATCACGCACTTCTGCAAGGGCGTGCCAGCCAATTACCGGCACTGGAAATCGGCTATGGTGACTATGCACGATGGCAACGGGAATATTTACAGGGCGAAGTACATGCACAACAACTGGCTTACTGGCAACACACGTTAGCGGGCTTTGAAACGCTGGATTTGCCAGCAGACTACTCCAGACCGGCACAGGTCAGTTATCAGGGACGGGATTTTGCATTTACTCTGAACCCCGTTCTCTCCGAACAGTTGCGGGCGCTGGCCAAAACAGAAGAAACTACGCTGTACACCGTTCTGCTCAGCGCCTTTTATGTCATGCTGGCGAAGCTATCCGGGCAGAATGATATCGTGCTGGGAACCCCGACGGATAATCGCCACCATCCCCAGACTCAGCCTCTGATGGGCATGTTCATCAACTTACTGCCATTGCGGGCACAGTTAGCACAGACCGACAGTGTAAAAACACTGATTGGGCAAATTCATAAAGTCATTGCCGGTGCCAAAGATCATCAGGACATGCCATTTGAACAACTGCTTGACGCGCTGGTGATGGTACGGGATACCGCCCGCCACCCGATTTTTCAGGTTATGTTTGGCTTACAAAGTTTTGGTGAAAGCCTGACAGACAACCCTGCACTGCCGTTCAGCCCGCTCGATCTGGATGATTCTTTATACAGCCCGGCTAAATTTGATTTGAGCCTGTTCTTATCCGATGGGCAGACCTGTCTTACCGGTAGCCTCAATTATGCCGTCAGTCTGTTTAGTGAAAACACTGCCGGACGATTGGCTGACTATTATCAACGTGTGCTAGCGGCTTTTGTCGAAGACCACCAGCAAACACTGGCTAACATTAACATCCTATCAGAACAGGAATGCCAGACTCTGCTGCATCACTGGAATCAGACTGATGCTCCGTATCCACAGGATCAAACGCTGCAACAACTGTTTGAAACTCAGGTGGAAAAAACACCGGATAATGCAGCGCTGGTATTTGAAGGCGAAACCCTGACTTACCGTCAGCTGAATGAACGGGCGAACCAGCTGGCCTGTGTTATCCGGGCATGTTACCGACAGCAGCATCATGAAGAGTTGCAGGCAGATATGCCGATAGCACTCTATTTCGATCGCAGCCCGGAAATGGTGATCAGCATGCTGGCGGTGCTAAAGGCCGGTGGGGCTTATGTTCCCATTTCACCGGCCTATCCTGCCGAACGGGTCCAGTTTATTCTGGCTGATACCGCGGCATTCTGCATACTGACTCAGCAACATCATCTGACAACACTGGCAGCATATTGTCAGGCACTGCCTGAACAACCGACACTGATTGCGTCAGATGACCAGACCATCACCGCAGATCAGCCTGTAGAAAATCCGGCACGAATCAATACTTCCACCGATTTGGCCTATATCATCTATACCTCCGGCACAACCGGGCAGCCCAAAGGGGTCATGATTGAACACAACAATGTGGCTCATATGGCGGCGGCACAAGCAAACATTCTGGATACCTCGAACATAAAGAAAGCCTTAATGTTTGCTGCTTATGTGTTTGATGGTTCAGTTTTTGAATTATTCCCCGGCCTATTCAGAGGGATCACGCTTTACCTTTGTAGTGAAACAGAACGGAATGTTATTTCAGTTGCCCAGCTCATTCAGCGTGAAAGTATCGAAGCGGCAGCCTTACCCCCCGCTATGCTGAAATTACTGACTGATACTGAGTTGCCTTCTTTGCGGGTATTGGTGACAGCGGGAGAAGCGCCTTCCTCCGATTTCATTAAACACTTCAGCCAGACCAGTCGCGTACTGAATTCTTACGGCCCGACAGAAGTCACGGTATGTGCGACTGAAAAGCAGTTTCAGCAGGGTGATATCCCGGCTAATATCGGCAAGGCCATTAATAACGTCCGTCTTTACGTTCTTGACGAGCAAGGTAATTTATCCCCTGTCGGCACACCGGGCGAGCTGTATATAGGCGGAGCCGGGCTGGCTCGGGGATATTTAAACCAGCCTGAACTGACCGCTGAACGTTTTGTACCTAATCACTTTGCTACCGCAGAAGACAGAACAAAAGGATATACCCGCCTGTACCGAACCGGAGATTTAGTCCGCTGGCTACCAAGTGGTGAACTGGAATATCTGGGACGCGATGATTTTCAGGTCAAAATCCGTGGCTATCGGATTGAACTGGGTGAAATTGAACGGGCACTGACTTTACATCCACAGGTAAAACAGGCGGTAGTCATTGATCATGAATATGACGGCAACAAAACACTGGTTGCTTATCTGGTCATTGATGGTGAACTTACCGATGAGGTATTAATCCGCTATTTATCCTCCCGTTTGCCTGAATATATGTTGCCAGCCTGCTTTAACCATATTGATGCAATCCCTTTAACAGTGAATGGCAAAGTGGATCGCCGGGCATTACCGGAACCAGTTTTCGGCAATAAAATGGGCTATGTCGCCCCCCGTAATGCACTGGAAACTCAGCTTTGTGCTATCTGGCAGGACGTTCTGGGGCAGGAACAGGTAGGTATTGAAGATAATTTCTTCCGTATCGGAGGGAACTCTCTGACCGCCATTAAGCTGACTGCGGCTATTCATCGCATTCTGGCAACTGAAACCTCACTCACTCAACTGTTTGAGCTGAAAACCATCGCAGAACTGGCAACACAAATGAGGGAGAAGAGTTATACAGTTATCCCCCATCTGGCACAGGCGCACTATCCTTTATCCTTTGCGCAGGAGCGCATGTTATTTATTGAACAATTTGAACAGGGCAGCAATGCTTATCATGCGCCTTATCTACTTCAACTGGATAACGAAATTAGTCTCCCTTTATTGGAAACTGCCATCAACCGGCTAGCTGAACGCCATTCCGTGATAAAAACAGTCTACCGTCCTCATGATGAAGGCCAGATTTACCAGCAGGTGCTGGACAGGGATCTGAAAATAACCTCCCAGTCCTGCGAAAATATGGATGAACTACTGAATACTGCGCGCACCGAGATAGCACGCCCATTCAACCTGACTACAGAACTCAGCCTGCGTTTATGCCACTATCAGGTCGCTGACAGTCACTATTTACTGCTGTTATGGCACCATATCGCTATTGATGGCTGGTCTATCGCTATTTTTATGGCAGAACTGGCAGAAATTTATGAGGCTCTACGGGATAACCGTCCCTTCCAACTCACACCACTGGAGATCACTTACGGTGATTATGCTGTCTGGCAGCGTGATTACTTACAGGGTGACAGGTATGAACATCAGCTGAATTACTGGCAACAAACGCTGGCAGGTTATGAACCGCTGGCTTTGCCTGCTGACAATCCCAGACCTGCTCAGGTCAGCTATCAGGGACGGGATTTCAACTTTGTACTGGACACCCGGCTTTCGGAGCAATTGCGGACACTGGCAAAAACACAGGAAACCACCCTCTATACCGTGTTACTCAGTGCCTTTTACGTCACATTAGCGAAACTCTCCGGACAGGACGATATCGTTCTGGGGACACCAACGGATAACCGCCACCATGCCCAGACTCAGCCCCTGATTGGCATGTTCGTTAACTCGATGGTTTTAAGGGCACAACTTGAACAAACCACCAGCGTAGAAAATCTGATTCAGCAGACCCATCAGTTAGTTACCGAAGCCAAAGCGCATCAGGATATGCCATTCGAGCAGTTGCTTGAAATACTCGGCATTGAGCGCGATACCTCGCGCCATCCGATTTTTCAGATCATGTTCGGCTTACAAAATCCCGAAGAAAATCTGCCACAGGGAACGCATCTACCCTTCAGCCCGGTAATACTGGAAGAGCCTCTGTACAGCCCCGCTAAATTTGACCTGTATCTGTATTTATCCGATAGCCAAAGCGGGATTTCCGGCTGCCTGAATTATGCGGTCAGTCTGTTTAATGAAACGACCATTATGCGGCTGGCAGATATTTATCAGCGGGTACTGGTGGCTTTTGTGGCAGATCAGAAACAGCCGCTATTCGGGCTGGATATCCTGTCGGGACAGGAACGCCATACTCTGCTGCATCGCTGGAATCAGGCTGAGATGGACTATCCGCAGGATAAAACCCTGTCGCAGCTGTTTGAAGCACAGGCAGACAAAACCCCAGACAATGTGGCACTGGTATTTGAGGACGAAACGCTGACCTATCGCCAGTTAAACGAACGGGCAAATCAACTCGCAGCTGTGATCCGTGAGCGTTATCAGCAACAGCATCATCAACCGATGCCGGCTGATACGCTGATTGCACTCTATCTGGCACGCAGCCCGGAAATGGTGATCAGTATTCTGGCAGTACTGAAAGCGGGAGGCGCTTATGTGCCCGTCTCACCGGAATACCCGCCTGAGCAAGTCCGGTTTATTCTGGAAGATACCCAGACTCCTTGTGTAGTGACTCAGCAGCGGTATTTAGATGCGCTGAAAGCATGCACACAAACAGAGATGGAACAGCCCGCCCTGATTACGGCAGATAATCCGGCTGTGGCACAAAACCCGTCAACGGAGAATCTGGCCTTCACGCATCAGGCAACTGATCTGGCCTATGTTATCTATACCTCCGGCACCACCGGGCAGCCAAAAGGCGTGTTGCAGACGCATGAAAATGTCGCCCGCTTATTTGCCAGCACACAGGCAGATTACCAGTTTAATCAGAGTGATATCTGGGTGCTGTATCATGCTTACACTTTTGATTTCAGTGTCTGGGAATTATGGGGTGCATTGCTCTATGGCGGACGCCTGATTATCCCGACCATTGAGTGCACCAAAGATTTTGACCAGTTCAGCCGCCTTTGTTCAGCTCAGAACGTCACCGTACTGAACCAGACGCCGGGCGCATTTTATGCCTTTATTGACGCTTCACTGAATATAAAAGCAGAATTCCCTCATCTGCGTTATGTGATCTTCGGTGGCGATAAACTGAATCCGATACAACTGAAACCCTGGTGGGATCATTACGGCGATCAAACGCCTGCCCTCATCAATATGTACGGGATCACCGAAACCACTGTCCATGTGACCTATAAAAAATTAACCCCAAACGATGCCACCACAGTCTCCTGCATCGGGCGGCCACTACGTGACATGTCTGCCTATATTCTGAATCAATACGGGCAACTGGCTCCGATTGGTACACCGGGCGAGCTGTATATCGGTGGCGCAGGACTGGCTCGGGGCTATTTAAACCGACCGGAACTCACCGCTGAACGTTTTGTGCAGGCTTCTTTTGCCTCGGAGAAAAACAAAGAACGCGGTTACACCCGTCTGTATAAAACCGGCGACTTAGCCCGCTGGCTGCCAAATGGGGAGCTGGAATATCTGGGGCGTAACGATTTTCAGGTTAAGATCCGGGGTTATCGTATTGAACTGGGTGAAATCGAAAGCGCCCTTGCTTCACATCCACAGATAAAACAGGCCGTCGTGATCGATCGTGAATATGACGGCAACAAAACGCTGGTCGCTTATCTGGTCATCAATGGTGAACTTGCACATGATGCATTAACCCGTTACTTATCCTCCCGTCTGCCTGAATATATGCTGCCTGCCAGCTTTACCCCCATTGAGGAAATTCCTCTGACCAAAAACGGTAAAGTTGATCGCCGGGCATTACCGGAGCCGGTTTTCGGCAATAAAACAGGTTATGTTGCTCCCCGCAATGCGCTGGAAGCTCAACTGTGTACCATTTGGCAGGATGTTCTGGGACTGGAACAGGTTGGGATTGAAGATAATTTCTTCCGTATCGGAGGCAACTCCCTGACCGCCATTAAGCTGACCGCCGCGATCCGCCGCATTCTGACAACGGAAGTCTCTCTGGCACAACTCTTTGAGCTGAAAACCATCGCAGGTCTGGTCACGCAGATGGAGAAGCAGACTTATACGGTTATTCCGCATCTGGCCCTGAATCGTTATCCTTTATCCTTTGCGCAGGAACGGATGCTGTTTATCGAACAGTTTGAACAAGGTTCCGATACCTACCATATTCCTTATCTGGTTCAGCTGGATGATGAAACCTGTCTGCCTGTATTAGAAGCCGCCATTAATCGTCTGGCTGAGCGCCATTCAGTAATAAAAATGGTGTACCAGCCTGATGATAACGGCCAGATTTACCAGCAGGAAATGGATTGTAATCTGGTTATTCAATCCCGGTCCTGTGAAACGATGGAAACGCTGCTGAGTACCGTGCAGGCTGAAATAGCCACACCATTTGATCTGTCTGATGAACCTAGCCTGCGCTTGCGTCACTATCAGGTCACTGGCAGACACTATTTATTGCTGTTGTGGCACCATATCGCCTTTGATGGCTGGTCTGCCGATATTTTCATCAATGAACTGGCGGAGATTTACCCTGCCCTACGGGATGGTCGTGACTACCAGCTTACACCTCTGGAGATCAACTACGGAGATTATGCCGTCTGGCAACGCCATTATTTGCAGGGTGCAAACTATGAACAGCAGCTTGCTTACTGGCAACAAACGCTGGCGGGTTATGCTTCACTGAATTTGCCCACTGATTATCCCAGACCTGCGCAGGTAAATTATCAGGGGCAGGATTTCAGTTTTGAACTGGATATCGCCCTCTCGGAACAGTTGCGGACACTGGCAAAATCACAGGAAACCACTCTTTATACCGTGTTGCTGAGTGCCTTTTACGTCACGCTAGCGAAACTCTCCGGACAGGACGATATTGTTCTGGGAACGCCAACGGATAACCGCCACCATGCCCAGACTCAGCCTCTGATTGGCATGTTCGTTAACTCGCTGGTTTTAAGGGCACAGCTTGAAAAAACTACCAGCGTGGAAACGCTGATTAAGCAGACGCATCAACAGGTGAGTGAAGCCAAAGCGCATCAGGATATGCCGTTTGAACAACTTATTGATGCCCTGAACCTTGAGCGTGATACTTCACGTCACCCGATTTTTCAGGTGATGTTCAGCGCTCAGAGTGAACCTCAATCAAGCGAAACCCGTCTGCCATTTTGTTCGGTAACTCTGGATAAACCGCTATACAGCCCTGCCAAATTTGACCTGAGCCTGTTTTTATCCGATGGAAAAACCGGCATTACGGGTTGCCTGAATTACGCGATCAGCCTGTTTAACGAAAACACCATCACGCGGCTAGCAGCCAGTTATCAGCGGGTACTGAGCGCTTTTGTGGCAAATCAGCAACAAGCCTTATCCAGAATTGATATTTTATCTGCGCAGGAGCGACATACCCTGCTACACGGCTGGAACCAGACGGCTGCCCCATACCCGCAGGATAAAACCCTGCCACAGCTGTTTGAAGCACAGGCCGACCAACATCCCGAAGCCATCGCCGTTATCTTTGAAGACCAAAGCATCAGCTACAGAGAACTCAACCGGCGTGCCAATCAGCTGGCTCATCATCTGATTGCGCTGGGAGTACGCCCAGATGACCGGGTCGCTATTTGTCTTGAGCGCAGCCCGGAGATGATTGTGGGATTACTCGCTATTCTCAAGGCAGGCGGGGCTTATGTGCCGCTCGATCCAACCTACCCGACGGAACGGCTCAGCTTTATGCTGGCGGATGCAGCCCCGGTCGCCCTGCTGACTCAAACCACACAGGCGGATAAATTATCCGGCTCCGTCACCACGGTATTGCTCGATGAGCAGGCCCAATTCCTTGCCACCCTGCCGGATACGGATCCTGATACGCAGGCCTTAGGACTGACATCCTGCCATCTGGCTTATGTCATTTACACATCCGGCTCTACCGGGCAGCCAAAAGGCGTAATGGTGGAGCATCGCAATGTCCTGCGACTGATTATCAATAATGGTTTTGCTGATATAAACTCTGCTGACTGTGTTGCTCATTGCGCTAACCCATCATTTGATGCCGCTACATGGGAAATCTGGTCTGCCCTGCTTCACGGCAGCCGCTTGTATATTGTGTCTTCATCGGTCTTGCTCGACCCTCTTCGTTTCCGCGACATCCTGATTAAAGGTAAAGTGACCGCATTATGGCTCACCGTAGGCTTGTTTAACGAGTACCTTGACCCTCTTCTTCCGGTATTCGGACAACTACGCTATCTACTTGTCGGGGGCGATGTTCTAAATCCGCAGAAAATAAAACAGGTACAGTTGGCAGAAACCTCACCTGTTCACCTGATTAACGGCTACGGCCCAACAGAAACAACCACCTTTGCCGCCACTTATACAATGACGGATACGGTTGATGTAACTCAATCTATCCCTATCGGTCGTCCGATTGCCAATACCCGGATTTATTTACTGAACACAGATGAACAACCCGTGCCCATTGGGGCAATAGGAGAACTTTACATTGGCGGAGACGGCGTTGCCCGGGGTTACCTGAACCAGCCTGAACTGACAGCAGAACGTTTCCTGACCGATCCGTTCTCGCCTGAATCAAATGCCCGTATGTACAAAACCGGCGATCTCGCCCGCTGGTTACCGGACGGCAATATTGAATACCTTAGCCGCAACGATTTTCAGGTGAAGCTACGTGGGTTCCGTATCGAACTGGGCGAAATCGAAAACGCCCTGACCGCCCACCCACAGGTAAAACAGGCTGTAGTCATTGATCGGGAACATCACAATCATAAGGTGCTGGTAGCCTATCTGGTGACGGAAGGTTCACTATCCAGTGACAGCCTGATGGAATATCTCTCTTCCCGCTTGCCTGAATATATGCTGCCTGCCAGCTTTAGCGTTATAGAATCTATTCCGCTGACGCTGAACGGAAAAGTGGATCGCCGCGCCTTGCCAGAGCCAATCTGGAGCAATCAGGAGCACTATATTGCACCCCGCGATGCACTGGAAACTCAACTGTGTCATATCTGGCAGGATGTGTTAGGTCTGGAGCAGATTAGCGTTGAGGATAATTTCTTCCGTATTGGCGGCGATTCGATTGTCAGCATCCAGCTGGTTTCTAAACTGCGTCAGGCCGGTTTTACCCTTCAGGTGAAAGCCATTTTTGAGGCACCCACGGTGGCGCAATTAGCCCGATTACTAGCTCAGACCGTTTCTACTGAGAAAGTCATTGCCGAACAAGGGTTGCTAACCGGAGAATTTGATCTGTTACCTGTCCAGCAGACTTTCTTTGACTGGGATTTCGCCGATGCACACCACTGGAATCAGGCCTTTATGGTTCAGATACCCGGTCATATTAAATCTGCGCAGGTTGAACAAGCACTGATAATACTGGCTGAACGGCACGATATGCTACGTACCCGTTTTATTAAGACCGAAAACGGCTACCACCAGCACTATTCCGCAGAAATACCGAATTCACCTTCTCTTTTACAACACGTTGATATCCGTGAGTTCAATCAGGAAGAGCTGCATCAACAACTCACTCAATGGCAAAGCGGGTTCGATTACCATAACGGGCCATTATGGCAGGCTGCTCATCTGATTGGCTACGCAGATGGCAGTGCCCGGTTATTTTTTGCCTTCCACCATCTGATTATTGATGCCGTATCGTGGCGGATTATTGCCGAAGATATGCGTTTACTCTTGCAGGGTATGGCGTTGCGCCCAAAAACCAGCAGTTATCGCCAATGGGTAGCCGCAGTACATCACTACTCCGAACAGCATCAGAATGAGATTACCTACTGGCAACAGGTGATGGCGGGCCATGTTGCTAAACCAGCGCAGGATAACATCACCCGTCACCCGCTAAGTCTTTCTGTGGAGACGACAGACATTCTGCTGCATGAAGCCAACACGGGTTATCACACTGAAATTAACGACTTACTTCTGAGTGCGCTGGCGCTGGCTTTACAGGAAGTCTTCGCGCAATCCGTTAATCACATTACGCTGGAAGGGCACGGGCGGGAACATATCGATAACACGCTGGATGTTTCTGAAACCGTTGGCTGGTTTACCACGCTGTATCCGGTTCAGTTACAAACACAGCCTGATATTGCCGAAACCATTATTCATACCAAAGAGATGCTGCGTGGTATTCCGAACAAAGGGATCGGTTACAGCACACTACATCAGGCGGGGTATCTGACCGGTGATTTACCGGCTATCAGTTTCAACTACCTCGGTCAGCTTGGAGGAGCCAGCCATCAGGATTGGAGCATCACCAGTGATGATTGCGGGAATGCGATAGCCAGCGAAAATAGCAGCCATTTATTACTGGGCATCAATGGCGCAATTCAGGCCGGAAGACTGCAATTCAGTGTGGATTCCCGCCTGCCGCCAAACCAGACCACAATGTTTATCGCCACATTTGAGCAAATGCTCAACCGCGTTATCGCCATTGCTCAGGCACAGACGCAATCAGGAGGGATAAAGACGCCCAGTGATTATGGTATTGAAGGGCTTTCAGTCAGGTCATTAAATCAGCTTCAACAGCAGTATCAAATTGAAGCACTGTATCCCGCCACCAGCCTGCAACAAGGTTTTGTCTACCATTATCTGGCTCAGCCGCAGGATGATGCCTATCGCGTACAATGGTTGCTGGATTATCACACCAATGTTGACATTGCCGCCTACCAACAGGCCTGGGCGCTGGCTTCGCTCCGTTTCCCTACTCTCAGAACCGCCTTTGACTGGGAAGGGAGAATATTACAGGTTATTACAACCGAGGCCAGTATTGGTTCGGCCAACTTCAGAAGAGAAGACCTCAGCCAATTATCAGAAGCCGAACTCAACCGGGTGATTGACGAAATTCAGCAAACTGACCGTACCCTGCCGTTTGATTTAAGTCAGCCCGGTTTGGTTCGTTTTACGATGATTCAACAGCGTCAACAACTGACTACCGTGCTTGTTACACTGCACCACAGCATTATCGACGGCTGGAGTACACCGATTCTATTACAGGCTGTACATGAATATTACAACGCCATCATTCAGGGCGAACTACCTGAAATCACAGTGGATCAAGCCTATCCGGCTACCCAGCAATATTATCTGGATCATAAAGCAGAATCAGACCGTTACTGGACAGAGCGTAAACCTCAGTTTCAGGGAGCCAATGATTTTTCAGCTTTACTGAGCCATTCCATTGATTTAACACAGATAAAAACCGTTGAAAAACCCGCTGCACAGTTACTGACTCTACAAGACAGCGCCTATCATCAGCTTAAAGAAATCTGCCGGACTCAGGGCGTAACCCTGAATGTCGCTCTGCAATTTGCATGGCATAAACTCCTGCACAGCTACACGAGTGATGAACAGACCATTGTCGGTACAACCGTATCCGGCCGTGATGTGCCCGTGGAGGGTATTTCGGACAGTGTTGGTCTGTATATCAATACATTACCGCTGATGGTGCAATGGGATCACACCGACAGTGTAGCAACGGTTTTACAGGCCATTCAGCAGGATATTGCTGCTCTCAACAGCCACAGTGATATTACCCTGTCCAACCTGCAATCTGACGGTAAGCGGTTATTCCATAGCCTGCTGGTCTTTGAGAACTACCCTGTTCCGGCGGTAAGTGAAGATATAGCCGGTATCGAACATACCCTGACATTCCGTAAAGCAGTCGAAAAAGTCGATTATCCGGTGCTGATAATGGCCTATGAACACGATAACAAGCTGGTTATCAAATTCAGTTACGGGGAAGACTGGCTGACAGAAGAACAGGCGCAACATTTACTCTGTCAGCTTGAACGTATCCTGTATGCGGTCGCCAGTAACCCACATCAGCCACATACGTCAGTATCTTTCCTCAGCGAAGAAGAGCGTCATACTCTTCTGTACCGCTGGAATGAAACCGCGGCTCCTTATCCACAGGATAAAACCCTGCCACAACTGTTTGAAGCTCAGGCCAGCCAACATCCCGAGGCCATCGCCGTGATCTTTGAAGATCAAACCATCAGCTATGGCGAACTTAACGCTCGAGCCAACCAGCTTGCTCATCATCTGATTGCGCTGGGGGTGTGTCCTGATGACCGGGTAGCTGTTTGTCTTGAACGCAGTCCGGAGATGGTGGTGGGATTACTCGCTATTCTCAAGGCAGGCGGGGCTTATGTCCCGCTCGATCCGGCCTACCCGACTGAACGACTCAGCTTTATGCTGGAGGATTCAGCGCCGGTCGCCCTGCTGACTCAAACCACACAGGCGGATAAATTATCCGACTCCATCACCACGGTATTGCTTGATGCTCAGGCGACAGAGCTTGCCACCCTGCCGGACACGGATCCTGATACGCAGGCATTAGGGCTGACATCACACCATCTGGCTTATGTCACCTATACTTCCGGATCGACAGGTTTACCTAAAGGCGTCATGGTGGAGCACCGTAATGTTCTGCGCCTGATTATTAATAATGGCTTTGCCGATATCGGGCCGGATGACTGCATCGCGCATTGCGCCAATATTTCATTTGATGCTGCGACATGGGAAGTCTGGTCAGGGTTAATGAATGGTGCCCGTATCCTGCTGGTACCGGAGAAAACCCTGCTACAGCCAGCCGAATTTGGTCAGTGTCTGTCAGCCGCCGGTGTCAGCGCGCTGTTTCTGACCACGGCGCTGTTTAACCAGTATGCCGACCTGATTGCTCCTGCACTGTCAGGGCTGCGGTATGTCCTGTTCGGCGGTGAAAAGAGTGATAATCGAGCCGCCATGCGCCTCCGGGCAGAATATTCTCCTCAACATTTACTGCATGTCTACGGGCCAACAGAAACGACCACGTTTGCCACAGCCTACGATATGCCACAGATGGAAAGCGGAAAACTGCCCATCGGGAAGCCTATCAATAATACGCGCATCTACATTCTGGATAATCAGGGACAGCCTGTTCCCGCAGGTGTGCCCGGTGAAATCCATATTGGCGGAGGCGGTGTCGCCCGAGGCTACCTGAACCGGCCTGAACTGACAGCAGAGCGTTTCCTGACCGATCCGTTCTCTCCGGAACCGAATGCACGCATGTACAAAACCGGTGATCTCGCCCGCTGGTTGCCGGACGGTAATATTGAATACCTTAGCCGCAACGATTTTCAGGTTAAGTTACGCGGGTTCCGTATTGAACTGGGTGAAATCGAAAGTGCCCTCACATCCCATCTACAGGTGAAACAAGCGGTGGTGATTGACCGGGAGCATCATGGTCATAAAGCGCTGGCCGCTTATCTGGTAACAGACGGGCAGATCTCCGATGAAAGCCTGCTTGACTACTTATCGGCACACCTGCCGGATTATATGTTACCGGCCAGTTTTACCCGGATTGACGCTATTCCGCTGACCCTGAATGGCAAAGTAGACCGCCGCGCCTTGCCTGATCCGGTTTGGGGAGATCGCGACAATTATGTTGCCCCCCGCAATGCACTGGAAACCCGGCTGTGCACTCTCTGGCAGGAAGTTCTAAGGCTGGAGCGGATAAGTATTGATGATAACTTTTTCCGCATTGGTGGTGATTCGATTATCAGTATCCAGCTGGTCTCGAAACTACGGCAGGCGGGTTTCACTCTTCAGGTTACCTCAATTATCGAGGCACCGACGGTGGCTCAGTTAGCCCAATTACTGATGCAGGATACCTCTACCGATACAATCATCGCGGAACAGGGAATATTAAACGGGGAATTTGACCTGTTACCTGTCCAGCAAATGTTCTTCGACTGGGCACTGCCAAATCCGCACCACTGGAATCAGGCCTTTATGGTTCGGTTACCCGGTGATATCAAATCCACGCAGATTGAACAGGCGCTGATGGCACTGGCTGATCGGCATGATATGTTACGCGCTCATTTTGTCAGAACAGAACAGGGCTATCGCCAGTGTTACCCGGCCAAAACGCCATCTTCACAGCTCCCGTTACCGCACGGTGATATTCGTGGATTAGATAAGGAAACGCTCAATCAACAACTGACTGCATGGCAAAACCACTTTAATTACGATAATGGGCCATTGTGGCAGGCGGCTCATCTGACCGGCTACACAGATGGCAGCGCGCGCTTATTCTTCGCTGCACATCATCTGATTATTGATGTCGTATCATGGAGGATTATCGCGGAAGATATCCGACGGATATTGCAGGGTGAAACCCTGCCCGCCAAAACCAGCAGCTACCGGCAGTGGGTGAAGGCCATCCGTCAGTATGCCGAACAGCATCAACAGGAGATTACCTACTGGCAACAAGCGCTGGCAGAAACTTCTAGCCACACAGCCTCTGATAACCTCAGCCAACATACCCTGAGTATTTCTGCTGCACTGACGGGCATTTTACTGCGGGAAGCTAACGCCGGTTATCAGACCGATATTAATGATTTATTGCTGAGCGCACTGGCACTGGCTCTACCGGAAGTGTTCTCACAATCCGTTAACTCCATCACGCTGGAAGGCCACGGACGCGAAAATATCGACCATACACTGGATGTTTCTGAAACCATTGGCTGGTTTACTACCTTGTATCCTGTTCGTCTGGCAATACAGGAGGATATCGCTGAGACCATTATTCACACCAAAGAGATGCTGCGCACCGTACCCAATAAGGGGATAGGTTATGGCGCATTACGTCAGGCGGGTGCTCTGGCCGGGGATTTACCGGCCATCAGTTTCAACTATCTGGGCCAACTAGGAGGTGAACGCGAACAAGACTGGGCACTGACACGTGACGATACGGGCAGCACCTCGGCAGACGAAAATCACAGTCATCTGCTGCTGAACATCAACGGGCTGGTTCAGGCCGGTCAGCTACAATTCCAGATCGGTTCCCGTTTAACTGCGGATCAGACACAGACATTTATCGCCGCCTTTGAACAGGCGCTCCGATCTGTCATCACCACCGCCCAGAAACAAGCGCAATCCGGTGGGATAAAAACCCCCGCAGATTATGGTATCAAGGGGCTTTCCATCAAGCTGTTGCGCCAGCTTCAACAGGTGTATCAGATTGAAGCCTTGTACCCCGCCACCAGCCTGCAACAGGGTTTTATTTATCATCATCTGGCCCAGCCACAGGACGATGCTTATTGCGTTCAGATATTGTTGGATTACCACACTCAACTCGATTTTGCGGTCTACCAGCAAGCATGGGCACTGGCTTCACTGCGTTTTCCTATCCTCAGAACCGCCTTTAACTGGACGGAAGAGGTATTACAAATTATTACTGAGGAAGCGAGTATCAGTACCGCCAACTTCAGCATGAAAGATATCCGCTCATTGCCGGAGTATGAACGACACACAGCCATCAGTACAATTCAACAACGGGATCGCGCCCTGCCGTTTGATTTCAGCCTTCCCGGATTAATTCGCTTTACCCTGATCCAACAGCATGAGCAACTGGTCACGGTGCTCACCACCCTGCACCATAGTATTATTGATGGCTGGAGTAATCCGATTTTATTGCAGGCAGTACATGAGTATTACAACGCTATCATTCAGGGAGACATGCCTGAAATCAGGGTAGATCAAGCCTATCCGGCTACTCAGCAATATTATCTGGATCATCAGGCCGAATCAGATCGCTACTGGGCGGAGCGCAAAGCGCAATTTCAGGGCACCAATGATCTTTCAGCACTGTTAAGCCACCGTGTTGATTTGAGCCAGATAAAAACCATTGAACACCCCGCTGAGCAGGGGATTATTTTACAGGGCAGCGCTTATGAGCAGCTGAAAAATACCTGCCGGGCGCAGGGCGTGACGCTGAATGTGGTCCTGCAATTTGCCTGGCATAAACTGCTGAACAGTTATACCGGCGATGATCAAACTATTGTCGGTACGACGGTATCCGGCCGTGATGTGCCCGTAGAAGGTATTGCGGACAGTGTCGGCCTGTATATCAATACTTTGCCGCTGATGGTGCAATGGGATCATACCGACAGTGTAGCGGCGGTTTTACAGGTGATTCAGCAGGATATCGCCGCCCTGAACAGCCACAGCGCGGTATCGCTTTCTGGCCTGCAATCTGACGGAGAGCGGTTATTCCACAGCTTACTGGTCTTTGAAAACTATCCGGTTCCAGTAGCAGATGAAAATAACTCGGGCATCGAGCATACCGTGGCATTCCGCCAGTCGGTGGAAAAAGTGGACTATCCGCTGTCACTCATGGCCTATGAACAGGATAACCGTTTAGTTATCAAACTCAGTTACGGTGAAGACTGGCTGACGGAAGAACAGACTCAGCGCCTGTTGGATCAGCTTGAACGCATTCTGTCTGCGGTGATGTATGCCCCAGACCAACCTCATACTGAAATCACCTTCTTCAGCGAGGAGGAACGCCATACCTTGTTGCACAGCTGGAACCAGACCAATGTAGCGTATCCACAGGATAAAACCCTGCAACAGCTGTTTGAAACACAGGTGGAAAAGACACCGGACAATGTGGCACTGGTGTTTGAGGACGAAACCCTGACCTACCGCCAGTTAAACGAGCGGGCCAATCAACTGGCTCATGTGATCCGCGAATGCTATCAGCAACAGAGTAATAAGATGATGCAGGCGGATACCCCGATAGCCCTTTATCTTGACCGCAGCCCGGAAATGGTTATCAGTATTCTGGCGGTTCTGAAAGCCGGTGGCGCTTATGTGCCTATTTCCCCGGAATATCCCGCCGAACGGGTACAGTTTATTCTGTCGGATACGGCTGCTGGTTGTGTACTAACCCAGCAACGACACCTCATTACACTCAAAACTTACTGTCAGTCACACAAAGAACAGCCGTTACTGATAACAGCTGATGACCCGGCAGTCACGGTAACTCAGCCCGTGGAAAATCCGGCTCAGATAAATTCAGCCTCTGACTTAGCCTATATTATCTATACTTCCGGCACGACGGGACAACCCAAAGGCGTGATGGTAGAACATACCAGCGTCAACAACCTGAGCCAGTTTATTATCCGAACCCATTCACTGTATCCACAAACCAGGACGCTGTTTTTCGCCAACTACGTTTTTGATGCCTCAGTGTTTGAGATTTTCCCGGCACTGATCGCAGGAGCATCTCTATATATTGCTCCTGCCGCAGTGACAGTGAATAGTGAGCAATTGCTGGCATTTATCAATGCCCATGAAATAACCCGAGCATTTATCCCAACAGCCTTAATGAATCATTATTCCGCTGATTTATTCCGCTCTTCCCTGCAAATTATCCATACAGGTGGAGAAACTCTGAATGCCCTGAATTTGCCACCGGCAATCACTGTATTTAATCAATACGGCCCGACAGAAATCACTGTTTGTGCAACCCAAAACTTATTGCAGGGAGATGATTTATCCATTGGCAGCGGTATTGATAACACATTCCTGTATGTTCTTGATCGTCATGGTAATCCTGTACCTGTTAGCGCACCGGGGGAGCTATATATCGGTGGTGCGGGTGTCGCCCGGGGATATTTAAACCAGCCAGAGTTAACCGCTGAACGCTTTGTGGTAAATCCATTTGCCACAGATGAAGATAAGCTTCAGGGCTATACCCGCCTGTATAAAACGGGCGATCTGGTACGCTGGCAGCCGGACGGCAAACTGGAATATCTGAGTCGAAATGATTTTCAGGTTAAAATTCGAGGCTTCCGCATTGAATTGGGTGAAATCGAAAGTGTCCTGTCCTCCCATCCGCAGGTGAAACAGGCGGTCGTGATAGATCATGAATATGACGGAAATACTGTACTGGTTGCTTATCTGGTGACAGACGACAGAGTGCCTGATGACACCCTGCACAACTACATTTCTTCCCGTCTGCCTGAATATATGCTGCCTGCCAGCTTTACCCGTATTGAGTCCATCCCGTTGACTGTGAATGGGAAGCTGAACCGCCGCGCTCTGCCAGAACCGGTCTGGGGAAATAGTGATCACTATGTTGCCCCGCGCAATAAGCTGGAAACCCAGTTATGTGCCATCTGGCAGGACATTCTGGGACTGAAACAAGTCGGTATTGAGGATAATTTCTTCCGTATCGGCGGAAATTCACTGGTAGCCATTAAACTTACCTCCGCGATCCGCGATACCCTGCAAATTGATATTCCGTTAAATATTTTGTTTAGCGGTAAATGCATTTCTTCGTTATCGCAATGGCTGGAAACAGATGCAGACCATGCTCAACCCGGTTTACTGAATTTCTTCACACCAGAGTCAACCGCGACCAATAAGCTATTTATGATCCATCCGGCCAATGGCGGCAGTGAAGTTTATGAATCGCTGGCAAGTGCACTGTCTGATAACTATAACTGCATCGGCATTAACAACTATAACCTCAGCACGGATAATCCAACGGATTCACTGTATCAGTTGGCTAAGATTTATAGGGAATTAATGCTGACAGAAACTACTATCGATCAGCCTATTTATATTCTGGGCTGGTCACTCGGCGGGCAATTAGCGATGGAAATCGCCTTTCAGTTAGAGCAGCTGGGGGCAACAAAAATTCAGCTGTTTTTATTGGATACTGTACTCAATAACGAGGAAATAAAAACGCTCAGAGATAAATTAGATATTTCAGCAATAAATGAAGTAGTAACTGAAAACTTGCAGAAACTGGGTGCTACAAATAGCTATATCAACAAGATACTGGAGATTATGCCATTTGAAAATTCCATCGCCAATTGTGAATTAAGCGGTAAATTAAACCAGACCAACATTACTTTGTTTAAAGCCGGTCAGGTAAACTCATTAAATAAAGGGGAAATTGAGCTACAAATAGGCCAGTTGATCATAGAGATACCGGATAATAATATTTCTCAATGGTCAGCTAATCCAATAATAGTTCAGCAGGTTACTGATTATTACCACGAAAATATGATTGATGCGGTTGACCCTATCAGTGCTGAAGCCGTTAATTTATTAGGTAGTAAGGAAGAAGTACTGTTGTAAAATCACTGTTACTGACGAGGCTGGTATTGCCAGCCTCGTCAGGAGGCTACGTAATGTTGGTGAGCTGACTACATGCCAGTAGCTGTTAATATCCCTCATCGATCTTTCAGCTATGAGTCAGTAATTGCTATATTATTTTCCTCAAAAAATAACATAGCTTCTAATGTAATTTATGTACACCAACATATACATATTTTGTGTGATACAAAATGAATGATTCTGATTATCACTGACTACCAAAAACAAATTTAAATCAATAATAATAATCTTCCCTTACTTCGCTATTAATAGCTAGAGATGACTAATTAGCTCGATTCTGTTACCAAACGGGTCATAAACATGAAAGCGATTAAACCCTTCAATGGGTACATCATCCTGACATGTGTACCCGGCATCAGTACACAATTTTCGTAGCTGATTCAGGTTATCAACCAGAAAAGCAGGGTGTGCTTTAGTTCCGGGATAAAAATCTTCCTGTACCCCTAAATGAACTTGGACCTCACCACTGATAAACCAACAACCACCGCGTTTAGCAAGGTTTTCTGGTTTTTGTATCTCAGTTAACCCGAGAATATCGATATAAAATTTACGCGCTGTATCTTCTTCTCCTTTAGGCATTGCGAGCTGAACATGATCTATTTTTAATAAAGTCATGATAAGTTCTCCTGAAAAATAGCGGGTATATACCAATAGGTTTCCTCGTGACGGCAAGTGTGACAATTGGCAATAACAAACTCAACAACCATCGACTTTATTCGGTTGTTGTTGAGTACTTGATCATATTATTTGTAATATAAAGATTAATGTTTATTAATATGAAACCTTTTAAATCACCTTCAACAAATATCACTTTGTTATCATAACCATGCTAAAAATTAATGAGAAATAATAATAAAATAACACTATAATTTACATGTAACCATTTTTATATTAACGATAAATTATAGTGATTTTTATTTATAATTCGTGTTTTTTGCTATAATAAAAGGAACAAAGCTAAACTCTTCCACCTGATAAGTTAATGGGAAATAAAAAAACACAAAATTAACACAGATATATCTATAACGCCCTATTAATTAAATAAAAACAGTTAAAGTCACTCTGTAAAAACATCTGACTTCATCAATGATGTAATTTTATTTTTATCATCATAATTATATAGAGGTTTTTATGAAAAAAAATAAAAAAACAGTAAATTTTGATTACACAGATAATAAAAAAATCACATGGGAACCGACGACATGGATGAAAAACATCGATGACAAAAAGTCCACTGCTTTATTATCCATTCCAGGAACTCACGAATCATGTGCAACTTATTCACCAGAAGGAGATGTATTAGGAATAATTATTTGCCAGAATCAATCTGTGGAACAACAACTACAGGAAGGAATAAGATTTCTGGATATAAGATGCAGAGCTATTGATGGTGTATTTACAATTCATCATGAAATGGTTTATCAGAAAATAAATTTTGGTGACGTTTTAATTGAATGTATTAATTTCTTATCATCACACCCTTCAGAAACTATTTTCATGCGGGTGAAACAGGAATACTCTACAGTCAGCGATAAAGATTTTATTGCTATTTTTAATGATCATTATGGAAAATTCTATCCATACATGTATCTGGATTCAGATATTCCATCCTTGGGACAGGTCAGAGGAAAGATAGTTATTATCTCAAATGTCTCAGGATTACCGGGGATTCCTTGGAATGTATTTAAAATACAAGATGATTATGATGCAGATGATGCATTTGAAAAATGGGAAGCTATCTGTGAGCACTTCAGTTTAACTATCAAGAATCACTCCAGTGGCGGTAAAGATTTTTTTATTAATTTTTTAAGTATTCAAGGGAATCCTCCTCATTGGACAATAAAAAAGATGTCTTATAATATGAATGGTTCTTTTATTACGATGTTACAGGAAGGCGTCAACGTATCTGGACTTGGTGTTGGAATCATACCGATGGATTTTCCCAATTTAACAGATAATGTTATTGGTGTAATAATAGACAGTAATTTTTAAAAAAATGAATAATCTTAATAAGATTGAAACTCAATGACGCCAGTGTATTACTTACTGGCGTTTATTATTATCAGATTGTAGTTGTAAGATCAGGATGAGTTAAATAAATTATAAACGTAAAACGTTAACAGTCTCTAATCTTCAGTTTCTATTCTTGAATATCTAAAATGAAACCATATCTGCCGGATTAAATGTACTCATTACTCCCAGAGCACCCTTAATCAACGGAATAACCACCGGAGAGAAATAGGAGCCCAATGGAATGCTCGTGTGGTCAATGCTGGTCAGCATGTTAAAATCCCGATTACGTCCGGTGAAATCGTCACTGATTGCTTTACCAATGCGTACCGTCTGCGCTACACCATGACCACTCCAGCCATGTACCATATATACAGGGGTGTTATCATCACTTTTACGGGCATCAGCTGCACCATTCAGGGTCAGGTCACTAATCCCGCCCCAGGAATATTCCAGTTCTGGTTTCTCCAGCTGCGGAAATACAGTTCTGATACGATCAAGCAAATAGTTGTTTACATCACGGGATGACCAGGAGTTACCCGTGCCCTGCCCGCCAAACAGCAGGCGGTTGTTGCGTACCGAACGATAATAATCTATCTGTAACTGTGTATCGTAAACGGGCAGATCTGATGGGAGTAATTCTTTGATGGGCATCGGCAACGGTGAAGTAACCGCCACATAGGTGAAAAAAGGCACTGTAGTGGAAGAGCCTGAGATAAATTCCCCCGTAGAGGCATGTACCCCAAGTACCACGGCTTTACTCGCCCTGATAGTTCCCTGACTGGTTTCAATAACCGCTCCGCGCTCTTCCTGCCTGATACCGGTCACTTTAGTATTGTCATATATTCGTCCCCCAAGCCCGGCAAAACCATATGCCAAGCCCCGTAATAACGCGAGGGGCTGAACCTGTCCGCTGATACTGTCGATATTGGCACCATGATAAATATCCGAGCGCACATACTCTTCTTGTAGTTCGAATGGGCCAATAACCTTCACCATTTTATCGCCCAATCGACGACGTGCATCGGCATTAGCCACTAATGGCCCCATATGACCCGGATGGATCGCCGCCGTAATATGGCCATATTTACGGTCACATTCAAAACCGTAACGTGAACGAAGTTCATCCACGAGATCCATTGCTTCAACCGATGTAAATTGCCATAAACGTCTAGCTTCTTCAGGTGAAAATTTTTCCAGTATAGTTTCAGCTGACCAGCGGGCAATGCCGGGAGTCATCTGCCCCCCGTTACGTCCGGAAGCGCCTGAACCAATATTATCTTTTTCAACCAGAATGACATCCACACCCGCTTCAGCCAGATGTAACGCCGTGGAAGCACCCAGCAATCCGCCACCAATAACAACAACCTCACAGCTTTGATCACCGGGAAGACTGCCAAAGGCCGGCCAGTCAGCCAGAGAAGCCTCATAGTAGTTAGCTGGCATGTCGATAGCAGCTATGTCTCTATGCCAGTTCCAGATGCGGGGATCCAGCCCCAGACGACTGGGTCTGGCCTGTGCATCCTGTAATAGCTTTGGCCGGAGTTGTTCAATACCGGCGGCCAGAGTATCAACCTTGGTTAATTCTCCGGCAAGTAGGGATGTTGTGGGAAATAGGGATGAAAGTACGCCCGCACCTGCAAGCGTTGCTGCATTAGAAATAAAATCTCTTCTGTTCATTGTCATTTTAGCGCTCCTGTATGACCTGAAATCACCCGTTAACCTGATCCGGGGTATTTTCTTGTGAGTGAATCCAGCTCTCTGAGCCGTATTTATTGCTACCCGCCGATCCTTTCAGAGTGGCGAGAATCAATAAAATAACAGTGCCAACAAACGGGATAAGATGTAAAAGTAGCCACCAGGCACTACAGTTGATATCGTGCAATCGACGTGCACCTACTGCCAGCGCTGGTAAAAATGTGAGTAGTAGATAAATGGCGCTGAACCAGCCCATATAGATTTCGGGATTAGCAACAGCAAATAATCTTTCCAGATAAGAAATGATAAGAACTGCCAGAATCTGAAACAAAATGAAATACCAAAAATCCTTACGCTGTGCTCTTCCCCTGAAGCAGGCATAATTCTTTAATACGTTTAAATACCAATGCATTATTCTCCTCTCTTATAAATCTTCTGGTTCCACCTGACCTCCATGTGTGTTTATATTTTTGCGATTTACTATGCTGTTCCCGCGTCGGGCGGATACCTTTATTACGCGAGATTAGATTTCTGCCCGAATGATATTTCAGTATCCATATGTTCTTTATATTCAGTCAGATAATCGGTAATCCGGGTAATCATCTTCTGTGCCAGCCGGTAACAGGTAAGACTCTATCCCTTGTACAACGCGGTCAATATTGTACATCAAATGGCAATAATTTCATTTAAAACAATTTCTTTACGTTACGAAATCACTATTAAAGGCACTCATCTGGCCTGAATTGTGAGTCTCCGCTTGTGTAGCAGAGGTTCGGTTCGGGTAGTCTGCTCAAGCAGGATATATACACTTCGTCTTTCAAGTTGCCTCTTTGTTGTCTGCTCCCGCTCATCCCAGTCACCGTTTTTATAAACATACGGTTTCTATGCTCCTGAGAATTATTGAGAGGCTCCTTCCTCTCAACGTTCAGTAAGCAAGGCTGAGAGTAACGCTAAAAAATGCCGTAACGATGTAATGCTTGCTCATCCTCCGGTACCGGAGTGATAGCATCCCAAAGTTCAGCGACTTTACCATTCTCAACGCGCCACAATTCAAAGTAGCTATGACGTTCTCCGGCGATACTTCCTTCCGAATGAGTCAGAACAAACTGGCCGTCAGCAACGGTGCGGTGGATTTTTGTATAATGCAGCCCTTTTCCTTCATCTTTCAGTTGCTGAAGAAATGCAATAACCGCTGCCGCACCATCAGATATATCCGGGCTATGCTGACGGAACGCCTCACCATTGGTGTAGGTGATAAATTCACCATAGTCTTCTTCGATCAGAGCACGTCTGAAGAAATTCACCACCAGCTTACGATTTTCTTCCCTGTCATGGTTGCTGCCCGCTTCAGTCGGGCCATCTAACTGAGTCCGACCGCTGGCATTAGGTGCGGCCTGTGGCACTAAACCGTCCCAGTGTTCCACGATTAAACCATCAACAACCCGATACAAATCGAAGCCAACCAACGGCTGAGTATCTAATCCCGTAAAACGGCCGTGGATAGCAACCAGATCACCATCCTGTAATACGCGGTAGGCTTCGTGGTGAAGCTCAGGATGTGTCTGAACCAGTTCACGCAGGCCGGCAAGCCCATCTCTGACCAGCGGGGAATGTTCGATGAAATTCGGCGAAAAATAACGTTCAAGGACTCCTACATCACGTTCAGTAAACAGTTCACGGTGAGCACGTGCTACTAAATCCCGTGAAGCTATAACCTGATTGATAGCCTGATTCATTATGGATACTCCCGCATTAGTCGTTAGAACTCATCACGTGTTTGATACGCGTATATTCATCGAAACTATAAGCCGACAGATCTTTACCGTATCCGGAGTGTTTAAAACCGCCGTGTGGGGCTTCTGCCGCAAGAGGAATATGGGCGTTGATCCAGACCGTGCCAAAATCAAGCTCACGGGACAAGCGCAATGTTCGAGCATGGTCACGGGTCCAGACACTGGAGGCTAACCCGTATTTCACGTCGTTGGCTTTCTCAATCGCTTCTTCTTCTGTTTTGAATTTCTGTACCGTGATAACCGGACCAAAAATTTCGGTCTGAATCATTTCATCGTGCTGCTCCAGACCGGTGATTACCGTAGGTTCAAAGTAATACCCCGGACGTTCAGCCTGACGCCCCCCTGTTTCGATACGGGCATAAGCAGGCCGACGCGCAATAAATCCCTTAACCTGTTCCAGCTGGCGAATATTGTTAAGTGGCCCGTATAGCGCGTCTTCATCTTGAGGATCGCCAAATCGCGTTGCTTTAGCTGCCGCGACTAATTTCGTCACGAAGGTATCGTAAACAGATTCATGCACCAGCACACGCGAAGCGGCTGTGCAGTCCTGACCGGCGTTGAAGTACCCCGCAATAGCAATGGTTTCCACCACTTTGTCCATATCCGCATCGGCAAAAACAATTACCGGTGCTTTACCGCCTAATTCCAGATGTGATCTGGTGAGATTGGCTGCTGCCGAAGAAGCGACCTGCAAACCAGCCCGCACAGAGCCAGTGATGGAAACCATAGCCGGGGTTTTGTGTGAAACAACCAGAGCGCCTGCGCTGGCATTACCCAGTACTACGTTGAACGTACCGGCAGGAAAGAACGGGGCAGCCAGTTCAGCCAGCAATAAAGTGCTCTCCGGCGTAGTATCACTCGGCTTAAGTACAATAGTATTGCCAGCGGCCAGAGCAGGTGCAATCTTCCATGCTGCCATCATTAATGGGTAATTCCATGGAGTAACCTGCCCCACTACACCCAGCGGCTCGCGTCGGATACTACTGGTCATACCGGAAAGATATTCCGCTGTTGCCTTACCTTCCAAAAAGCGGGCTGCACCAGCGAAAAAACGGATATGATCAGCCGAAGTTGCCACTTCCTCAGAGGCAATCAAATGTTTGAGCTGCCCGGTATTGCGGCTTTGCACCTCAACCAGACGTTCAGCGTTTTTTTCTACCGAGTCAGCCAGTGCTAACAGTGCTTTCTGGCGCTCAGAAGGGGTACTCCGGCCCCATACTTTAAATGCCGCTTTAGCAGATGCATAAGCATTATTAACATCTTCAGCATTCGCATTAGGAGAACGTGCATAAGATTCACCCGTGACCGGGCTGATCAAATCAAAATATTCAGAGCCTTTAGATTCAATATACTGTCCATTAATAAAATGCCTGAGAGTGGCTATCGACATGCTTATCTCCTGATAGGGTTAATGTATAAAATATAACCTATGAATTAATATATTTAATGGTTATGCCGCAGTCAAATATGTATAAAAAATGTAAAAACATGTGGGCCATTAGATACATACGTGTAACTTTCAGGCATTTCCGGCAGGAAAATTATGCAAATCTGTGAGAAGGATCGAAGATTTTAGGCATGTTGAGGTGGGTGTAGCTGAACCAATAACTGGGTACAGCTTAAAAGTCGTGGTGAGACACTTAAATAACTTTAATTATCGATTGTTTTTTGAGCTACGTTTGTTCGTGGGACTTCTTTATACTAACGGAAATAGGAAAATAGCCTATTTGCTATTATTCATTGTCATTTCAGTTCTCTATTAGTGATGAAGTAATAAGAATTCTTATTTTAAATATTTTCATCAAAAAAGGGGGCGATATGAACGTCTTATTTAATATAAATTTTGATGGACTTATCTTTGATAAGCCAGCTCTGACCAACCTATTTGATCGGAGAACATCAAAATGCACCCTACTTACTATCTGAATGCCCGTGTAAAGGGCAAAATTCACGCTGCAAGACTAATCATGCAGCCTGAACAAACTCGTCAGATGAGTTGCCATGCTGGAACTTATGTTCCTGGTTGTATTTCTAAGGGATACCAGCCGCTCGTCGCAGACAAAACACTCTCTTGCCAGCTCCGAATATTTATTCTTACCTTTTTTATTTCAAGAATACGGGAGGCTTATTATCATGAATAATCATGAGGTTATTATGAGCCACGCTCCTATAAACCCTCAATTATTTCCCTGGATAGTTCGAATAATCGTTACTTATACGCCAATAGGTTCGCCAATCAGGCGTCGTGTAGTAGGAAGCGGTATAGTCGTCAGCCCTCACTGGGTATTAACAGTTGGTCATCTAAATCCACACGACATCGATAATGATGAAGAGCAATTCTTTTACGTATATCAGCTCCGACGTCATGGAAGACCTCTTACAGAGCCAAGCTGGTGGCACCCTGATTACGAACCCGGTTTGTATGTCGATGAAATTAGAAACAGAGGTAGCCTTGGAGACTTCATGGCTCTTCACTTAGAAGATCCCCTTGTATTAAGGTCGTATGCGCCGTTGGGTCTGTTTTATCAGCTACCTATCACCGAGGGAAACCTTGAGCCACAGCAGGTCACGGGATTTGGCTTTGCTGGTCTAAGCAGAGATAACCCTTTGCTTGTACCAGACACCTTTCACTCGTTTCTCGCTACTACGGAAAGAGTCCAGCCTGATGAATATCATGGGGGGCGTGAAGTACTGGCCGCCTTCGAACCCAGATGGGGGTCATCGGCTCAGGGCGACTCTGGCGGGCCTATCATGTTCAATGATCCGCAGCACGGTCTTGTAGTTATTGGACTCATCACTGGAGGAGAACCACTAGGTGTGTCCCCTCCAAGCCATACGACTTTTGTTCCTTTAGAAGATAACCTCTCTTTTATTGAGAGCCTTAGGCTGGAATCAATCTCGTTAGGGCAGCCAATAATAATAAGCAGCTTTTTCCGCTTTACTCTTGGATGGAGCATTGCTCGTTGGCAAGGACCGGGAGGGTCTGGAGGATCTGGCGTAGCCAATAGTGCGATATCAGATGCTGATTTATCTGGTTGGCGTGTTTTTTGGCAGAAGGTAAAGGACGGGGCATCATGGTCGGATGCCAAGCACAAGGACATACTTGATCCTAAGACAAAGAAAATAGAGCTAGAGGTAGAACAGAATGCGTTGTGGCGGGCAACGGTATTGCCGTTGATTGGAGATCCCCCACAATTGGTGGGTAAAGCTCACTTTCCTGAAGCCAATTTACCGAAAAGCCTTGTAGGTTCGACTACAGATAAGTACACAATGCCCACTAACCTGAGAGTGATTGCTGCCAACAACGCAGGAAAAAACTCTGTTCACGCATCCTGGGATGAAGCACTGGCAGCATCAGGCATACCAGCAGCAGGATATCGCGTGTTCTTTCAGGGAAAAACAGCGAGCGGTGCGTGGTCATCGTGGTCACACTTACCGGATACGGACAAACGCGAAGTGGTGTTTCAGGTGACCAGTGCCACGGATATAGGCCCGTGGCGAGTCGTCGTGCTACCACTGTATACATTACCCAACGTCACTGCTGTCGTGGGTGCCGATGAACACGGCAATCCGTTTGCAGCAGACGCAGACACACGCGGTGTGCAGATCAATAAACCGATACTGACATGCCAGTTCCCAGAGCCAGAGGAAACACTCTATATCACCGAAGGGACAATCGGTTCTGGGTCTGTAACAGCTTTGTTCAACTCTGTGGATCCCGATACGAAAGAGGGATCACTACAATGGGAGTGGGCGGATAGCGCGGACGGGAAGTTTATACCCGGTGGCCGGTGGGTAGGAATGTCAGGGCAAAACAGTGTGCAGATGGTGTTCGGAACAAAGGATGATCCAGCAACCGAAAACAACTCAGGATGGTACCGCCTGCGGGCAACCAATAACCTGGGTGAAAGCATAAGTCAGCCAGTACATGTGGTCATCAGCAATCAGGTAATACCATTATTGCTGGATCAGACGCCAGTCTCCTATGGAGAAGCGGTGGGGTATACCAACAGTGCCGGGGATGCGGAAATCGAGGTGTTATTTACCGCTTATCCGGCCCCGACCAATGCACAAGTAATGTGGGAAAAATTAGACCCGGCAACTCAAAAATACACTCCGAACATTAGCGACCGCTTATTCTCATTACCGCTTCAATCATACGGAAAAGAGAAAGAACATAAGTACATTGCCACTCTGGTCTTCGGGCAGGAAAAAACCTATCCGACTGAAGACGATTCAGGCTGGTATATCGCTCATATCAAGACCACATTCGCCGACAAAAGTGAGCACGAAACCTATTCGCTTCCCGTCTTCGTCAGTATCGGCGCATCTGTCAACTGAGCTATGAAAACGAAGGAGTAAAACAATGAATAAAAATCGGACAATAGGAGTAAAAAACTCCGCAATACGAGACAACATGTCGACACTACTGCGAATTCTGGCAGGCGGGTTGATGGCCATAGTTCTGGGCTTCGGGTTGAATGCTGCGCCTGCACATGCAGCCGGAACGTGGACGATGTTTATGACAAACTTTTCCGATAAGACTATTACTCTCCACCCTAGCAATTCCACGTGTATGTATAGTACAGGCGGAGAGCAGACGGTTCTGCCCAACGGGACAAATACCTTCACATTCGAGGACTCGAACGCACTTTTTGGTGGTTGTTGGTTGAGAGAAAAGTATATCGATTGGGAGGTAACGATCGAGGGCTTACCGGCGCCTACCGGATCCGGTCGCTTCAGTCTGCGCTGGGATCATGTATATTACTATTCTGGCGCAGAATGGCGCACAAAGATAACAAGCCCTAATTCATCCTTAGGTATACCGGTAACGGGAGCGAATTGCACCGAAATGGAGGGATTCCCCGAATCTGAGTATAGTTGTTTGAATGTTTGGCAAAAGGCACCGAATAACGATGGAGGTAAAATTTGGCTCTACTTCAACTTCGCACATATCAACCAGCAAGGTGAAAACGCGACTTATATGTATGAAGACGAGGCAAAATTCAGCGGTATTGGCGACATCAGAAATACCATTACTTTACATCAAGGATCTCCTCATGGAAATCCACTCCCCGGCTGCGAGAACATATCCGTCAGTCAAGAGCAGGGGGGATATAATGGTAATTGGTCTTGCACTTCGAGTTCCCTTCCGTACGGCATAACTCAGATTGTTGCCGTTCAGAATGATGGTATCTCTTCGCACTCTTCAACACCATACACTATCCTTGCGGAGCTAAAGGTGCATTCCCCCAGAGATAACGAAATTATCTTCAAAACCCTTGGCCCCTATGAGATTAGAGGCCGGGCGACTCCCGGTGCGAAAATCGAGGTGACACCTCGCGAGGGAGGAACTCCGGCAGGAGCATCCCCCTTTAGCTGCTCGGCAACTGCCGATGAATCGGGCGGTTGGTATTGCAAAAAGCAATTTCCCGCGCTGATTGATGGCACCTATCAGTGGGACGTCACACAAACTTTCAATGGGTATGGCAGTCAAGTCAATACAAATACAGGATATTATCACCTGACTGTCGGAGAGCTTAAGGTTTCGATTGATCCGATTGGGGTGGATGGAGTTGTGCCTGACTGGGGTGAGTTCTTGCAGATCCATGGACTGGGAACACCTCGCGATACTGTACACCTTCTTGTACAGAAGGACGGAGATTCTAAGACGATACTAAAATCTCACAACTGCAGAGAAAACTCAGCTTCCGATCAACCTGATATGCACCCCATTTCTGACACGAGTACCTGGGGATGCAACTATCCCATTCCCGAGGTAGGAACTACCTGGGACGTCACTGCTACACAATATCGCCCCCACGGAGAGGAAGTGCAGGATCCCGCAAAAACATCTTTCAGCGTCAAAACTGCGGCTCCTCTATTAGTGCATAAACAAAAAGACTCAAGCGACCGGAACGATAAGATAACCCTCTCTGGAACAGCAACTCCGGGTGCTACCGTCAAAGTTACCACTAAACAAGGGCCTCGGTGTCTGGTTAAAGTGACCGCAAACTCTTCAGGATTGCACATCCCTACGCCTTGGTCATGCATATTGGACAACGTTAATGCCGGAGGATTAGATTTCACGGCTATCCAGATATACGGTTCTATCATCAGCGCCCCAATTACTGGTTCAACAAATAACCTATAATGTAGCCCCATTTTAGTGAACACAGAGATAGGCATAATTACCGGCTGACTTCATCGTCAGCCGGTAGCTTCCTTTACTGGAGCACGCGATGATAATGATGAAACAGGAAAAATCATTTCTAAAATGGAAGGGCGACTTTTAAAAAGAGTTGCGAGCCTGCCGGGCGATTAGTCACGATCAGGTCTTTTTGCCATTTCAGGGCCACCAGCAAGCCTTTATCATTAGCGTAACGGACGGAAGGACCCAGACCAAATGCGCTCGCTTTACCCTGCGCTGAATTAGGCCCGCTGTCATTTGTGACCTGCTGGAATGCATAACCACCAACCCCAGCGACCAAGCCATTACCGAATCCCCAGCCCAGTGCATAATCTATATGAAAAGCCCGACCAGATGTTGTATTGGTCTTTTTATTTTTCAGATTAAAGTCATACATCACTTTTAAATCGGTATTGTAACCGTAAGCCGGAAAGTAGCTTATCGCCCAGACAGGCTGAAATGCCCAGTGATTTTTCCCCGGACTGGAAGGATCATGGCGATTATAGCTGCCTGTTGGTGCACTGATATCAAGACCGATAACATAACCTAAATCCGGAGCCGGATGATACCCAAGAGCCGGGCCAAAAGTGATATCCCCAATCCCTTTACTGTCGCTGCGTTTCCCCCCTGCTTCTGCTGTTACACTCAGTAAAGGTACAATAGTATGATAAGCCAGTTGTCCCCCCATAATTTGTTGATCTGTGACCAGAACTAACCGGGGAGCAAGAACATTCACATTCACTTTAAAACCGGGAACAGGAAGCCGGGAACCGTTATTTCCCCTGAGTTTGTTATAGTGAATATTGCCACCATAAAGCAGTACATGGACACCCGGTGGAGGCAGAGCACCTGACAGGTAATTATCTAATCCATCCGGATAGATACCAACACCGCCACCTTCTGTTGCCATAACAGAATGGCTTACAACTACAGCACTCATAACGGAAATACTGAGTAGTGATAAAACGGTAAGCTGAGTCGCTCTCCGATACTTTCTTATTCCTGTGTTTATCAGTTTTGCTTTTATTGCCGTGTATATTTTTATCATGACGGATCCTCCGGAGTGGGAAGTGAGCAAATATCGTATATGAGGAATGAATGTGATCAGTGCCGCGCAAGCCTGCGAGCAACCAGATAGCCGGAGGTTCCTGCTAATCCGGGTCCGGGATGTGCTGATGCTCCAATATGAAAGACATTACAAATAAAAGTCTGATGTGCTTTCGTCCTTTTTGAAGACGCAAAGGGACGCAGCCAGAAAAATTGGTCAGGTGTGCAAATCCCTGAATAGGGATCTCCCCCCACTAAATTACAGTTCAGTGTCTGTAAATCTGCCGGAGAATATGCCCTGCGGCCAACAATGGTGGATGAAAACCCCGGAATTACTCTCTCCAGACGAGCCTGTACGCGATCTGCGAACGCTTCACGAACAGCATCATTCCATTTGCCATCTTCGGGAATGGGGATTTCTCCCAGTGCATCCCCTTTCAGATGAGTGGGCAACTCCTGCATCTGGATCCATAAAATCCATCCACCTTCAGGAGCCCGCCCCGGATCAAGCGCAACCGGCTGACCTATAGCTAATGTTGGGTGCTCCGGCAAATAACCATTATTAGCCTGTGTTACCGACAGACAAATTTCTTGCATACTTTCTGCTAAGTGAATAAGCGGTACATGACATAATTTGGGATCGCTCCATGACGGGGGAGAATTCAGGGCAAAGTGAACCTGCATTCCACCACGCCCATAGCGATATCCCTGCGCATATTGTTGAACTGTCTGAGGAACGTTATCCAGTAAGTGGCCATAAAGCTGTTGCGGAGTGACATTGCAGACCACCGCATCGGTAGCGTGATAAACCCTTTCCCCGGCGATGACACCAGAAGCACGGTACTTTCGCCCCCGCTGATGAGTGATAATGTGATCAACATTGGTATGTGTGAGAAGCTGTCCCCCATACTGCTCTATGATCATTTTCAACGCTTCAACAATGCTGATACTTCCCCCTTTAACTACCGGCATTCCTCCCGCTACCACCGCAGCAAAAGTGAGTTTTCCAATCAGGGCAGAACTGGCATCATCCGGCCCCAGACCTGTATGCAAGGCCCATGGCGCAATCAGGGTACGGATGAAATCGGACTGCAATTCACGTTCAGACCAGCGCCGGAACGTTTCCAGTGAATGACCGGCAAATTCCACCAGACCATCAATACCGCGTTTTCGCCATTCATTAAACAGTAACCGGAGTACGCTGAAACCATAAGGGTTTTGCCCCAGTAAACTGAATACCAATTCAGCATCATCATGAAGAATTTGCTGCACCATGTAGCGAAATGCTTCTCCGTCTTTTCCGGCAATTTCATCAAGCTGCAATGCAGCAGGTAAAACGCCCCGCTTTAACGCAATTCCCCGACCATTCGTCTGAACCAGCCCAGTGGAATAATCACTTTGTATGAACTCTACACCCGCTTTTTCTAATTCCGGCTTCAGCACCTGATAAGCCGGGCTACTCAAAAATAGCGGATACCAGCAGGAGAGCACATCATGGATATAACCGGGAAAAAGTTCTTCTGTGCGGATACATCCCCCCAGCACTGCATTCCGTTCCAGTACCAGTACAGATTTTCCCCAGATGGACAGTAGCGCGGCACATACCAGTGAGTTTATTCCACTGCCGATAATAATGACTTGTGGTTTAGAACTGTTCATAGGGTTGTTCCATCAGGCTGTTCAACCAGTGCCAGAACTCGCAGAGGACTTCCCGAACCTCCTTCAATTTTAAGGGGAGCAGCAATAATAACGGTTCCGACTGGTGGTAATAAATCGAGGTTTTTCAGGCATTGCAAACCGTATTTATTTGCTCCGTGCATCAGGGTGTGACAAGGATAAGCCACGGGCCATGAATAAGACTGACCGGCATCAGTATTGATAGTTTCCACCCCAAATCCCCGGATATTACGTTTATGGATAAGCCACTCTACTGTTTCCTGATCAGGCCCCGGTGTATGCGCTCCGTCACCAAGCATATTGAGGAAACGGCTGGGATCGTCCGCCCGTTTTGACCAGTCAGTACGGAACAACAGCCATGCTCCAGCAGGGATTTGCCCGTGTCGATTTTCCCATTCAAGCAGGAAATCAATTGTCAGCAACCAATCCGGATTGTTTGCCACCTGTTGGCTGGCATCCACAACGACTGCGGGTGCCACAAAATTATGTAACGGAATGCTATCAACGGTATTATCTGAATAGTCTTTGCCGCTCACCCAGTGCGCTGGAGCATCAAAGTGTGTGCCTGTATGTTCTCCACAACTGAAATTATTCCAATACCAGCCCGGCCCGTTTTCGTCGTAACAAGAAATACGCTCCATTTTGAATGACCAGACTTGCCCATATTGTTCAGGTAACTGTAAAGCCGGGAAATCAGGCGATAAAGTCTGTGTAAGATCAATCACCTTCACTCCCCCCTGATCCAGCGCTGTAGTGAACATATTTAGCAGGCTTTTCATGCATCCTCTCCCATATTACTTCCCACATCATGCAATTCCGTAAACATACCGCAGTGAAAAACCAACGGCTTACCTTCGAGGCTGGCAATACGTTTCACCTGACCAATCATCAACAAATGATCACCAACATGGGTTTGCTGATGATTCGAGCAAACCAGTGTTGCTATTGCGCCACAAATTGCTGGGATCCCTTCCGGCGTTTCCTGCACAGGAATATCCTGAAACTTGTTTTCAACCCTCGGATTAGCAAAACGCAGGGCCAGTTCCTGATGGTCACAGCTAAGAATGCTGATCGTAAAATATTCACAGTTCTGGAATACAGCCAGACTGGGAGAGTGATTGACCAGACTCCAGAGTATCAGCGGTGGCTCCAGTGAAAGTGATGCAAATGAATTGATGGTCAGGCCCACATTGCGCCCGTCAGCAGTACGTGTCGCCACAATAGCAACACCGGTTGGGTAGCTCCCCAGAATGGTACGCAATGCCCTTGCCTCAAATTCGGTTATTCCCCATTCAGTACCGGGTAACATGGCTTCGCTGTTCTGGATATTCATGGTTATGTTGACTTTTTCCACACTGAAATTCTCCACACTAAGACCCTGCTTTTCAGGTAGCTTGTTCAATCGCTTTCTTAATTAAGAATTAGCCGCCTGTGCATGCTGTGTCTGTGAGTTAATGTAGGCTTCACAGGCATCACTATCCCGCCACCACGGAAACAGTACGGGAGGATGGTTGAAAGCATTGGCAATTGTGCTGGCAAGTGCCGGTAGCTGCTGTGCTGCGCCTAATAGATGCAGGATATGAGGTTTGGGCGGGATGAGCAGACTGTTTGTCCACTCCACTACATACTGGCTGTAATCCCAGAATCGCTCAAAGGTATCGTTCATCCATTCTGCCGTAAAAGGTTTGTCACCACGGGCAAGAATCGATTCGTAATAGACCTGACAGGCTTTGGTCGCATTGTTGGAGCCTTGTCCGGTAAGCGGATCGTTTGCCACTACCGCATCACCCAGTCCAAAGACCTGACGACCAGACGGTAATGTCAGTACCGGTTTGCGCACTACCGGTGCGAAACGTCCCGCCAGAATGCCGTTCGCATCGGTCAGTTCTACTTTTTCACAACGCGCTGCTTCCCACGGCAAAAAGGTTTTAAGGATGTGCCTGCTATAAGCCAGATGCTCCTGCGGTGTTCGGGCTTCCTGCCAGCCATCCATTGCTCCTCCCGGTATCCCTTCAAAGACCATAATGTCACAGGGACCACTCAGAGTCAGACCAGGAAAAACGAAATACTCGCCCACTCCGGGGATCAGGTTGAAAGAAACGCGAGAATATTCAGGCACCGGCAGCATACCATTCACATAAGTCAGTGCCAGTGCACGCTGCGGCTTATCATAGGGGGAACGGGTTGCATCACGCTCGAGCAATCTCACAACTTCCCCTTTCCCGCCCGCCAGAATAACCAGCTCGTGGGTCGATGCCAGTTGTTCCAGTTCATTAACACCTACATCAAGAATCACCAAATTACCGCCACGGGAAGCAAACAACTCCATCCAGAAAGGCATTTTAATACGCTGATCAACCGCCTGTGCGTACTTATCGAGCCGGGCGCTCCAGTCAATTACTTTAGTATTTGGCATTTCCGGATGCGGAACAGCGAAGCCGATACCTTCAACTGGCGGACATAGTGCTTCCCATTTATTCAGCCCCAGCTTCCGCTCAAACTGTAAAGAAGAATCGAACATACACTGACTCGACATCACCCGGCCATTCCGGACATCATCAGGAGTGCGATTGGTAACTACGGTTACCTGATAGCCCTTGTCAAGTAGACCAAGGGCCAGAGGCAGTCCGGCCTGACCACCTCCCACAATAGCGATACGACGCATGGTATTTTTCTCCTACCTTATGTTTCATTTCAACGGTGTTTTGAAACAACCGTGTTTTGTAACAACGACGATTTGCGACTATTCCGCCAGACGGCAAATGGCAGGTTTTGCCTGCTCAGGTCCCATCACTGAATAACCACCATCAACGGAGTAATCGGCCCCGGTCACAAAGCTCGACAAATCAGAAAGAAGAAAGGACACGACCTGAGCAATCTCTTCAGGATCGCCCGCACGGCCAAGTAAGTGATAATCTGCGGCAACTTCATCTGTTTTCCGGCGACTGCCCTGAGTCAGCTCATCCATGACCCGTGACCAGGTCCAACCCGGTGAAACGGAGTTCACACGAATGCGATCAGCGGCATAGTCCATTGCCATACTGCGGGTAGCTTGTAATAAAGCGGCTTTTGAGGCGGGATATAGCCAGCGGCCTGTCTGGGCAACAGAGGATGAAACGCTGGTGAAGTTAACAATTGCTCCACCTCCGGCTGCCATAAAATAAGGATGTGCAAACTGGGCAGCCTTGATGGCGCTGACCACATTAATATTCAGTGCCGTCAGCCACATTTCGCGGCCGGAGTCGGCACCATCATCCAGATAAGTTGCAGCAAGATTAACGAGACAATTAAGGTGACCATAGTAAGCTGCAACCTCGCGTATCCCCTGAGAGAGCTGTTTGTCATCGGTAATATCAACAGGCCAGAAATGAATATCATCAGGTCGGACATCGCAGGCTTTTTTTCCGCCTTCACGATCAATATCAAAAATAGCAACCTTAACACCATATTCACTCAATACTCTGGCAACGGCCGCCCCTATTTTGGTTGCACCACCAGTAACAATAGCGACCTTATTACTTAATCCTTTCATGAGTGATCCCCTTGTACATATATCTGCCGCTATTCAGGGAAAACTATCAGGACAAATTATTCGGTCGGAATTCGGGGGCACTAAGAAAAGACACATTTTTGACTGAATAGCTTTTGTTCGAATAGATCGTGACTGAATAGCCGCTCAGAGATATAAACACCGAATATCTAATATTTTGTATATTTAGTGTTTTTATAATTAATAAATCATGGTGGGTATCATTACGTGAAAAAGATAAGAACAAATAGCCGATATTTGCAGGAAATATCCATCCAGCGCAGGTATTAAAAAATGTATTCAATAGATTTCAGAATTTAGAAATAATATATTCTTTGTTTAACTTATCCCATCACCGAACACACTGAAATAGTAACCCACGGAATTAATCATCCTGGAATTCCGGATCTCGTTTGTAGCATCATGGTTGTGAGTCGCGACTAAACCGTCTCTGGTTTACCGAAGAAAAATTCTCCCGTCTTGAGCTAGCCAATTATAATCTTTGGCTATAAATATATTTCGCCCAACACATCACTAACAATAAAAAACATCAAAAATTAAATACTCCTATAAGCAATAAAAAAACAAGGATAATAAAAAACAACATAGACATTAATTAAAACAACAACCAGCATTACACTATAAATAACAGCATCCATAAGTAATATGGAACAATTATATTCACATAAAAAATATACTCTGGTATTTTGGGGGGAGCAAAATACTAACTATTAAATAAGAACTCTATTTCACGAGGATGAGTGTTGAAAGATTGCAAAGTTATTTGTAAGGACATCATGATAGATGATGCTACGTTCTAACGTGCAAATTAAGGTCAGGAAAATCATCAGCCCTATTCATTTTGTACTATCAACTATGACTAACTTGTAAGCAGAACACACTCATATAAATAATTATGAGAAAAGCTGAGGATCATTTGAATCCAGATTTATATCACCTCCACCCTACTCAGGAGAATATATTTTACGAACAACTTCTTTATGAGAATAGCCCAGTACATACCCTAAACTGGTATACCTTAATAGAGGAAAATGTTGATATTACCCTCTTGCAAAAAACATTGAATTTACTATATCAGCATATCGATACTTTACGTTTACGTATATTCATCAATGCCGACAATGAAGCGGTTCAATACATTCAGGAACAAAGTATTCCCACGTTAATCAATGAATACGATGTTTCAAAACTGCCTGATCCTGAAAATCACGCACTTCTGTGGATGAAGCAACAAAACAATATCGCTATAGATTACTTAAATGAAATACCCTACCAGTTCACATTAATCCGTCTCGCCAATGAAAAAAATTATTTTTTCACTACATTCCACCATATTTTCATTGACGGTGTCGGATTATACCGATTTCACGAGTATGTTTATAAACTATATACATGCCTTAAAAATGGAACATCCACAACGTGGTTATCTGAAATTCCGCAATATCTCACGGCAGTAAAAAAAGCAAGAACCTATTTAAATAATTTTAATTATGAAGATGACAAGAATTATTGGCTGGATTTTTTAAAGAAAAATGAAATACACCAATTAACACCTTATTACCATAATAAAGGCTCTGATAATCAGACGCTGACATTACCACTCTCAGTTAAAAACGATTTACGTACTCTTTGTCACGAAAACAAAACTAATTTACTTGCCGTATTTTCCACGCTTGCTTCTATTGTTATGGCTGAATTAACCGGGCAACAAGAGCTGGTTTTCAACACGACAACCCATGGAAGAACAACAAAATCCGAAAAATATGTTGTCGGGATGCAAGCAAATACGTATCCAGTACATTGCCCTATTTCACGAACTTCTTCTATTATTAAGCAAATTAAGCAAGTAGAGTCAGCGCTAAAAAACAGCTATCTCCACGGAAAGTTTCCCAATTCACATCTTACTCGTCTTGCGAACCAAGATGGATTTTCTTTACCCAGCATTCTGATTTTATATGACCGTTTTTCAGCATCGGATACTGAAATTGACCAAATTCAGCATTTTCATATAGACACTGAATTTAATATTAATCCCATCTTATTTCGGCTGAAAGATCATGGCTGTGATCAGGAATTAAAAATAACCATCCAATATTTACAAGCCTATTTTAGTGATTCAGAGGTCAATAATATCCTTGAGCGATTAAATAACCTGCTAACGGCTATTATTGACAACCCTGCTATTTTAGTCAGTGAATTACCTATCCTGTTGGAGCAGGAACGCCATACCCTATTCAATATCTGGAACCAGACCGATGCCCCTTATCCGCAGGATAAAACCCTGCCACAGTTGTTTGAAGCACAAGCCGCTCAGCGACCCAATGCGACTGCAATCATCTTTGAAAACCAAAGCATCAGCTATGGCGAACTCAACCGGCGCGCCAACCAACTGGCCCATCATCTGATTGCACTGGGCGTCAGGCCGGATGATCGGGTTGGCATTTGCCTTGAGCGCAGTTTGAATATGGTGGTCGGGATACTGGCTATTCTCAAGTCGGGTGGCGCGTATCTGCCACTCGATCCGGATTATCCCACCGAACGATTGAGCTATATGCTGGATGATGCAGCACCGGTAGCTTTACTGACTCAAACCACACTGGCGGATAAACTGACGACGTCAGTCCCCACCGTGTGGCTGGATAATCCGGCTCAAAACTTTGACACGCAGCCGGACAATAACCCGGATGCACAAGCTTTGGGGCTGACTTCACGTCATCTGGCTTACGTGATTTACACCTCCGGCTCCACCGGACAACCCAAAGGCGTGATGGTGGAACACCGTAATGTCCTGCGCCTGATTATCAATAATGGCTTTGCGGATATCGGCCCGGATGACTGCGTTGCCCATTGTGCCAACCCTGCCTTCGATGCCGCCACGTGGGAAATCTGGTCAGCCCTGCTGAATGGCAGTTGTCTGCATATTGTGCCTCAGACGGTAGTACTCGAACCCACCGATTTTCGTGAGGCACTAATCAGGGGAAAAGTAACCGCATTATGGTTAACTGCCGGTTTGTTTAATGAATACCTTGATACATTACAGCCTGTGTTCGGGCAGCTCCGCTACCTGTTGGTCGGGGGGGATGTCCTCAATCCGCAGAAAATAAAACAGGTGCTGTCGGCAAGTCATCCGCCTGCTCACCTGCTTAACGGCTATGGCCCCACGGAATCCACCACATTTGCCACGACCTATACGATCACCGCGCCAATTGATGGCATACAGTCTATTCCGATTGGCCGCCCTATCGCCAATACCCGGATTTACCTGCTTGACGCCCATCAACACCCCGTACCGATGGGGGCACCGGGTGAAATTTATATCAGTGGCGAGGGCGTGGCACGAGGTTATCTGAACCAACCGGAACTGACCACTGAACGATTCCTCGCCGATCCATTTTCCTCTGAGTCAGAGGCAAAAATGTATAAAACGGGGGATTTGGGGCGCTACTTGCCGGACGGCAATATCGACTATCTGGGACGCAATGATTTTCAGATTAAAATCCGTGGATTCCGTATTGAACTGGGGGAAGTTGAGAATGCGTTAGCGGCACATCCGCAGATCAAACAGGCCGTGGTGATTGATCGTGATCATCACGGACAGAAAGTACTGGCGGCCTATCTGGTCATTGAGGGTCTCTTAGCTGATGAAGATCTACTCACGCATTTATCCGCGCGCCTGCCGGACTATATGCTGCCCACCAGCTTTACCTTTATTGATGCGGTTCCGCTGACGTCAAACGGCAAAGTCAACCGCAGAGCCTTGCCAGAGCCGGCTTTCGGCAACAGAGACAGTTATGTCGCTCCCCGCAATGCACTGGAAACCCAGCTTTGTGCTCTCTGGCAGACGGCTTTAGGGCTGGAGCGAGTGGGTATTGACGATAATTTCTTCCGTATCGGCGGCAATTCCCTGACCGCCATTAAGTTGATCGCCGCCATTCGCCGTACCCTGTCTACCGATATTTCACTGGCACAACTGTTTGAGCTGAAAACTATCGCCGGGTTAGCCACACAGATGGATGAACAAATTTGTACGGTTATCCCACCGCTGGCACAAGCGCGCTATCCCTTATCATTTGCTCAGGAGCGGATGCTGTTTATCGAGCAGTTTGAGCAGGGCTCTGATGTCTATCATATCCCATATCTGGTTCAGTTGGCTCAGGAGGCTTCTCTGCCTGTACTGGAAGCCGCCATTAACCGATTAGCGGAACGTCATGCGGTGCTGAGAACCGTGTATCGCAGTGATGATCAGAGCCAGCAGTATCAGCAGGCACTGAACACACATTTCGTGATCCCGTCTCAAATTTGTGACGACAGGGAGACGTTACTGGCTAACGCCCGCAGCGAAATCGCTACTCCCTTTGATTTAACCACAGAGCCGAGCCTGCGTTTACGGCATTATCAGGTCGCAAACAGTCATTACCTCTTACTGTTATGGCACCATATTGCAATGGATGGCTGGTCCATCGATATCTTTATGGCGGAACTGGCGGAGGTTTACCACGCACTGCAATCAGGCCGTGACAGCCAGCTCCCTGTGCTGGATATTACCTACGGGGATTACGCGGCATGGCAACGGGATTATTTGCTGGGGGACGTCCGAGAGCAACAACTGGCTTACTGGCAACAGACGCTGGCGGGCTATGAATCGCTGGCTCTGCCCACCGATCACCCCCGGCCGGCACAAGTCAATTATCAGGGGCGGGATATCAATTTTACGCTGGATGCCCAGCTGTCTGAACAGCTACGTACTCTGGCAAAAACGCAGGAAACCACCCTGTATACCGTGCTGCTCAGTGCGTTTTACGTCACACTGGCAAAATTATCCGGGCAGGACGATATCGTTATCGGCACCCCGACCGATAACCGTCACCATGCGCAAACGCTGCCCTTATTAGGGATGTTCGTTAACACACTGCCCTTACGGGCACAACTGCAACACACTGACAGTGTAACCACGCTGATTACACAGGCTCACAAACTGGTTAGCGGGGCTAAAGCCCATCAGGATATGCCGTTTGAGCAGTTGGTTGAGGCACTGAACATTGAACGGGATACCGCTCGTCACCCGGTATTTCAGGTGATATTCAGTGTGCAGGCTTTCGGTGAAAATCCGTCAGACGGCAATCTGCCGTTTAGCCCGGTCGTACTGGATGAAACGTTATACAGCCCCGCCAAATTTGACCTGAGCCTGTTTTTGTCCGATGGCAAAACAGCAATTACCGGTTGCCTGAACTACGCCGTGAGCCTGTTTAACGATACCAGCATTACCCGTATCGCGGAGAGTTACCAGCGGGTATTGAGCGCGTTTGTGGCCCACCAGCAACAAGCGTTGTCCAGTATTGATATTTTATCGGCGCAGGAACGTCATACCTTATTACACCTCTGGAATCAGACCGATGCCCCTTATCCGCAGGATAAAACCCTGCCACAGTTGTTTGAAGCTCAGGTTACAGCAAATCCGAACAACGTCGCTCTGGTGTTTGAAGGCAAAACTCTGACCTATCACCAGCTGAATGAACGCGCCAATCAGCTAGCCCATGCCATACGCGAACGCTACCAACAACAGCATAATGTACCGATGCCAACAGATACGTTGATCGCTCTCTATCTGGATCGCAGCCCGGAAATGGTCATTAGTATACTGGCAGTACTCAAAGCCGGCGGGGCTTATGTACCGGTATCACCGGATTATCCGCCGGAGCGGGTTCAGTTTATTCTGGACGATACGCAGTCACCCTGTGTTGTGACTCAGCAAAAGTTTCTGCCAACATTGCAGGCTTATACACAAGCACTCGTGACACCATCAGCCCTGATTGCCGCAGATGACAGTCGTGTGACTGAACACTATTCAACAGACAATCTGGCGTTAGCCGGTCAAGCGTCAGATTTAGCCTATGTTATCTATACCTCCGGCACGACCGGGAAACCCAAAGGCGTCTTGCAGACCCACCATAATGTCAACCGCTTATTCACCACTAGCCAAAAAGATTACCAGTTCGATCAACACGATGTCTGGGTGCTTTTCCATGCGTATACGTTTGATTTCAGTGTGTGGGAATTATGGGGCACCCTACTCTATGGCGGGCGTTTAATTATCCCTACGGTTGAGTGCATTAAGGATTTTAGCCAATTCAGCCGGTTATGCGCCGAACAGAATGTGACGGTACTGAACCAAACGCCGGGGGCATTTTATGCCTTTATCGACGAAGCAGTAAGCAACAGTACAGAGTTTCCTCACCTTCGCTATGTCATATTTGGTGGCGATAAATTAAATCCGGTTCAGTTAACACCCTGGTGGGATCGTTATGGCGATCAAAAACCGGCGCTCATCAATATGTATGGGATCACCGAAACCACCGTCCATGTAACCTACAAAAAATTAACGCAAGGAGATACCACTGCGATATCCCGCATTGGCCGTCCCCTGAGCGACATGTCTGCCTACGTACTGAATACTGCCGGACAACTGGCTCCGATTGGTGCCACCGGCGAACTTTACATTGGTGGCGCAGGGCTGGCACGGGGTTATTTAAACCGACCGGAATTAACCGCCGAACGTTTTATCGAAAACCCATTTGCCACAGAGAAGAACAAAGAGCAGGGTTACACACGCCTGTATAAAACCGGTGATTTAGCGCGCTGGCTCCCCAATGGCGAGCTGGAATATCTGGGACGCAATGATTTTCAGGTCAAAATTCGCGGCTACCGCATTGAGCTGGGCGAAATTGAAAGTGCGCTGGCGGCACATCCACAGGTTAAACAAGCCGTTGTCATCGATCGCGAATATCAGGGCAATACCGCACTGATCGCTTATCTGGTGATTGAGGGTGAACTTTCTGACGAAGGGTTAATCAGCCATTTATCTTCTCGCCTGCCGGACTATATGTTGCCTGCCAGTTTTACCCGGATTGAGGCGATCCCGCTGACATTGAACGGTAAAGTGGATCGTCAGGCTTTACCCGAACCGAGCTGGAGCAATAAAGAGGGTTATGTTGCACCCCGCAATACACTGGAAACCCGGCTTTGCGCTATCTGGCAGGATGTTTTAGCACTGGAGCAAGTGGGTATTGACGATAACTTCTTCCGTATCGGCGGCAATTCCCTGACCGCCATTAAGTTGATCGCCGCCATTCGCCGTACCCTGTCTACGGATATTTCACTGGCACAACTGTTTGAATTAAAGACCATCGCCGGATTAGCCACACAGATGGACACACAAATTTGCACGGTTATCCCACCACTGGCACAAGCGCGCTATCCCTTATCATTTGCTCAGGAGCGGATGCTGTTTATCGAGCAGTTTGAGCAGGGTTCCGATGTCTATCATATTCCGTATCTGGTTCAGTTGGCTCAGGAGGCTTCCCTGCCTTTGCTGGAAACCGCCATTAACCGATTAGCGGAACGTCATGCGGTGCTGAGAACCGTGTATCGCAGTGATGATCAGAGCCAGCAGTATCAGCAGGTATTAGACACATATTTCGTGATCCCGTCTCAAATTTGTGACGACAGGGAGACGTTACTGGCTAACGCCCGCAGCGAAATCGCTACTCCCTTTGATTTAACCACAGAGCCGAGCCTGCGTTTACGGCATTATCAGGTCGCAAACAGTCATTACCTCTTACTGTTATGGCACCATATCGCGATGGATGGCTGGTCCATCGATATCTTTATGGCGGAACTGGCGGAGGTTTACCACACGCTGCAAGCAGGCCGTGACAGCCAGCTCCCTGCGTTGGAGATCACCTACGGGGATTACGCGGCATGGCAACGGGATTATTTGCAGGGAGACATCCGCGAACAACAACTGGCTTACTGGCAACAGGCACTTGCAGGCTATGAATCGCTGTCACTGCCCACCGATCACTCCAGACCGGCACAGGTCAATTATCAGGGGCGGGATATCAATTTTACGCTGGACGCCCAGCTGTCTGAACAGTTAAGGGAGTTAGCAAAAACGCAGGAAACCACCCTGTATACCGTACTGCTCAGTGCGTTTTACGTCACACTGGCAAAATTATCCGGGCAGGACGATATCGTTATCGGCACCCCGACGGATAACCGTCACCATGCACAAACACTGCCCTTATTAGGGATGTTCGTTAACACACTGCCCTTACGGGCACAACTGCAACACACAGACAGTGTAACCGCGCTGATTACACAGGCACACAAACTGGTTAGCGGAGCTAAAGCCCATCAGGATATGCCGTTTGAACAGCTCCTTGATGCGCTGAACATTGAACGGGATACCGCTCGTCACCCGGTATTTCAGGTGATATTCAGTGTGCAGTCTTTCGGCGAAAATCCGTCAGACAACCGCCTTCCATTCAGTCCGGTCGTACTGGATGAAGCTCTATACAGCCCCGCCAAATTTGACCTGAGCCTGTTTTTGTCCGATGGCAAAACAGCGATTACCGGTTGCCTGAACTACGCCGTGAGCCTGTTTAACGATACCAGCATCACCCGTATCGCAGAGAGTTACCAGCGGGTATTGAGCGCGTTTGTGGCCGACCAGCAACAACCGTTATCCAACATTGATATTTTATCGGCGCAGGAACGCCATACCTTATTACACCGCTGGAACCAGACGGATGCCCCTTATCCGCAGGATAAAACCCTGCCACAATTGTTTGAAGCGCAGGCGGCAAGAACACCGGATCATGTTGCACTGGTGTTTGAAGGTGAATCCCTGACTTATCACCAGCTTAATCAGCGCGCCAATCAACTGGCCCATGCCATACGCGAACGTTATCAGCAACAGCATCATCAAACGATGCAAGCTGATACACCGATAGCCTTGTATTTTGACCGCAGTCCGGAAATGGTCATCAGTATGCTGGCGGTGCTGAAAGCCGGAGGCGCTTATGTGCCAATATCACCGGAATATCCCACAGAGCGGGTACAGTTTATTCTGACAGACACCGCGACGCCTTGTGTTCTGACCCAACAACACTATCTGACCACGCTCCGGCCACTGGCTGGGTCATCGATCCTTATCGCAGCAGATAATCAGGCAGACACAGTCAGCCAGCCTGTGGAAAACCCCGATTCCATCAGTCAACCGACCAATCTGGCCTATATCATCTATACCTCCGGCACCACCGGTCAGCCGAAAGGGGTGATGATTGAACATAAAAATGTGGCGCATCTGACAGTCGCGCAAAGTGCATTTTTTGATACTGAAAAGACCACTAAAAGTTTAATGTTTGCCGCTTATGTGTTTGATGCGTTTGTTTTCGAACTCTTTCCCGCGTTATTGAATGGCCTGACGCTTTATCTTTGCAATGAAGCAGAACGCCATGCCCCTGCCATCGCAGAACTTATTCAGCGAGAAGGTATTCAAATGGCTACCTTACCGCCAGCAATACTCAAGTTGTTGACGGATGTGGAATTACCCTTACTCCAGTTATTAGTTACCGCAGGTGAATCCCCTTCTCTGGATTTTATGGATCATTTCAGCCAACACAGTAATGTGATGAATGCTTACGGTCCGACAGAAATCACCGTTTGTGCAACACAGAAACGGTATCAACATGGAGATATCGCCACCAATATTGGTAACGCTATCAATAATACCCGCCTTTACGTACTGGATAGTGATGGAAATCCATCGCCTATCGGTACGCCGGGTGAGTTGTATATTGGTGGTGCTGGTGTCGCACGGGGATATTTAAATCGCCCTGAATTAACGGCTGAGCGCTTTGTTGCGAATCCTTTTGCAACCGCAAACGAAACGGTTAAAGGTTACAGCCGTCTGTATAAAACCGGTGATTTAGTGCGCTGGTTACCCAACGGCGAACTGGAATATCTGGGGCGCAATGATTTTCAGGTCAAAATTCGCGGTTATCGTATTGAGCTGGGCGAAATTGAAAGTGCGCTGACGGCTCATCCACAAGTCAAACAAGCCGTAGTGATTGACCGTGAACATCAGGGTCATAAAGTGCTGGCAGCCTATCTGGTTGTCGAGGATACGGTGTCCGATGACATACTACTTGCGCACTTATCTGCTCGCCTGCCGGACTATATGCTGCCCGCCAGCTTTACCTTTATGGAGACTATACCACTAACGCTGAATGGCAAAGTGGACCGCAAAGCCTTGCCAGAGCCGGTTTTCGGGAACAGAGAAAATTATGTTGCGCCCCGTAATGCCTTAGAAACCCAGCTTTGTGCTATCTGGCAGGCAGTTTTAGGGCTGGAGCGGATAAGCATCCACGATAATTTCTTCCGCATTGGTGGTGACTCCATTATTAGTCTCCAACTAGTGTCCAAACTGCGTCAGGCCGGTTTTTCGCTGCAGGTGAAAACCATTTTTGAGGCACCAACCGTGGCACAATTAGCGGTATTACTGATGCAAACAGCGTCTACTGCCAAAATCGTTGCCGAACAAGGGTTATTAAACGGGGAATTTACTTTACTGCCTGTTCAGCAAACCTTCTTTGACTGGCAGTTAGCTCAGCCTCATCACTGGAATCAGGCCTTTATGGTTCAGATCCCCGGTGATATCCAAGTCATACAGATTGAACAAGCACTGACTGCATTAACTGAGCGGCACGATATATTACACGCCCGCTTTATTGCAACGGAACAGGGATATCGCCAGTGTTATTCTGCGGATATTCCGTCTTCACAACCGCAGTTAAAACACTGTGATATCCGTCAGTGCAATCAGGAAGAACTCCACCAACAACTTACCCAGTGGCAAAGTGGGTTCGATTATCATAATGGGCCACTCTGGCAAGCCGCTCATCTGACTGGCTATGCTGATGGCAGTACCCGATTATTCTTTGCCTTCCATCATCTGATTATTGATGCAGTGTCCTGGCGGATTATTGCGGAAGATATGCGTTTGCTATTACAGGGGATGCCCCTGCCTGCAAAAACCAGCAGTTATCGCCAATGGGTGACCACTGTTCAGCAGTACGCCCGGCAGCATCAACATGAAGTGCCTTACTGGAAACAAGTACTGGCAGGCAATAACAGCAAGCCCGCGTTGGATAATCTCACACACCACCAGCTGGAAATCTCGGCAGAAATGACAGATATCCTGCTGCATGAAGCTAACGCAGGTTATCACACCGAAATTAATGACTTGTTGTTGAGCGCGTTGACCGTGGCCTTGCAGGATACCTTCGACCAATCTGTCAACCATATCCTTCTGGAAGGACACGGGCGGGAATCTATTGATAACACAATAGATATTTCCGAAACCGTTGGCTGGTTTACTACGATATACCCGGTTCGTCTGGAAAATAAGGCGGATATAACCGACACCCTTATCCATACCAAAGAGATGCTGCGCACTGTGCCAAACAAAGGCATCGGTTACGGCGCATTACAACAAGCGGGTTATTTGACCGGTGATTTGCCTGCTATCAGTTTCAACTATCTTGGGCAGTTAGGCAGTCCCAGCCGTCAGGACTGGTCAATTACTGACGATGATTGCGGAATGATGATAACCAGTGAAAACGACGGTCATTTTCTGTTAGGAATTAATGGCTCCGTTCAGGCAGGAAAACTACTGTTTTATGTCGATTCCCGTCTGCCACAGACTAAGACAGCCCTGTTTATCCGGGCATTTGAGCAGACACTCAATCACATCATTACCACAGCGCAAAAACAGTCACAAACGGGAGAAATAATGACTCCCAGTGATTACGGTATCAAGGGAGTTTCGCTGGAGCAATTCAACCAGATAACTCACCATTTTGAACATACCAATAATGTCAGTTCACCCCACGACTCTGAAAATGAAACTACTTTGGATTTATAGAAATGTTGACGCTATTTAAAGAACTTAACAAAAATCAGGCATCAGTATGGGTTTATGAAAATAAGTTGAAACTGACATTCACAGGGGGAACTCCCCCTGATCAACTTATTGATCAAGTTAAACAGAAAAAAGAAAACATTCTTAATTTTTTAAATGAAAAAAATATCTTCTCAGTAGAAGACTTTAGGCGTTTTATTTCCCTTGAAAATTCGTCCCGTGTGCCTGCGACTTCATCCAATAACAAAAAAATTGAGGCTATTTTTCCTGCCACCAGCTTGCAACAAGGGTTTGTCTATCATTATCTTTCTCAGCCACAGGATGATGCTTATCGCGTACAACTGCTGTTGGATTACCACACCTCTATTGATGTTGACGCTTACCAACAAGCATGGACACTGGCTTCGCGCCGTTTCCCGATCCTCAGAACCGCTTTTGACTGGGAAGGCGAAATATTACAAATCGTCACAACTGGTGCCAGTATTGATGCGACAAATTTCAGATACGAAGACATTACCGAATTATCAGAAGAAGAAAAAAACAGGGCGATTGATACGCTTCAACAACATGATCTCACCCTGCCATTTGATTTACGTCAGCCCGGATTAGCACGCTTTACCCTGATTAAACAACGTCAGCAATTAATTACCGTCGTTATCACCCTACACCACAGCATCATTGATGGCTGGAGTTACCCGGTTTTATTGCAAACCGTTCATGGCTATTACAACGCACTCGTACAGGGCCACACGCCTGAAATCGTTGTAGATAAAGCTTATCTTAACGCCCAGCAATATTACCGCAATCATCAGGCCGATACGGATATTTATTGGGCTGAGCGCAAGGCCCAATGGCAGGGTACTAATGATTTATCGGCGCTGCTAAGCCACCGGGTTGACTTAACCCAGATAAAAGCGATTGAGAAACCGGCTGAACAACTACTCACTGTGCAGGGTAACGCTTATGAGCAGCTTAAAAACACCTGCCGGATACACGGGATAACGCTGAATGTCGCGCTGCAATTTGCCTGGCATAAACTGTTACACATTTACACCGCTGATGAGCAGACGATTGTCGGCACAACCGTCTCCGGTCGGGATATCCCCGTTGAAGGGATCGAATCCAGTGTCGGTCTTTATATCAATACACTGCCTCTGGCGGTGCAGTGGAAACAAACCGACAGCGTCGTCACCGTTTTACAACATATCCAGAAAAATATCGCCGACCTCAACAGCCACAGTGCCGTTTCTCTCGCCAGCCTGCAATCTGACGGAGAACGGTTATTTCACAGCCTGCTAGTGTTTGAAAATTACCCTGCTCCGGTGGCAGACGAGAACCAGACCGGCATCGAACAGACACTGACATTTCGCCGCGCAGTAGAAAAAGTGGATTATCCGTTGTCATTGATCGCGTATGAGCAAGATAACCGTTTAGTCATCAAATTTAATTATGGGAAAGACTGGCTGACTGATGAACAGGCATTACGCTTGCTGAGGCAACTCGAACGTATTCTGCACGAGGTTGCCTATCATCCGGAACAGTCTCATACCGCTATCACCTGTCTCAGTGAGGAAGAGCGTCATACGTTGCTGCACAGGTGGAACCAGACCGATGCGCCTTATCCGCAGGATAAAACCCTGCCACAGTTGTTTGAAGCGCAGGCGGCTCAACACCCTGATGCCACTGCAGTGGAATTTGAAGAACAGGTATTGAGCTATGGGGAACTTAACTGCCGCGCCAATCGTCTGGCTCACTATCTGATGACGCTGGGGGTAGGCCCTGACGAGCGTGTTGCCATTTGTGTTGAACGCAGCCCGGAGATGGTGGTGGGCTTACTCGCCATTCTTAAAGCGGGCGGGGCTTATGTACCACTCGACCCCGCCCTTCCGGACGAGCGACTGGCTCACATGCTTAGAGATTCGGCCCCCGTGGCTCTACTTACCCAGTCTACTTTTGCACAGGCTCTGGAGGCTGCTCTCCCCTCGGCCAGTCATACCGTATTACTCGATAAACAGCCGGCTTATCTCACCGACCAGCCAGTTCATAATCCGGATGTACAAGCACTGGCATCTCACCATCTGGCCTATGTGATCTACACCTCCGGCTCCACTGGCTTACCCAAAGGGGTGGAAATGCCGCAGTCCTCGTTATCAAACCTGCTGCACTGGCATCACCATACGCCTGAACACCCCACGACCGCCGGTAAAACCCTGCAATTTGCAGCACTGGGCTTTGATGTTGCGTTTCAGGAAATCTTTACCACGCTGTGTGAAGGCAGCTGTCTGGTGCTGATTCATGACTCCCTCCGCCGGGATCCCCAACAGCTTCTTAAACTGGTTCAACAACAACAGATTGAGCGGCTCTTTCTGCCTTATGTTGCTCTCCAGCATTTTGCCGAGGCAGTCAATCTGAGTGAAGGAGACGATCTTTCCTGCCTGAAGCATATTATTACCGCCGGCGAACAGTTGCGTATCACCCCCGCCATTCAGCGTCTACTGCGACGTGCTCGTCACTGCCGGTTACATAATCACTACGGCCCGACAGAAAGTCACGTGGTAACGTCATACACGCTGGACAAAGAGACTGAGCACTGGTCAACGTTACCGCCGATCGGGCGCCCGATAGCCAACACGCAAATCTATATTCTTGACCCGCATGGTCAGCCGGTACCGTGGGGAGTCACCGGTGAAATTTATATTGCCGGAAAAGGCGTTGCTCACGGGTATCTCAATCGCCCTGAATTAACGGCTGAACGTTTCCTGAGCTGCCCGTTCTCTAACGAGCCGGGAACACGCATGTACAAAACCGGTGATTTGGGTCGCTGGCTGCCCGATGGCAATATTGACTATCTCGGTCGCAACGATTTTCAGGTTAAAGTTCGCGGCTTCCGTATTGAGCTGGGCGAGATTGAAAGTGCGCTGATGGCCTATTCACAGATCAAACAGGCGGTCGTGATTGATCGTGAGCATCAGGGTCATAAAGTACTGGCGGCGTATCTGGTTGCCGAGGACGCAGTCTCCGATGAAATGCTGCTGGCGCACTTATCTGATCGGCTGCCGGATTATATGCTGCCGGCCAGTTTTACCTTTATCGACGCTATTCCGCTAACGTCAAACGGCAAAGTCAACCGTAGAGCCTTGCCCGAGCCGGTTTTCGGTAACAGAGACAGTTATGTCGCACCCCGCAATGTGTTGGAAACTCAGCTTTGCGCTATCTGGCAGGATGTTTTAGCGCTGGAGCGGGTCGGGATTGACGATAATTTCTTCCGTATCGGCGGCAATTCCCTGACCGCCATTAAGCTGATTGCCGCCATTCGCCGTACCCTGTCTACGGATATTTCACTGGCACAACTGTTTGAACTGAAAACCATCGCCGGGTTAGCCACACAGATGGACGCACAAATTCGCACGGTTATCCCGCCGCTGGCACAAGCGCGCTATCCCTTATCATTTGCGCAGGAGCGGATGCTGTTTATCGAGCAGTTTGAGCAGGGTTCTGATGTCTATCATATTCCGTATCTGGTTCAGTTGGCTCAGGAGGCTTCCCTGCCTGTACTGGAAGCCGCCATTAACCGATTAGCGGAACGTCATGCGGTGCTGAGCACCGTGTATCGCAGTGATGATCACGATCAGATGTATCAGCAGGCACTGGAGACGCATTTCGTGATCCCGTCTCAGGCCTGTGACGACAGGGCGACGTTACTGGCTAACGTCAGCAGCGAAATCGCGACCCCCTTTGATTTAGCCACCGAACCGAGCCTGCGCCTGCGGCATTATCAGGTCACAGACAGTCACTACCTCTTACTGTTATGGCACCATATTGCGATGGATGGCTGGTCCACCGATATCTTTATGGCGGAACTGGCGGAGGTTTACCACGCGCTGCAAGCAGGCCGAGACAGTCAGCTCCCTGAGTTAGAGATTACCTACGGCGATTACGCGGCCTGGCAACGGGATTATTTGCTGGGGGACGTCCGAGAGCAACAACTGACTTACTGGCAACAGACGCTGGCGGGCTATGAATCGCTGGCGCTGCCCACCGATCATCCCCGGCCGGCACAGGTCAATTATCAGGGACGGGATGTCCACTTTGCGCTGGATGCCCAGTTGTCTGAACAACTACGGACACTGGCAAGAACACAGGAAACCACCCTGTATACCGTGCTGCTCAGTGCGTTTTACGTCACGCTGGCAAAATTATCCGGACAGGACGATATCGTTATCGGCACGCCGACCGATAACCGTCACCACGCGCAAACCCTACCCCTGTTAGGCATGTTCGTTAACTCACTGGCCTTAAGGGTACAACTGCAACACACTGACAATGTGGCCGCGTTGATGACGCAGACACACAAACTGGTTACCGACGCCAAAGCCCATCAGGATATGCCGTTTGAACAACTTCTGGATGCGCTAAATATTGAACGGGATACCGCCCGCCATCCGCTATTTCAGGTGATGTTCAGTGTACAAACTTTTGGTGAAAATCCGTCAGACGGCAATCTGCCGTTTAGCCCGGTCGCACTGGATGAAACGTTATACAGCCCGGCCAAATTTGACCTGAGCCTGTTTTTGTCCGATGGCAAAACAGCGATTACCGGTTGCCTGAACTACGCCGTGAGCCTGTTTAACGATACCAGCATCACCCGTATCGCGGAGAGTTACCAACGGGTATTGCGCGCGTTTGTCGCCGACCAGCAACAACCGTTATCCAACATTGATATTTTATCGGCACAGGAACGTCATACTCTGCTACATCGCTGGAACCAGACAGATGCGCCTTATCCGCAGGATAAAACCTTGTCACAGTTGTTTGAAGCACAGGCGGCTCAGCGCCCGGATGCGATTGCAATTACCTTCGAACACCAAAGCATCAGCTATGGCGAACTCAACCGCCGCGCCAACCGGCTGGCCCATCATCTGATTGCTCTGGGCGTCAGACCGGATGATCGGGTTGGCATTTGCCTTGAGCGCAGTTTGGATATGGTGGTCGGGATACTGGCTATTCTCAAGGCTAGCGGGGCATATCTGCCTCTCGATCCGGCTTATCCCACCGAACGATTGAGCTATATGCTGGAAGATGCAACACCGGTGGTCTTACTGACGCAAACCTCACTGGCAGATAAACTGACCTCGTCAGTCCCCACCGTGTGGCTGGATAACTCGGCTCAGGGTTTTGACACGCAACCAGACACTAATCCGGATGCACAGGCACTGGGGCTGACTGCCCGTCATCTGGCTTACGTGATTTACACTTCCGGCTCCACCGGACAACCCAAAGGCGTGATGGTCGAGCACCGTAATGTCCTGCGTCTGATCATCAATAATGGCTTTGCGGATATCGGCCCGGATGACTGCGTTGCCCATTGTGCCAACCCTGCCTTCGATGCCGCCACATGGGAAATCTGGTCGGCCCTGCTGAATGGCAGTTGTCTGCATATTGTGCCTCATGCCGTAGTACTCGAACCCACCGATTTCCGTGAGGCACTGCGCAAAGGAAAAGTGACCGCATTATGGTTAACCGCCGGTTTATTTAATGAATACCTTGATACGCTGCAACCGGTGTTCGGGCAGCTCAGCTACCTGCTGGTCGGGGGGGATGTTCTTAATCCGCAGAAGATAAAACAGGTGCTGTCGGCAAACCAGCCACCTGCTCACCTGCTTAACGGCTATGGCCCGACGGAATCCACCACGTTTGCAACGACCTATGCGATCACGGCTCCGGTTGATGTCACACAGTCTATCCCGATTGGCCGCCCTATCGCCAATACCCGGATTTACCTGCTTGACGCCCATCAACAGCCTGTACCAATGGGCGTTTCAGGTGAAATTTATATCAGCGGCGAGGGTGTGGCACGGGGTTATCTGAACCAGCCCGAACTGACCGCCGAACGTTTCCTCACTGACCCGTATTCCTCAGCGTCGGGGGCAAAAATGTATAAAACGGGGGATATGGGGCGCTACCTGCCGGATGGCAATATCGACTATCTGGGGCGTAATGACTCTCAGGTTAAAGTTCGCGGCTTCCGTATTGAGCTGGGGGAAATTGAGAATGCGTTAGCGGCGCATCCGCAGGTCAAACAGGCCGTCGTGATTGACCGTGAGCATAGCGGGCATAAAGTTTTGGCGGCGTATCTGGTTATCGAGGACGCTGTCTCCGATGACATGCTGCTTACGCACTTATCTGATCGTCTGCCGGACTATATGCTGCCGGCCAGTTTTACTTTTATGGACGCTATTCCGCTCACACTAAACGGTAAAGTCAACCGCAGAGCCTTGCCGGAGCCGGTTTTCGGTCACAAAGAACATTACGTCGCGCCGCGTAATGCACTGGAAACCCAGCTTTGTGCTATTTGGCAGGATATTTTAGCGCTGGAGCGAGTCGGTATTGACGATAATTTCTTCCGTATCGGCGGCAATTCCCTGACCGCCATTAAGCTGATTGCCGCCATTCGCCGTACCCTGTCTACGGATATTTCGCTGGCACAACTGTTTGAACTGAAAACCATCGCCGGGTTAGCCACACAGATGGACACACAAATTCGCACGGTTATCCCGCCGCTGGCACAAGCGCGCTATCCCTTATCATTTGCGCAGGAGCGGATGCTGTTTATCGAGCAGTTTGAGCAGGGCTCTGATGTCTACCATATCCCGTATCTGGCTCAGTTAACTCAGGATACTTCGCTGCCTTTGCTGGAAGCCGCCATTAACCGATTAGCGGAACGTCATGCCGTACTGAGCACCGTGTATCGCAGTGATGATCACGATCAGATGTATCAGCAGGCACTGGAGACGCATTTCGTGATCCCGTCTCAGGCCTGTGACGACAGGGCGACGTTACTGGCTAACGTCCGCAGCGAGATAGCCATCTCTTTTGATTTAACCACCGAACCGAGCCTGCGCCTGCGGCATTATCAGGTCGCAGACCGTCACTACTTATTACTGTTATGGCACCATATCGCGATGGATGGCTGGTCCATCGATATCTTTATGGCGGAACTGGCGGAGATCTACCACGCCCTGCAAGCAGGCCATGGTAGCCCACTCCCTGAGTTAGAGATTACCTACGGCGATTACGCGGCATGGCAACGGGATTATTTGCAGGGGGACATCCGCGAACAACAACTGGCTTACTGGCAACAGACGCTGGCGGGCTATGAATCGCTGGCCCTGCCCATCGATCACCCCCGGCCGGCACAGGTCAATTATCAGGGACGAGACATCCACTTTGCGCTGGATGCTCAACTGTCTGAACAGCTACGGACACTGGCAAAAACGCAGGAAACCACCCTGTATACCGTGCTGCTCAGTGCGTTTTACGTCACGCTGGCAAAATTATCCGGACAGGACGATATCGTTATCGGCACGCCGACCGATAACCGCCACCATGCGCAAACGCTGCCCCTGTTAGGTATGTTTGTTAACTCACTGGCGTTAAGGGCACAGCTACAACACACCGATGGCGTGACCGCGCTGATTGCACAGGTACACAAACTGATTACCGGCGCCAAAGCCCATCAGGATATGCCGTTTGAGCAACTGATTGAAGCCCTGAACATTGAGCGGGATACCGCCCGTCATCCGCTCTTTCAGGTGATGTTCAGCGTGCAGGCTTTCGGTGAAAATCCGTCAGACGGCAATCTGCCGTTTAGCCCGATCGCACTGGATGAAACGTTATACAGCCCCGCCAAATTTGACCTGAGCCTGTTTTTGTCCGATGGCAAAACAGCAATTACCGGTTGCCTGAACTACGCCGTGAGCCTGTTTAACGACACCAGCATCACCCGTATCGCAGAGAGTTATCAACGGGTATTGCGCGCGTTTGTGGCCGACCAGCAACAACCATTATCCAATATTGATATTTTATCGGCACAGGAACGCCATACCTTATTGCACCGCTGGAACCAGACGGATGCGCCTTATCCGAAGGATAAAACCCTGCCCCAGTTGTTTGAAGCGCAGGCGGCTCAGCGCCCGGATGCGATTGCAATTACCTTTGAACACCAAAGCATCAGCTATGGTGAACTCAACCGGCGCGCCAACCAGCTGGCCCATCATCTGATTGCACTGGGCGTCAGGCCGGATGATCGGGTTGGTATTTGCCTTGAACGCAGTATGGATATGGTGGTCGGGATACTGGCTATTCTCAAGGCAGGCGGGGCTTATCTGCCCCTCGATCCGGATTATCCCGCGGAACGATTGGCCTATATGCTGGATGATGCATCACCGGTGATCTTACTGACGCAAACTGCACAGGCGGATAAACTGGCCTCGTCAGTCCCCACCGTGTGGCTGGATAACCCGACGCGAGGCTTTGACACGCAACCGGATACCAATCCGAATACACAAGCACTGGGGCTGACTGCCCGTCATCTGGCTTACGTGATTTACACCTCCGGCTCGACGGGGAAACCTAAAGGGGTGATGGTGGAGCACCGTAATATTCTGCGTCTGATTATCAATAATGGTTTTGCGGATATCGGCCCGGATGACTGCGTTGCCCATTGTGCCAATCCCGCCTTTGATGCTGCCACCTGGGAAATCTGGTCGGCCCTGTTAAATGGCAGTTGTCTGCATATTGTGCCTCAGACGGTAGTGCTCGAACCCACCGATTTTCGTGAGGCACTGATCAGGGGAAAAGTAACCGCATTATGGTTAACTGCCGGTTTATTTAATGAATACCTTGATACATTACAGTCTGTGTTCGGGCAGCTCCGCTACCTGCTGGTCGGGGGGGATGTCCTCAATCCGCAGAAAATAAAACAGGTGCTGTCGGCAGACCATCCGCCTGCTCACCTGCTTAATGGCTATGGCCCAACGGAGTCCACCACGTTTGCCACGACCTATGCAATCACCGCGCCGGTTGATGGCATGCAGTCTATCCCGATTGGCCGTCCTATCGCCAATACCCGGATTTACCTGCTTGACGCCTATCAACAACCGGTACCGATGGGGGCACCGGGTGAAATTTATATCAGTGGCGAGGGTGTGGCACGAGGTTATCTGAACCAACCGGAACTGACCACTGAACGATTCCTCGCCGATCCATTTTCCTCTGAGTCAGAGGCAAAAATGTATAAAACGGGGGATCTGGGGCGCTACTTGCCGGACGGCAGTATCGACTATCTGGGTCGCAATGATTTTCAGATCAAAATCCGCGGCTTCCGTATTGAACTGGGGGAAATTGAAAGTGCCCTTGCGGCGCATCCTCAGGTTAAACAGGTTATCGTGATTGACCGTGAGCATAGCGGGCATAAAGTTTTAGCTGCCTATCTGGTTGTTGAGGATGCTGTTTCCGATGACATGCTGCTTGCGCACTTATCTGATCGTCTGCCGGACTATATGCTGCCTGCCAGCTTTACCTTTATGGAGGCTATTCCGCTCACACTGAACGGTAAAGTCAACCGCAGAGCCTTGCCGGAACCGGTTTTCGGTAACAGAGACAGCTATGTCGCACCCCGCAATGTGCTGGAAACCCAGCTTTGCGCGATTTGGCAGGATGTGTTAGCACTGGAGCGGGTCGGGATTGACGATAACTTCTTCCGTATCGGCGGCAATTCCCTGACCGCCATTAAATTGATTGCCGCCATTCGCCGTACCCTGTCTACGGATATTTCACTGGCACAACTGTTTGAATTAAAAACCATCGCCGGGTTAGCCACGCAGATGGACACACAAATTCGTACGGTTATCCCACCGCTGGCACAAGCGCGCTATCCCTTATCATTTGCGCAGGAGCGCATGCTGTTTATTGAGCAGTTTGAGCAGGGCTCTGATGTCTATCATATTCCGTATCTGGTTCAGTTAACTCAGGATACTTCGCTGCCTTTGCTGGAAGCCGCCATTAACCGATTAGCGGAACGCCATGCCGTGCTGAGCACCGTGTATCGCAGTGATGATCACGATCAGATGTATCAGCAGGCATTGGAGACGCATTTCGTGATCCCGTCTCAGGCCTGTGACGACAGAGAGAGGCTGCTGGCTAACGTCCGCAGCGAGATAGCCATCCCCTTTGATTTAACCACCGAACCGAGCCTGCGCCTGCGGCATTATCAGGTCGCAGACAACCATTATCTCTTGCTGTTATGGCACCATATCGCGATGGATGGCTGGTCCACCGATATCTTTATGGCGGAACTGGCGGAGATTTACCACGCGCTGCAAGCAGGCCGTGATATCCAGCTCCCTGCGCTGGATATCACCTACGGGGATTACGCGGCCTGGCAACGGGATTATTTACAGGGGGATATCCGCGAACAGCAACTGGCTTACTGGCAGCACACGCTGGTAGGCTATGAATCGCTGGCCCTGCCCACCGATCACCCCCGGCCGGCACAGGTCAATTATCAGGGACGGGACGTCCACTTTGCGCTGGATGCCCAGTTGTCTGAACAGCTACGCACGCTGGCAAGAACGCAGGAAACCACCCTGTATACCGTGCTGCTCAGTGCGTTTTACGTCACGCTGGCAAAATTATCCGGACAGGATGATATCGTTATCGGCACGCCGACCGATAACCGCCATCATGCGCAAACGCTGCCCCTGTTAGGCATGTTTGTTAACTCACTGGCGTTAAGGGCACAGCTACAACACACCGATGGCGTGACCGCGTTGATTGCACAGGTACACAAACTGGTTAGCGGTGCTAAAGCCCATCAGGATATGCCGTTTGAGCAACTGATTGAAGCACTGAACATTGAGCGGGATACCGCCCGTCATCCGCTCTTTCAGGTGATGTTCAGTGTGCAGGCTTTCGGTGAAAATCCGTCAGACGGCAATCTGCCGTTTAGCCCAGTCGCACTGGATGAAACGTTATACAGCCCGGCCAAATTTGACCTGAGCCTGTTTTTGTCCGATGGCAAAATGGCAATTACCGGTTGCCTGAACTACGCCGTGAGCCTGTTTAACGATACCAGCATCACCCGTATCGCGGAGAGTTTCCAACGGGTATTGCGCGCGTTTGTCGCCGACCAGCAACAACCGTTATCCAGTATTGATATTTTATCGGCACAGGAACGTCATACCCTATTAACTATCTGGAATCAGACAGATACCCCTTATCCGCAGGATAAAACCCTGCAACAGTTGTTTGAAGCACAAGCCGCTCAGCGCCCGGATGCGACTGCAATCACCTTTGAACACCAAAGCATCAGCTATGGCGAACTCAACCGGCGCGCCAACCAGCTGGCCCATCATCTGATTGCACTGGGCGTCAGGCCGGATGATCGGGTTGGTATTTGCCTTGAACGCAGTTTGAATATGGTGGTCGGGATACTGGCTATTCTCAAGTCGGGTGGCGCGTATCTGCCTCTCGATCCGGCTTACCCCGCCGAACGATTGGCCTATATGCTGGAAGATGCAACACCGGTGGTCTTACTGACGCAAACCACACTGGCAGATAAACTGGCCTGCTCAGTGCCCACGGTATTGCTCGACAACCCTGCTCTGCACCTTGAGGCTCAGCCAGATAGCAATCCGGATACACAAGCGCTGGGGCTGACTTCAAATCATCTGGCTTACGTGATTTACACCTCCGGCTCCACCGGACAACCCAAAGGCGTGATGGTCGAGCACCGTAATATCCTGCGCCTGATTATCAATAATGGTTTTGCGGATATCGGCCCGGATGACTGCGTTGCCCATTGCGCCAACCCTGCTTTCGATGCCGCCACGTGGGAAATCTGGTCAGCCTTACTGAATGGCAGTTGTCTGCATATTGTGCCTCATACTGTCGTACTCGAACCCACCGGTTTCCGTGAGGCACTGATCAGGGGAAAAGTGACCGCATTATGGTTAACTGCCGGTTTGTTTAATGAATACCTTGATACGCTACAACCGGTGTTCGGGCAGCTTCGCTACCTGCTGGTCGGGGGCGATGTCCTCAATCCGCAGAAAATAAAACAGGTGTTGTCGGCAGACCATCCGCCTGCTCATTTAATTAACGGCTATGGCCCCACAGAATCCACCACATTTGCCACGACCTATGCGATCACCGCGCCAATTGATGGCATGCAGTCTATCCCGATTGGCCGTCCTATCGCCAATACCCGGATTTACCTGCTTGATGCCGCTCAGCAGATGGTAGCGCCGGGAGCCATCGGGGAACTTTATATCGGCGGAGCCGGTGTTGCCCGAGGCTATCTGAACCAGCCCAAACTCACAGCAGAAAGCTTCCTTCCTGACCCTTTCTCTTCCGTGCCAGAGGCAAGAATGTATAAAACGGGGGATCTGGGGCGCTACTTGCCGGACGGTAATATCGACTATCTGGGGCGTAATGACTCTCAGGTTAAAGTTCGCGGCTTCCGTATTGAGTTGGGGGAAATTGAGAATGCGTTAGCGGCGCATCCGCAGGTCAAACAGGCAGTCGTGATTGACCGTGAGCATAGCGGGCATAAAGTTTTGGCGGCGTATCTGGTTATCGAGGATGATGTTTCCGATGACATGCTGCTTACGTATTTATCTGATCGTCTGCCGGACTATATGCTGCCCGCCAGTTTTACTTTTATGGAAGCTATTCCGCTCACACTAAACGGTAAAGTCAACCGCAGAGCCTTGCCCGAACCGGTTTTCGGTAACAGAGACAGCTATGTTGCACCCCGTAACGCCTTAGAAAATCAGCTTTGTGCGATTTGGCAGGATATTTTAGCGTTGGAGCGGGTGGGTATTGAAGATAACTTCTTCCGTATCGGAGGAAATTCTCTGCTGGCGATTAAACTCACTTCGGCAATACGCCATAAAATGACCATTGATATTCCGTTAAATATTTTATTCAACTGCAAGTGCATTGCTTTATTATCCCAGTGGTTGGTAACGGATAATAAAAAAATCAGTTTACTTAATTTCCTAACACCAGAATCAATGGCAATGGATAAACTATTTATGATTCACCCCGCTAATGGCGGTAGCGAATCCTATGCTCCTCTGGCAAATATATTAGCGGATAGCTACAACTGTATTGGTATCGATAATTACAATCTCAGTACAGATAACCAAATAGATTCATTACAAGAATTAGCTAATATTTATATGCAGTTAATTCTGACGGAAATCTCTATTAACCAACCTATCCGGATCTTAGGCTGGTCATTAGGTGGACAGTTAGCGATGGAAATTGCCTATCAATTAGAACAGATTGGCGTACAAAAAATCCAGTTGTTCTTATTAGATACGGTAATTAACAACGCTGAGACTAAAATACTTAGAAATAACATCGATATATCAAACTCGAATCTATTACTCGCTGATAAACTACAGGAAATGGGTGCCAGTGAAACCTATATCAATAAAGTATTGAAGGCTGCACCATTTGAATACAAAACCGCTGATTGTGACTTAAGTGGAATATTAAAACATACAAACATTACACTATTCAAAGCAGGTGAAATCAATCCTGATTATAATGATGTCTCGCAAGTAAAGCTGGCTGAATCAATCATAAAAGTGACTGATAATAATATTTCTCAATGGGCAACCACCCCATTAGAAGTTATATTATTGAAAAATCACCATCATAATAACATTCTTGAATGTACTTCTGTTATTCGCAAAGAAATAATTAATGCATTAGGAGTTAAGGAAACATCGTTAATATAAATTAATTTGATAATGATTAATGAGGCTGGTATTACCAGCCTCTTATTCAATAAAGTATCCGGTCAGGTAGCTCTGTGGATTGTTTGGGTATTCTTCAATAGTTTTTCTCTTTAAATCCTTTTTTATCATTGATATAGGATACAGTTGTCACCCTAAATATAAGTATCAATAGTAAAATATTTATTTTCATATCATTGCTTCTACAAGTTCAATGTTTCTATATTGTATTCAATATGTTAATCAATTGATTCTATTAAACTGTTATATTAAATATATAAAAAATTGTTACTGTTATATATTAAATATCCATGCTTTACTCATTCGTACTTTTTCATTGGGTTTTCTTATAACAAATAGAATGAGGTAACTATGTTCGGGTTAACTGCCCTTGAACTTGCAAGGATACAATTCGCATTTACCGTTTCTTTTCATATTATCTTTCCCGCTATTACGATAGGTTTAGCCAGTTTTCTTGCTCTGTTGGAAGGCTTATGGCTGAAAACACGTAATACAGACTACAAAACGCTATACCACTTCTGGGCAAAAATCTTTGGCATTAATTTTGGTATGGGCGTGGTTTCCGGTTTAGTCATGGCCTATCAATTCGGCACTAACTGGAGTTTTTTCTCTGATTTTGCCGGAAGCATCACTGGCCCGTTATTAGTTTATGAAGTGCTTACCGCGTTTTTCCTTGAGGCCGGGTTTCTTGGCGTTATGCTATTCGGCTGGAATCGGGTGGGTGAAAAACTTCATTTTTTCGCCACCTGCATGGTGGCACTCGGTACAATTATCTCTACATTTTGGATACTGGCTTCCAATAGCTGGATGCAGACGCCACAAGGCCATGAAATTATTGATAATCAGATTGTCCCCGTAGATTGGCTGGCCGTTATCTTCAACCCTTCTTTTCCTTATCGTTTGCTGCATATGGGAACAGCAGCATTTCTCGCTTCAGCATTTTTTATTGCTGCCTCCGCAGCCTGGCATTTGCTGAAAGGCCATGATTCGTCAGCCATGAAAAAAATGCTCTCAATGGCGATGTGGCTGATTCTGATCATTGCTCCATTACAGGCATTTATCGGTGATTTACATGGCCTGAATACCCTGAAACATCAGCCTGCCAAAATTGCTGCGATGGAAGGCCATTGGGAAAATCATCCCGGCGAAGCCACGCCACTGATTATATTCGGTATTCCCGATCAGGAAGCAGAAGAGACTCGTTATGCCGTCAAAATTCCCTACCTCGCCAGCATTATCCTGACACACAGCATTGATAAACAGGTTCCGGCACTGAAAGAGTTTCCACCAGAAGATCGTCCTAATGCTTTTATGGTGTTCTGGTCATTCCGGGTTATGGTCGGACTGGGATTATTAATGATTCTGGCAGGAGTCTGGGGATTGTGGCTGCGCTATAAAAAACGTTTGTACCAGAGCCGGACGTTTCTCCGCTTTATGCTCCTGATGGCACCTTCTGGCCTGATTGCCATACTAGCCGGATGGTTCACCACGGAAATCGGCCGTCAACCGTGGGTTGTCTATGGATTGATGCGTACGAAAGATGCGGTCTCTGCTCATGGTGAATTCCATATGAGTATCAGCCTGCTTATCTTCTTTGTCGTCTACGGCGCTGTTTTCGGTGCTGGTTATGCTTATATGATGAAACTTATCCGTAAAGGACCCAATAAGGAGTTAACAAATGGGTATTGACCTTCCTCTAATCTGGTTCCTGATTATCATCTTCAGTACCATGATGTATATCGTGATGGACGGCTTTGATCTTGGTATTGGTATCTTATATCCCATGGTTAAGGGGCAGGCAGATCGTGATTTAATGATGAATTCTGTTGCCCCCGTCTGGGATGGTAACGAAACCTGGCTGGTGCTGGGTGGCGCAGGTTTATTTGGCGCTTTTCCTCTGGCCTATGCGGTGATTCTGGATGCGTTGGCGATCCCATTGACTCTTATGTTATTAGGGCTGATATTTCGCGGCGTAGCGTTCGAGTTCCGTTTCAAATCAGCGCCGAAACATCAGCCGATTTGGGATAAGGCATTTATTGCCGGTTCAATCATTGCGACTTTTATACAGGGTGTCGTCGTCGGTGCTGTTATTGAAGGCTTTCCTGTAGAAAATCGTACCTATATTGGCGGGAGTTTCGACTGGCTTTCACCCTTTCCATTATTTTGCGGTTTTGGTCTGCTTATCGCTTATGGGCTACTGGGATGTGGCTGGCTGGTGATGAAAACCGAAGGGCATTTGCAGCAAAAAATGCTCAGGCTGCTGCGTCCATTAACTTTATTGATGCTGATAGTCATCACTATCGTCAGTGTCTGGACACCGCTTTCTCAGCCAGCTATTGCTGAGCGCTGGTTTAGTCTGCCTAACCTGTTTTTCTTTCTGCCTGTGCCATTACTGGTCTTATGGTCAGGCTGGAAACTGCTGGTTGCGAACCAAAAGAGCGGTCATTACACGCCGTTTTTAGCAGCATTATTACTCGTATTCATGGGGTTCAGCGGGTTAGGGATCAGCATCTGGCCAAATATCATTCCCCCTTTTATCAGTTATGAAGAGGCTGCATCTCCCCCTGAGTCTCTGGGTTTTATGCTTGTCGGTGCACTATTTATCATCCCAATAATATTGACTTATACCTATTGGAGTTATTATGTCTTCCGAGGAAAAATCACCCATGAACAAGGCTACCATTAACACAGAACATTCACATTCTCCGCTATGGAAACGATTGGGCTGGATGATAACTATTTGGTGTTGTAGTGTATTAACGCTTTATGCCGTTTCGACTTTATTCCGTTTCTTAATGACAGCGGCGGGAATGAAAGTGAAGTAATTATTCATTTTCTGCCTGATTTTATTAGAACATAATCAATAGCAATATTTTTATATTAGATATTTGATTTAGTTATTCGGGTTCTTTCTACAAATATTTAACGGCTTCATAATTGCAACATAATATAGAAAGCAATAAATGAAGCCGTTCTGTTGAGCTACATATCCTTCACCCTTTCAATTACTCTTCTGAGCAATCTTTATTCTCAATTAGACTGGAGAACTATAAGCCTGCAATGCTTTTTGACATAACTTAGAGCGCACACAATCTTCCTGAGAAAAATGAATTACACCAATTACTTCATCATTAAAAAAACGTTCCAGCGCATCTGCCAGCCCTGATTTGCTACAGTCCGGTAAATCGCACTGGCTGATATCTCCATTCACAATAACAGTTACGTTTTCTCCCAACCGGGTTAAAAACATTTTCATTTGATTAATCGTCACATTTTGTGCTTCATCAAGGATCACAAACGCATTTTCAAATGTCCTGCCACGCATATAAGCAAAAGGAGCTATTTCGACTTTTCCAATTTCAGGACGAAGACAGTATTGCAAAAACGATGCGCCCATACGTTTTAATAACACCTCATAAACTGGGCGGAAATATGGCGCAAACTTTTCTGCCACATCGCCCGGCAGATAACCCAAGTCTTCTTCCGCCTGCAATACCGGACGTGTCACGATGATTTTATCAACCTCTTTATTAATCAGTGCATCTGCTGCCATTGCTGTACTGATAAACGTTTTGCCACAACCCGCTTCACCATCAGCAATAACCAATTGTTTATTCTTGATAGCGCGCATGTAACGGTACTGCACTTCATTGCGTGGGCGAATTTCAGAGGTATCCCTGTTTTCACGTGCCATTCCAATCGCTTCTACTCCGCCAATCTGTACTAATGAGGTAACGTTATTATCATTGCGATAACGAGACTGACGCATATCTTTTTTTAGCATTCTCCTGACTTCGCGGCGAGATTTCATCACTGCTTTTTGTCTACTCATAGTCGCACACCTTATCGTTGGCTTCACACTTGCGGTGTTCTATCACCGATATAGAATAACTGCGTTATATTGAATAGAAGTGAGCTCCCTTTTCAGCTCATTAAGACCCATAAAAAAACCGGTGATGAGACAACCGCCTTTCTGTTGGCAGTTCGGTCTTCATCACCGGTTCACTTCCTGACTGAATTGTAATTGTTTCAGTATCTGTCATCGGCATTCCTCGCATATCCGCTTTACCGTAACCAGACTAAATTTAGCGGACTATGATGTCAGTATAATGACAATCTTTTATTTATGACAAGGTAACAATTTAAATTTTACTGAAACATTTTTTAACTTTTGATTGATAAATCACAAAGCAACAAAAACATAAAATAACAACTCAGCCAGTGTTAATTATTTTTTACAATTAGCGGCTAAATGATACCCGGCTTTCTGGGCTTCAGATTCCGAACGAAAATAAACCGCATTTTTCTCTGAAGTGGTTTTATACCCTGAGCAATGAGAAAGATGATATATCATGCTATTTTTATTCCCTTTAATCGCTTCATTTGCAGTTGATTTAGTCACTGAAACCGGTTCGGATATTGACCGTACAGCATTTACATTTCGGCTATCAGTTTGCCCGGTAACCCCCTGACCTGAATTTTTATGCCCTAACTGCCACTTTTTGCTTCCAGTAACGAATGGATTGTGGTGCCCCATAATCCGGGCGATACGATTATCTCTTTCACGCTCCCAGGCTTCCACAGGATATTGCCGATCCCAGGCCATCATTAACTGCTGCTGCTGACGCGACATTGTCAGGTTATAGCGATCATGCATATAGAAATAGACTCTGGCAACCATGCCTTTCACTTTGTCACGCGGTTCAAACAAACGTGATTTAAAATCAACTTTACTACTACAGGCACCATACATATTGGGCAGATTTTTGGCAGCCATTCCATACCCTAAATTGCTGCGATCCCCATTTACTTCGCCAATAGAAGGGGCCAGATTATGCAGATCCGATTCTATTACGCGAAATGCCGGGTCACTATCAACACAGTTTTTTCTCCCGCCATTCTGCCAGCATTGTCTCTGATGACCGAATACCCATGCTGGTACAATATGCTCCCACTCGATGCGTTCAGCTCGGTTTTGCTGCGACCTTACATGATAGTTACATGAAGGCAAGTCAACGCGTCCGCCACTTTTACCAACCCATTGCCAGTCACAGCCACAATACAAAGTACCAACACCTGACTTTTCCAGCCCTGCATAAACATATTTTCGTGATTCGACTTTAGCCTGTTCAAAGTTGGCCGGAGCACTCCATGCGTTAAAAGATACAATTAACCCAAAAAATAAAAGATAATTTGCCCAAAGGCGAATATTATTGCTCAAAATAATACCTATTGACTTGTTGTATAATACCAATCTGTTATCCTGCCTGAATAGACAAATAAATGACACATTTTTTATGTTTCGAATCTTACTTAATTTTTATTATAGAGTCAGTTTGTTATTTTAGTTTGTCAAAACCAATATCACTTAATTCATCGAATAAGTTAATTTATTACAACTTTAAAGGCTCAAATACCTTGTTTATTAAGCTATTGCACTCAATTTATTTGGGTAAAATTAAATCAACTTTAGAATATTTAATACTATAAATGACAATTAACACTAAAATTGAACAGCTTGAACACGAGCTACTGGATGTTGTAAAAAAATATTCAGGAAATGAAGAAGTTACAATTAACACGATTAATACTTCAGAAAACAACTTACAAATTCAGGTTATCATCGCAGGTAAAAATCAGTTAGATATTACTTTAAATTCATTTTCTGATGAACAATGACTACATTACATGTCTGAAAAATAAGCAAAGGGAACCATCGTTAAATTAATGGCTCCCTTTATTGCTAATCTGTTAAAATTAATTAATACTTAAAACTGACATAATAAAAGTTAAGCAATATTAAAGTTACAATAACTAATATTATTTCCTAGACCCCAAATCATCATCCTGTTCATCACCGATGAGTTTTCTGGTCAGTTCATAGCAATGGGTAATTTTGCCTTCGCTAAGCTGGAACCTGGCAAACACTTCAAATTCCGCATTAGTTCCATCTTTTTTAACTACCTTGACTCGATGATGGGTATGAACATTATTTCCATTTTCCGCTACGGATAAGATATTAATATTCGTACTTATTAAAGCTTCTTTTAATACGTTAATATGTGAAACAAAATCATCGAAGAGAAGCTCATTGCCATTGGCTACCTGAATATAATCATGAGAAAAATAGCTTTCAATATCTGAAGTAGTAACATTATCTGTTTCAAGCATATATTTTAAAGCACTTACCACAACAGTAGAATAAGACATAGTATACCCTTCCATAAACATAAGAAAAAATAATATTTACTGCCATTTACTATTAACCCCGCCAGATAAAAATATCTGCCGGGGTTAATGAATAAATATTCGTGCAACTTAGCTTAACGAACAACTAATACGGAAATATTCGCGTACCCCACGATCCCCGATGCATTAGAACCCAATAGATGAGTTGAAATATCAGGCCTGCGTGAACCGACAATAATCAGATCAGCCCCGATTTCACGGGCAGTAGAGAGTACTTTATCTCTTGGTGAGCCAAAGGCGACAGAAAACGATACTTTATCCTTCGGTAAGTTGATTTTTTCTACAACTTTTTTGAGTTCCTCTTCGGAATTTGCAATGGCTTTTTTCGCAAAGGCGCTCAGTAAATCATAATGATAGCTATAGCTTACAGAAAATCTCGAAATATCAGGCACCGAGTGAAACAGATGAACCTTTGCATCAGAAATTTTTGCCAAAAACTCCGCATGCTTGAGTGCATTGTCAGTCAGGTGATCTTCAGCAATATCTATTGGAACCAAAATCGTTTTATACATATTTACTCCCCTGTAATCGAATATTTCCCATCGTTTTCCAAGCCGTAGACTTTTTCTGACTACATTTTGGAATGCGTGGGGTATAGCCGCTATACCATTACGTTTTTACAATTAGTGAAACCACAACAAAAACCACTAATAGCCGCTAAGCTGCAACAGTTAATTCAGATAACTACCTCACAACCAATACGGACGTCTTCGCATATCTGACGACTGCCGCAGAGTTGGACCCCAGTAAATGAGTGGTAATATTCGGCCGCCTTGAACCAATCACAATAAGATCAGCGCCCAGCTCATCGGCCGTGGCAGTGATTTCATCTCTTGGTGAACCAAAAGCAATAGAGTAACTAATACGCTCAGCAGGTAGATCAATGGAAGCAACCAGCTTACCCAGATCCTTCTCAGCAGTAATAGTCGCTTTATCTTTAATTTCCATATAGCCTAATGCGTAAGCATTAATAATCGCGGATGAAATGGGCAATACATGTAAAATATGTAATTTAGCACCTGTTTCTCTGGCTATGTTAAGCGCGCAGTGAACAGCTTTGCTTGTCAGTTCATCCTCAGAGATATCTACCGGTAATAAAATAGTTCTGTACATAATGCACGCTCCTATTAACTCAACTACCTAAATTAGCTGATTCTACGAGTATATTAAGATCCGGTACTACTTACTGTGAGTTGTCTAACAACTCAACATCTTAGGGTTAAACCAGGCTAATAAACAAATAGTTATATTCAGTGGATTTCAATATGAATTGGGGTTCTATATCCCCCAGCCTGCAATATATTGTATTAGCGAAATCAGTTTAGCCTAAAAAATAAAACAAAAAAGGTGCTGATATGCAGCACCTTTTTAAATATAAATTAGGTTAATCTTTTTTCTCTAACGGAAAAGGAGCCGGGTGTTTCGTATTGTAGTTAAAAGTATACATAGCTGTGATGACCATCATAGCCACCAGCGTCCAGACGACTTCTTTTGCACCTGTACCCACTACAGCCCAGATACAGTAAACAAAGGCGATAAATGTAATCACAATATAACGCCCTTTTTCCTGACCAAAATGGCCGTGACCAAGTAACAATAACGCAGCACAGGTATACAGATAAGGTATCAGGGTAAAAATCACTGAAACAGATGAAACCAGACTGAATTCTTTTGCCGCATTAGGCGAAATACTGCTGAATTGGACAACAGTCATTAAAACACCCAGTATCAACAGACCTACTACCGGTGTTCCGGCTTTGTTCACTTTAGCAAAGACTTTAGGAAATAAACCATCATCAGCTGCGGCTTTTGCCGTCTGACCAGCAAGCAATGTCCATCCCCCCAATGACCCCAGACAGCCAGCTGCTGCACAGAATGCCACGATTGCGCCGGCTGTATCCCCCAGCGCCAGACGGGCAGCATCACCAAATGGCGAAGATGAAATAACCAGACTCGCATTCGGGATCATTCCCATAATCACACTACTGGATAAGACATAACACACAGCAGCAATTAATACGCCACCAATCGTGGCAATCGGTACATTTCGCTTGGGATTTTTAACGACACCAGCAGCAACTGAGGCACTTTCAACACCGATAAAAGACCATAATGTTACGTTTAAAGTACTTTGAATGGCGCTAAACGTGTTCATACCGCTGACGTTCCAGGCATCCATATAGGTTGAGCCGTTGAACCAGAACCAGCCAAATACAGCAACGGCGACAATCGGGATCAGAGCCAGAGTTGTCGCAACCGCCTGAACTCGGGTAATGACATGAGGGCCAATAATATTCAGGAAAACAAATATCCACAGTATTGCTATACAGGTAAATGTTGAAATAACCGGATCTTTCAGAATAGGAAAAAAGTAGCTGATATAACCTACTCCAATCACAACCATCGCGATATTACCAATCCAGCAGGCCAGCCAGTAAAGAACGTTAGTCTGATAACCTAAAAATGGCCCGAAAGCTCTCCTCGCATAAGCATAAGAACCTCCGGGGCTATCATCCAGTGAAGAGATCTTGGCATAGACAATGGATAACCCGACGGCACCAATGATAGTAACCAACCATCCAAGAATCGCTATTCCTCCTGTTGCCGCCAGACTCGCCGGCAGCAGAAAAACGCCCGATCCCATGATATTTCCCGCTACCATCAATGTAACGGGAATCAAACCCACTTTTGTTGATTCCGCAACTGTAGCCATAATTTATTTTCCCTTACGCTTTACGCACATAACGTGGTAGATACCATTAATGATTTCCGTCCCTTCCGTTTCATGCTCAAAGCCGGGAAATTCATGATCCCATTTTTGCAATGCATGCAGATAGCTAATCTGCGGACTGTTTTTATCACCGAAGTTTTCCCCTGACATCAGCATAGGAATACCGGGTGGATAAGGAATAATTGAGTTCGCGGCAATACGATGAGGAAGTTTATCGAGCGCGACCAATTCCACATCATTGGTCACAATCGCCTGATAAGCTGCCCTGGGTATCATGTCAACTTCAGGCAGCATCGCGTATGCCTGATTCAGTTTCTCACCCGGGTTATTTTTGTGTAAGTAAGCGAACATTTTATCGCCCAAATCTCTTACCCCTGACGCACTATAGACATCCGGATAGTCATGGACTAAATCAGGTAATACCTTACTCAAAGGTGTATTAGCATCATAATGATGTTTGAATGAAAGCAGGGTATTAAGTAACGTGCCCCATTTCCCTTTGGTAATCCCCATTGAAAACAGGAACATGATCTGGAAATCTGTAGTGCGCGTCGGAACGATGCCATGCTGGCTTAACCATGCTGTCACCAGTGCTGCCGGCACCCCCTGTTTCAATAGCTTGCCGTTGTCTCCCATACCCGGCGTGAGGATACTGACTTTAATGGGATCAAGCATACTCCAGTCATTCGGCAAATCTTCAAACCCGTGCCAACTGTCACCGGGGTTCATCGTCCAGCAACTTTGTTTTGTGGCCAGTAAATCCCGCGGAGCATCTGCAAAAAGCATTTTCTTACCTGTAGCAGGATCTGTCACTTGCTCCTGATTCCACGGTTTAAAGAACCAGTCACCTTTTTTACTGAAATCCCGATACAAACGTGCTAATGCCTGACGAAAATCGACTGCTTCTTCAATAACTTCCTGAGTAAGCGAATAACCACTGTTGCCATCCATCATTGAGGTAGCAATATCATTTGAAGCACAGATCGCATACAGAGGTGACGTTGTCGCATGCATCATATAGGCTTGGTTAAATCTTGAAAAATCAATCGGATTACGACCATCACGCACATGGATAAAAGAGGCCTGCGATAGTGCATTCAATAGCTTATGGGATGAATGTGTGGCAAAAACGGTTGGCCCTTTATGTGTTTTGGGGTCACCCCGCATAGCATAATGATCATGATAGATAGGATTAAAACGGGCATAACCGTACCATGCTTCATCAAAATGGATTCTATCAACGCTTTTATCCAGCAGGTTTTGTACATGTTTGGCGTTATAGCAAACACCATCATAAGTACAGTTTGTCACCACAGTGTAGACAGGCTTTTTCTTCACCATATCTTTGGTCAGCGGGTTCTGTTTCAGCTTTTTCTGGAGTGTTTTTGTCTCCATTTCCTGCGGATAAATCGGGCCGATAATGCCGTATCGATTACGGCTCGGTAACATATAAACCGGCTTTGCGCCTGTCAGGATCAGCCCCTGTTCAATGGATTTATGACAGTTACGGTCAATAATAACGATATCGTCTTCTGTCATACAGGCCTGCATAATAGTTCGGTTAGAACCTGATGTTCCGACTACAACAGAATACGAATGATCGGCACCAAACACTCTGGCTGTATTTCTTTCACTCTCGCCGAACGCTCCGGTGTGATCCAGCAATGATCCCAAAGAAGATCGTTCAATTCCCATATCAGAGCGAAAAAGATTTTCTCCATAATAATCATGGTAAATACGACCAACAGGCGTTTTATTAAATCCTACGCCTCCCTGATGCCCGGGTGCCGCCCATGAATATTCATAGATTTTTCTGTAATTCATCAAAGCTGACATTAATGGCGGCAATAATTGCTGACGATAACGGTGCATCGCGGCAATAGCCCTGCCCGTAATAAAATCTGAGGAATCTTCAAGTATCCATGCGAATTCAGTTAATTGCTCCAGCATCACATGATCCAGTAAAAAGACCGCCTTTTCTCGATCACTTAATAAGAATACCGGTACACCTTCCTGACGCTCAAATAACTTATTCAGTAATTTTTGGATTTGCTGATATAAATCATCATCCATCAATGCACAACTGACCATTAAGCAATCAATGGGTTCATTAGCAGCAATTATCGTGTAGCTATCATCAAAAGAATCCGCAATAACAACTTCAACATCCCGTTCAATTAATTTATCTGCCAAGCGATGTATTGCGTTTTCAATATAATGACTATGATGCTTTGTACCCACCTCATTTTTTGCTATCAATACCTTCATGACGTTTTTCCTTATTCTATCTTTACACGAAATAAAAAATAGACTTAGTATTCTCTGGCGGTTGCCCATAGGATGGTTGACACAATCAGGAAAATTAAACGGCTGTTATCACTTATGGTCTTGCGTCAATTTGTTCACAGTGCTGTATGAGCCGTAACATCAATATTGATGAGTTAATCACATTAGATAACTATTTGTGAGCATATAAGATTTTGAGTTTAAAATTACTTTGATTAAATATAGTGGCTATTTTTTATAGTGCAATTCAGCAAATCCTATCCAATTAATCACCATTAATAATATAAAAAGTGAAAATATAAACAAAAATCTGGTAATATTTATCTTTTAAGACCTATATGAAATTAGTTATTTTCCTAATTTATTACAGTATTAATTCATTTTATTTATAGATAAATTTAGTGATATTGAATGTAAGGAAGAAATAATGCGCATCATTGCAATACGGCATGCAGAAACTCAATGGAATATAGAAAGAATTCTTCAGGGACGTCTTGATAGCCCTGTGACTGAAAATGGTTTCCGACAGATAAATTCATTATTATCAGCAATAAAAGATTTTCCCATCAGCAAAGTGATTTCATCTTCTTCCGGTCGAGCCTGTACGACAGGTCAGGTTTTAGCAGATTATTTCGGCTGCGGGATGGAAATTAATGAAAATTTATGTGAACAAAATTTTGGGATATTAGAAGGACTACCCTTTGAACAGGCGGATTATCACTATCCCGACATTACATCACGGCTTTTTGCCGGAGATCCAACGGTAACTATACCTGAAGGCGAATCTACAATTGAAGTAGCACAAAGAGCCATCAGTTACATACAAAGTCTGGCAACAAATAATAGTAATGATACGGTATGCTTGGTTACACATGGCCGTACTCTGCAATACCTGTTATGGCAACTAAAAGGCGGTAATTTACAAGAAAAAACAACACTATATAGTCACCAAAATTGTAGTTACTCTGTTATTGAAGTTAAAAATGAGAGAATTCATGTGGTGCGCTGGGGTGTTGCAACGCATTTATTAAAATAAAAACATAATTGTAGAAACATCTTCGCTGCCCTGTTTCATAAAACCTCAGGACTATAACAAAAAACCCTAAAAGCATTGTATTTTAATATTCGATAGTATGTTCCAAAGACAGTAGCTTTCTGTTAATGAAAATACAGAAATAATGAAAGTCCTTTATTTTAAGGTATCTAAAAAATAACAATGGGATTCTATTGTGCACAACGAATACTCGCCATACTTTATCAATCTCAGTCAGGTTTTTAACCCGGAAATCAGAATATTTTGCTTCCCTTATGCTGGGGGTAGTAACTCAACTTTTGTGCCTTTTGCCAGAAAAATCACAGAAAATGTTGAGTTTTTAGTCAGCCAGCCTCCGGGTAAAGGGGCTAGGTTCAAAGAAAAACCTTATGACAATATGCAAAACCTGGTTGAGGATATATATACCAACATCAAGCCTCTGTTAGATAAGCCATATATATTTTTAGGGCATAGCTTAGGAAGCCGGGTAGCTTTTGAACTGTTAAGAAAAATCGCTGCAGAATCATTGCCATTACCCATTGAATTTATTGCTTCCGGCAGCAGAGGGCCGCAGGTTTCTGCCATTCGCAAACCAATAAGTTCATTAAACGACAAAGAATTTGCAATTGCATTGAAGGATTTCGGCCGCGTAAATCAGCAAATTCTTGAGAACGATGAGTTACTCTCGCTGATCTTACCTGCCATAAAAGCAGATTTTAAGATTTCAGAAGAGTATTACTATATCGGAGCAGAATCTTTCGCTTGCCCCTTGACAGTATTTGGCGGAACAGATGACCCGCTGGTAGCTGAGCATGAACTTTATTCCTGGTTTGATTTATTCGAACAGGATAAAAATGTTATTTTGTTTCAGGGCCGTCATTTCTTTATTGATGATAATCATGATCTGGTTATTGATGCTCTATCAAAGATAATTCATTCCAAAATATCCAGACGACCATTTAAAACCTTATCAGGTAATTAAAACGATACAAAAATTACGGGCTTCACATTATCTGTGTGGCCCGTAAATTAATATTGATAAAAATAAAAACCAACGTACAATTATAAAAATTTATTGGTGGAGGCCCCGGCATGGAAAAATTTACTGATAAATTAATTAGTCTGGATCGCTTTCTTCTGCGAATACTTCGTTTCCTTTTTCATGCGCTAGCTATTTTTTTAATTGGCATTATTCCCGGTGTATTAGGTTTTTTCCTCATTGAAAGCCATGCAATTCCTGATGCACTGTTAAATTCTGTTTCAATGATTGGCACACAGACCCTGCATATACAACCAACCAGCACACTGGGGAAATATTTCGCTGCTATTTATGGGTTATTTCTACAGGCTATCTTTTTTATTGCCGTCGGATTAGTAGTGACGCCATTCGTTCACCGTATTCTTCACAATTGGCATATTGATGATGGTGATGAAAACGATAATAAAGAAAAGGAAAATAATCCCTAATACTTTCTCTTTATGATTTAATATCAATAATTGTGATAAATATGACATATTCAACAAAATAAATAATTAAACAACGGCTGTATTTGATATAGAATTTTATTACTAATATTTATCTAAAACACATAGGTAATACAATGAATAAAGGTCGCTGTTTGTGTGGTGCAGTAGAAGTAAAAACCAACGATCCTATTGATACTATCAATGCATGCCACTGTAAAACATGCCAGAATTGGGGCGGAGGACCATTTCTCTCTGTAGAGTGTAAAAATAATTTACAGATAACAGGAGATGAAAACATTGCAACTTACCCCTCTTCAGAGTGGGCAGAACGCGCTTTCTGTAAAAAATGTGGAACTCATCTTTTTTATCACCTGCATCATCCCAGTACTTATTATGTCCCAGTAGCTCTATTTGAAAATAGTGATTCGGGAAAATTATCCAATCAAGTATTTATCGATAGCAAGCCCAGTTATTACAATTTCGTTGAAAAAACACCAATGCTAACTAAACAAGATATTCTTAACTTGTTTAGTTAATTATCATTATGAGGGGAAACTCCCCTCATAATAATTATCAATTTCAATACTCACGTAAAATTCATATTTTCCCTTCCCAGCTGAAATCAGCATAAATAGTTTTCATCGCAAACAAATTTTGTGAAAATAATTATTTCTATATTTATTTTGTTGATATGTAACAATTTCTTTCTGTTTCTTGCTAATACCAGTATAATGTTGCCCTTATTAGGTAAAATGTTTTATACCCGATGGATTCCAAGCGATGGCAGTCATGTTGCAACTTGGAAAACAGTGGGTGACTTGAAAATCGAAAGTAGGTGTTACGTTGGTGGAGAAGTTGTTTGATTAATGTTTTGTTAGTTGATGATCACGAACTGGTTCGCATTGGCGTGAAAGGCATACTTGATGATGTACGGGGAATTAAAGTTATAGGTGAGGCCGGTAGCGGAGAAGATGCTATTAAATGGTGCAGATCCAATAGCACAGATGTTGTTATGATGGATATGGGAATGCCCGGCATAGGAGGCCTTGAAGCTGCGAAAAAAATAATTCGCTATTCACCTGATACCCGGATCATTATGTTGACCATCCATACCGAAAGCTCTCTACCCACAAAAGTTATGCAGGCCGGTGTCAGGGGTTATTTAAGTAAAGCCGCTACACCTCAGGATATGATCAACGCTATCCGGAGTGTTTATGCCGGGCAACGCTATATTTCTCCTGATATCGCCCAACAAATGGCCCTCGATCAGCTATCTCCACAAAAAGAGAACCCATTGGATGATCTCTCTGAACGAGAATTGCAGATCATGACAATGATCACTCAGGGCAAGAAAGTGAATGAAATATCAGCACTCCTTAACCTGAGCCCGAAAACTGTTAATAGCTATCGCTATAGAATGTTCAACAAATTAAATATTAAGGGTGATGTAGAATTAACCCATATAGCAATACGCTGTGGTTTACTTGATGCCCCAATATGATAAATCATAGTGGATGATAAAATGAGTCAGTGATGGGTGGTAAATCGTGGCAGAGCAATTTGATTCAAAAACATTTTTAAAAACAGTAACCAGCCAACCCGGTGTTTATAGAATGTATGATGCAACCGGGACTGTGATTTATGTCGGCAAAGCTAAGGATTTAAAAAAACGGCTTTCCAGCTATTTTAGGGTGCAGGTTAGCAGCCGAAAAACAGAATCTTTGGTGAAAAATATCGCTCAGATTGATGTCACTATCACCCATACAGAAACAGAAGCTCTGCTGCTTGAACATAACTACATCAAGCTTTACCAGCCTCGCTATAACGTATTGCTCCGAGACGATAAATCTTATCCTTATATTTTCTTAAGTGGTGATACCCATCCTCGCCTGACTCTATATCGCGGAGCCAAACATGCTAAGGGAGAGTACTTTGGTCCATTCCCAAACTCCCACGCAGTACGTGACGCATTAGCACTTCTGCAAAAATTATTTCCCATTCGTCAGTGTGAAAATAGCGTATATCGCAATCGTTCCAGGCCTTGCCTGCAATACCAGATTGGTCGCTGCCTTGCTCCGTGCGTCAAAGGATTTGTCACAGATGAAGAGTATCAGCAACAAGTAGAATACGTTCGTTTATTTTTGTCTGGTAAAGATCAACAGGTACTGTCTGAACTCGTTAAAAGAATGGAAAACGCAAGCAAACAGCTTCACTTTGAAGATGCAGCACGCTACCGCGACCAGATTCAGGCTGTGCGACAAGTCACAGAACGGCAATCTGTCTCCGGCGAAGGAGATGATTTGGATGCTATCAGTGTTGCCTTTGAAGCAGGCATGGCATGCGTTCATGTTCTATTTATCCGGCAAGGTAAAATTCTTGGGAGCCGGAGTTACTATCCTAAAATTCCTACAGATACCAAATTAGATGAAGTCGTACAGACTTTTCTCGGGCAATTTTATCTTCAGGGTAGCCAGAACAGAACATTACCAACCGCAATCTTACTGGACTTCTCACTACCGGAAAAAGAGTTGCTGGAAAACTCTCTTTCTGAATTATCCGGCAGAAAAGTACATATCCAGCCCCGTCCCAGAGGGGACAGGGCTCGTTACCTCAAACTGGCACGCACCAACGCTGCTACTGCATTAACAACCAGACTTTCCCAGCAATCGACAATTCATCAGCGTCTGGCAGCACTTGCTGAATTTGCAGGTATAGGAAAAATCCGCCGGATGGAATGCTTCGACATCAGCCATACTATGGGAGACCAGACAGTTGCATCCTGTGTCGTATTCGACAGTAATGGCCCTTTACGCTCAGAGTATCGGCGCTATAACATAAACGGAATCACCGCAGGAGATGACTATGCTGCAATGAATCAGGTATTACGCCGTCGATACAGCAAAGCTATTGATTCAGCAAAAATCCCTGACATCATCTTTATTGATGGTGGTAAAGGTCAGTTAAAGCAGGCAATAGAAGTCTTTCACTCGTTAGACGTTGAATGGGATAAAAGGCATCCTAAACTTATTGGCGTAGCCAAAGGCAGTGACCGCAAAGCCGGGCTGGAAACGCTATTTTTCTCCATAGAAGATGAAGGAATAGCACTTCCTCCTGACTCACCTGCTTTACATGTCATTCAACATATACGTGATGAGTCTCACAATCACGCAATTACAGGTCATCGCCAGCGTAGGGAAAAAGCAAAAAAGACCAGTACACTGGAATCTATCGAAGGAATCGGACCAAAACGTCGGCAAATGCTGTTAAAATATATGGGAGGGTTACAACCTTTACGTAATGCAAGTGTTGAAGAGATCGCAAAAGTACCATCTATCTCTTATTCACTGGCAGAAAAAATTTATAATGCGTTGAAACACTAAGATTCTTGATGCACCATACCGATAAACTTCACTTGGCCAGATAGTTACTAAGCATTATGCAATTAAATATTCCAACATGGCTTACTCTATTTCGTATTGCCTTAATCCCATTCTTTGTTTTGGCTTTTTACCTGCCTTTCCAATGGGCGCCGATGTTATGTGCCATCATCTTTGTGATCGCTGCGGCGACAGATTGGTTTGATGGCTTTCTTGCCCGTTTATGGAAACAGACAACACGCTTTGGCGCATTTCTGGATCCTGTTGCTGATAAAGTCATGGTAGGCACTGCATTAGTACTGGTGGCAGAGCATTATCATACTTGGTGGATAACATTACCGACAGCAACCATGATTGCGCGAGAGATTATCATCTCATCCCTTAGGGAATGGATGGCGGAATTAGGAAAACGTAGCAGTGTCGCTGTCTCATGGATGGGTAAAGTAAAAACAACGGCACAAATGGCAGCATTGGTTGCTTTGCTATGGCGTCCAAACGCTGAACTTGAAATCAGTGGTTTCATCTTATTATACGCTGCGACAATCCTGACATTCTGGTCAATGTTTCAATATTTAAGCGCCGCATGGACTGATTTGCGCGAAAGTTGATCCAAATGATGCAAAAACCATCGAACGAACGAGTTTTATAAATAATTGTGTTGACTCATTTCGGGAAATAAGTAGAATGCAACGCATCGAACGGCACATGAGGTTTACGAAATAAGTTAAGTAAATCAAGCGGTTTGAAAAGGCGGGAATAGCTCAGTTGGTAGAGCACAACCTTGCCAAGGTTGGGGTCGCGAGTTCGAGTCTCGTTTCCCGCTCCAAAAAGGCGCGTTGGCAGAGTGGCCATGCAGCGGATTGCAAATCCGTCAACCTCGGTTCGACTCCGGGACGCGCCTCCAAATTTAGCCCAGGTGGTGAAATCGGTAGACACAAGGGATTTAAAATCCCTCGGCTGTAAGGCTGTGCGGGTTCAAGTCCCGCCCTGGGCACCAAATTAAAAACCACTGATAAAACAGTGAGTTCGGGAATAAAAAAGGCCACCGCAAGGTGGCTTTTTTCTTTGATCAAAATCACGTTTCAGAACATCTTCAGAAGATGGTTTCAGAACATCCCTTTTTATATTTGAATAAATATTCATCAATCCAGCATTACTATATTCAATATATTTCAACGAATTTACGCAATTCATTCCTCAATCATAAGAAATAATCAGTTTCTTCGCTGCTCTGATTGTCAAATCAATTCACCATCTACTCCCCTTTTTCTCAGTAACCTCACTCCGGCTGTTCAGGCCAGACGATATCGGGGGCCGTGGAACAATCCACCCGGTTGAGCAGGACGCGGTATTTTTTCCATTTAAGCAGGGCGGCTTTTTCTTCTTTCGTCGCCATGTCGAGGTCAACGGCATCCTGTAGGGGGGTGAGGGCAATTGTTGCCGTATCCATTAGTGACTGCTTTTCACGCTCCGCGCGATGTTGTAACTGTTCAGCCGTGGGGGGAGGATTGAGAATGATATCCGCTTCCGCTTCAGTAATCGGTATCAACCCGGGTTCTTGCGACCCCTCAAATTCATAGGCGTAGATTTCATTCTTCTCTGATTTGTAGTAGTGCATTAGCGTAGCTCCAGCCATAAAAAAATGTCATTTTGACCGCCATCCGATGCCAGTTGGTAACTGGAGCCAGCGGGAATAATGGCATGGTGGGTGAATGTTTTGAAAGCCCCTGCATTAAACTGGCTTCCCATCATCGACACAATGCTATTATTGACACGAAGTTGGTTACTGGCATCACCTGTCATTGACACGCTGACCATCACAAAAATAGGCCGGGTGGTCTCATTTCTATAGGTCACGCCCAGCTTCCGTCCGGCAGTGAGATTTAACAGTTGTTGGTTGATGCCAATACTGGCATTGGCAACGACTGACTCACGAACGGTGTTAACTTCACGGCTAATCGACTTTATTTGTCCATCAACGTGGCGTACTTCATCGCTGACAGCCTTTATTGCCTCGCCCACCGCACGCTGCGACATAATCGCCGCGCTGTTATCACCGGTGCTTTGTGACAACCCCGTGATACGGTCTACGGGAACCTGTCCGTATGACATCACACCGTCAGGATTAAATGCCCAGAGATAATGGCTGTCTATGCGATCCCGTAACCCAGCGGAACGGTCACTGTTAATGACGAAAAATGCGTTTTTGTTCAAAACCAAGGTTTCCTTGCTACCCCCGGCAAAATATTCAGACGAGGCCGCATTTTTCGCCAACTCTACCGTTTTTGCTAAACCAAGATTGTTCACAAACGCCACTTTATCCTCAACATCCGCACCGTTCTTCGCTTTTTCAAGGCGACTGTTGGCATTGTCGTTGACCTGATTCAATGCCGAATTAGTGGCGTAATCGCCTTTGTCTTGTTTGGTGTTCAGGGCATCAGTGATGGATTTTGCAATACCAATGGCATCAACAAATAACATCCATTCGTTTTGCGAGTTATCCGGTTGCTGACCTCGCGTCTGCTTTTTGGCAACGTAGAATTTTCCGGCGTGTTGCACCACCGCTGACTGAGGGTAATCAACCGATTTATCCCATTCCACTATCCCGCGCTGGGACAGGTACAGCATCCACTCGTCAGAGCGCTTCCCCAAAGCGTTAAACCATTCCATCGGGGGTTTTCCAGCGGTGCGATCAATGGTGACACCCCAGCCGCGCAGAATGTCCGGGAAGGTTTCTGTTTCGCCGGTTTTGGCGTCATTGGCAAATATTTTATAGTCAGGTTTATTGATGATTGACATTGATGATCCTCGTAAATTTTCCGTCACCAAATCCAAAAGCGTGAGCGTCATTCGCCCACCCGAACGGACAGTCGCTGTTCACAACAACAAATTGGTATTTCACGCCTATCGGTCGACTCAAAATGTCGAGCTGCAGGATGGCGTGTAGTCTAAATGGCGTAAGATAAGCCGCAGGGACAACCACATTCATAGTCATGTCATAGTTATCAATGACAAATGACTGGTTGCCGAGCAGGTGCTGCAATGAGTGGGTGATACCTTCAATCGTAGGGTGCTGAAAGTTTTTAATGATCTTCGCCCGGATAAAGAACCGGTAATCAGAGTCATCCAGATTGACAGACTTTTGCAGGGAGTCGCCGTATCGGTAGAACAGGCCGTTATTAAATCCCAGTGCTCCCGCTATCCCCAACCAGCCAAAATAGTCTTTCGGCACGAATGACTTCATCGTTCTGCCAATCCCGACATGGCGACCAATCAGATCCAACCCATAGCCCACAGACTTGTTGATATCAAGTATGCTAGGGAGCTGTAATGCCGTTTCGAAAATAACCCTGGTCTCAGAAAGCAAAAGCCCGACGGTTTGCCGGGCCTTGGGTTTTCCTCTGTATTGCCAGATTAAAAAATCCTCACGTTTACTCAATCAACACCTCCACATGCTCAGGCTTGATTTGTGCACACTGGCGAACGCCTATCTGAGAGGAATCAGCATCATTGACTGTGATGGATTTAATATAAAAGCCTGAAACAGCGTTAACCCGGCAGGTCAACCGCATGGCGTAGACGGATTCACCAATCATAAATTCAGTATCAGCCAGTGATTTTTTGATGCCTTCCGTGTCTATATCCTGAAAGCCGTTAATGCGCTCAATAATGATTTTTACCCGGATATCTACCCTCTCAGCGCGGTCAAACCTGACGGTGCGTTCTGCGCCTGAGAACTCACTGAGGTATGAGATATCCCCCATTAGCCCACATCCCCCGACTTTCTTTCTCAGGATGGTAAGCGCAATATCTTCATTTCGACCACCGATGATAACGGCGTTCATTGAATGGGCCGGAACCCCGTTTTTATCTGTCTGGTTGGTAAAATTTTCATACACTCGCGCTTGTTTAACATCGGGCAAATCCAGTAAAGCCGCTTCAATGCCTTGCCTGTCATCATGGTTATTAATGGAGTGAGAACGCATAAAACGAAGTAAAAAATTGCCGTCCGTCTCTTCCTCGCTGCCCACTTTGGCCTCTGTTGTGGTCACGGCTTTATCAACGCCGACAATCACGGTTTCCATCTGTAACTCTTTATGGGCTTGCAGAGTAAATGCGCCCAGTTCTTGGCTACGCAATCCCACCTGTGCCGAGCCATTATGATTGAGCGTGACCTCTGTCAGGGTTACCCATCTGACCCGATTATCATCGGTTAACACGGTTCCCGCAGGGATAGTGACATCGACATTGCCGGTGATGATCACCTCATCCAGATAACTGAATTCCGCGCCACGGCGAACCAGTCCCGCATACATAGCCCTTTGTTCCAACCATGCACCAGTTGCGTGGTAGGGGTCTAACATCTGCGCAATAAAGGCGATAACCTGATTGATATTGGCAAGCTCCTGTGAGAACAGACCAATAATCTGACCATCCGGAGAGTCCGCATCCAGATTGATATCTTCGCCGTAAATGCGCTTAAAACCGACCTCCAGCCGCTCATGAATAGCGGAAAGCTGGTCAATCACAATACCGGTATCAGTGATCTGGAGCATAGAGACTGACCTCGTTTTTGTTATCGTGGATATCAATATAGGCAACCTCAATCAAAGACTGACGGCTGTCTTCATCGATGCGGATATCAAAGTGGGTGATTTCCTGCACACCAACGGTATTCAGGACGGTTTCTTTTAATTCTGACTCCATTGCCATCAGGTTTGGATTTTTCCGCAGATAATCGAACCACGGCACCCCATGCTCAGGGTTAAGAAACCAGTCATTGAATAGTGACAAAAGTCGTGTCTTTACCGATTGCGCGATAGCCTCTGATTTTGTGGCGTAATCACTGCGCCCGTTACCAAATGTCCAGTCGTGATTATCATCCAGTCGTCGCATTCTCATTGATTAGGCCTCCCGGTATTGCCGCCGTGCGAGTCAGGGTGAGTATGGTTTTCAAGGTCTACACCGCCGCCAATCACCTTCGCCGCACGGATAGTGCCGTTTGACTCGCTGTTTCCGCTGGTCTGGTTCCAGTTTCCGGCCTGTTGATGGTTACCTATCTGTTTACTGTGCCCGAGGTGTTCTATATCGCCCTGAATGGTGATTTTCCCCTGCACCATCCGAATGAACGTCGAACCATCATCGGTCTGCATGGAGGCGCCATCATGAAAGAAAGCCGGCATTTTTTTAGGCTGACTGCAAATACCCGGAATAAAGGACGCATCAGAATAATCATGCAGCCGGGCATCCAGTGGTACGGATTTATTCCCTGTTGCATACCAGCCATCAATGCAACGCTCAGAGAATATCGCCAGTCCCTCATCTCCGGCTTTTACTGGAACCGTGAAACAGAATCCGCCCGCCCGGGGGAACTGAACAGGCACATCCACCAGCGGGGGTAATTCAATCACTGAACCATTACTCAATAACTGGGTGATCATCAGTTCGACAGTGGCAGTATGACCATTAAAAGAGACGACTCTGGCAGGTAAGGCGGTGTGGATATCAAGGCGTTCGTTTTCGGCTTTTCTGTCCAGCACATCAAGCAGTGTTGGATTTTGCATTTTTCTTCTCCTCTTTTTTCTTCCCTTCTTTTTTCTTGCTGTCCTTCTTCTTCTCTACTTTCTGATACTGACCGCCGATACAGGTGATTTTGGTCGCCCAGTGATCGCCCATTAAATCCCCGGAATGTTCAAGTTCGGTGATTTTATAATCGCCGTTATATTCAGGCATCATCGACTGAACCCGCACCAGACCACCAATGCGCATCACCGGATTAAGCAGACAATTAACCGACAGTCCGTCATCCGTTTTCTCCGGGCTGTCAATCATGCCGGTTTCCTGAGAGAGCACAAAACCTTCGTTATCAGCCAGTACCTTACCTTTAGGGAGTACGGTCATATTGCCATCCTGCACAGACCAGTCAGCGCCATTATTACGGGCAATTTTGTGCATGATATCGCGGGCATTGCCGGTTAATACCTTGCCGCGTGGTAGCGTCCGGTCTTTGGGGAGATCAATTACACCATTACCTGTACGCATCGCTTTAGTCGCTTCCGCTAAAATACTGCTGTCTGTCGCCCCGGCTGCCAGTGTCTTATTGATCAGTGCTCCGGTGTACGCCTCGTAACCATCCCCGCACGTTAACTGGATAATAAAATCCAGCCCATCTCGAAGCGTTATCGCTTCAATAATGTCGCCCATATAAATCACACGTAGCTCCTCGTAACCGACAGCCAGACTGACACGGTTATAGGTTTTACTGGTGATGAGATTGCGATGTGATGGGTTGAGATTATAGACCCGGATAGTAGCGGGGTTGGGTTCACTGGTAATGGTTTTGGATATCTCGAACGTGACTCTCAGGCTGGTAATTTCAATGGATTCTTTGGTGTTACCGATAATTAGTTTAACTTGTCGTCCGAATTGCCTCATGCCACGTTTCCTTATCGACAAAATAGAGCTTAAGCCGGTTCCCTAACTCCTCACGCTGGACTGAATTAATGCCTAAACCGGAGTTATCACTCAGCAATATGATGAACGGGAGATTTTTAGTGAGCAATGCCGGGCTGTTAACCGTCAAACCGTACAATTGAGCAATGAACTCGTCCGTGTTCGTGTCCATCAAATCAAATTGCCAGCCGCTGGAGACGGGATTGAAATATAAAGTGAGCCGCAGATTCATACCGAACAGGGTAAAAGACTGCTCCTGAATCTCTTCAGTTGAAACGGGTATGTCGTATATCATTTATTACCCCCCAACAACCAGTGCAGCATTGAGTTTTTACTTTCCTTTGGAATGACCTTCGGCTTCGGCTGCGTCTTCCCCATATTCTTCTTTTTCGCCACTGTCTTACCTTTCAGTTTTGGCTGCAATCCTTTTGCCGTTTGCGTCTCCACAATGAAGATTTCACGCAATGTCAGGTTGAATTCTGCCGAGCCATCATACATCTGAGTAATGCTGATACTGACAATCATCATATTTTTATACTGTTTCAGGCCGGTCATGACGGTGACCGGTTCACCTTTCTTCTGGAGGTTAAGCAGGTCGTTATAAGCCTTACCTATCCTGTCCAGTGTCCGCGAGCGGTCATTAGCGCGCCCATGATAATTAGGCAGCCACGGCGCTACGGGGCGGTTGTAACCGACCTGATCCAGCATGGCTGACCCCATCGACATATAGCGGTTCACCATTGCTTCGGTCTGTTTGGTCATGGCCCTGATTTCGACAGGGAGCGGGTATCTGTTCAGTGCGGCGGGAAAATTCCCGCCCATTATCGCGTTGAAATATTGCGGAGGTTGATAACCGACCATAATCCCGGCAACCGTGATTTCTTTGGGTTCCAGAATGACATGATCAGCAATTGCCGCTCCCGACTCAATCGGGTTCTCCGTGATGCGCAGGCTAGAACGGTGATTTTCTATGATTACATTGTCAAAGAGAAACTTACCAATAGAGCGCGTCACTACTGAGGCTGTTGTGGTGTTAAAACCGCTGAGAAAGTCCATATGACCCCCAATAAAAAAGGCCGCCTATGCGACCCGTCTATCATCAGTTAATTCAAAATCTGTCGTAACGTGCTATATCCATATAAGTTGCATCTTTCAGGATGTCACAGGCTTCTCGCCAGTCATCACCGCGAATAGTTACCTCACATTTACCTTTTTTGGTTTGAAACTTGATATTGATTTCTTCTGCGTATTTATCCGTCGAAAGTTCAATCTCACACCCTGCTGCATCTCCGCCTCGTGGCGAATCATCAACCACAGTTGCAATAACAAACTTCATTGTATTACCGTTGACTTCAATATCATTGATGTGCTTTTTAGTGAAATCGCCCTCTTCAACGTCACCAATGAAAACGTAGGGGCGATCCCTGCCTTCAATATCAGTCCAGTGAGAACTCTCTAATTGCAATGAATATTCATACGTCTTAATCAGCTTTTGTGCCATTTTTCTCAGGAAATTATCACGCTTTTGAATTTCGTTCTGAATACTACGCATCTTCTCATGCATGTCTTTGTAGGTAACAGCCATAAATCTTCCTTTGTTATTACTGAAAAAGCTCATTTTATCACCTATTAAATTAATTGATTTGACCCGCTCCACGTTCGGGAGGCTGAAAAAAGAAAAGCCGCAATTAAGCGGCTTAATGGCTATTTGATACTTTAAATTAAAATGAATACTCTGGAATTCTTAGATTGTGTAATACCCTCCAGTTATCCATTTGAATCTGCTTTATCTCAATGTGTTCAGTTGCCTTATCAAGAATACGTCGGGCTTTACTGGCAACTCTAATAGCATTTCGTGGATATTCAGCGTACTCTCCTGCCAGTCTATGTTCAATTACTCGAAGTATTTTCTCTACCTCAGTCATATAATGAGCCATATTGATTGAATATTGCCACAGCCAGCAAAGAGTCTGTAAATCTTCATCTGATATTTGCGGTTGTGCTATTGGAGCTGGTAATTCTTCTTTCGGTAGTAACTCACCCTCAATAGCCTTAGTTGCCAAATACTCTATTGCAGAAGGTAATTGTTCACTGGTTAACTCACCGATGCTTTTTACCCCAAACTCACGATGCACCATCTGGAATAACGTTCTATCACTGATGCCATATTTACCCATTAGGGTATTAACCAGTCCACGTAAGGGAGTGCGATCATAGGTTGTGGTTTTAGACTCAGCCCCTTTCAGGTTAAAGTAGAAATCTTCCAGTTTCCCGAAAACATCCCATGCTTTGTCAGTATCCAGCATTTTAGCGTGACGAGCTGCACCGCGTTCTGTCCAGAGGATGAGGCTTCTTGTCTTGCTTGAGATTTGTGGGTTACTTAAAGTAACTCGCAAATTTTGTGACTTACTCAAAGTAAGCCGCAAATCTTTCAGTTCTTGCCCAGCAATTTTGAAGTAGTGCGTACCCTCAGTGAATCTGCCCGCATTTCTAGAATGGTTAACTTTTATGTTATTAGCACTCGTTTCATAAACATCAGCTAACAGCTCAGTAGTAATGACCGGAATACGGTTGTACATGATCGGTGTCATATGTTCTACTGAGGGGGAGTTTTTAGTTAATTCGTTAACTGTTATACTTACCATGTTTACTTCCTTTCGGTTGGGGTAAACGTTGTATTTGAAGCCCCTAGCTGTCCTACCAGTTCGGGGCTTCGCCGTTTAAAGCGACATCATTTATTACGTAACTGTAACCTTTTGTAAATATTTACATCCTAAATTTGGGAAGCGGCTCGAAAATTAGACTAATCAATCGATTTAAGATAGGGAATCGGTTGCATACCCTTAATAACATTGATAGCTTGATTGTTCGCTCTTCGCCTTCCGTGGCTTAAATCCTTAAGCTACTTCAACACCATGAATTAAATGTCTCAGTGCCTTAATACCGTTTTCGTTATAACGGAATGCTTGGACTTGCTTACTTGAGTAAGCGGACTTATCCAGAAAGAACTTGCCATTTTGCTCATTCTTGAGGTTGTGCTTATTGGCAACCAGTCCGATTTTGTTCGCTGAGACATCCAGCATCTTTCCTACTTCACCTGCCGTGTAATATCTTTCTTCCAGCACCGGAAGAGGAATAGCTTCAAAGCCTACTGTTGGATTAATTATGGATGCAGCCAGTGACTGCTTAGCCAGATGATCTAAGTTCGGTAAAAGAGCATTCAATCTCTCAATCGAAGCAATGTTCTTTTCGAGAGCAACAGACTTCAATTGCTCTGCTTTGGCGAATCGATATTCAGGTAAACCTGATTTACTTTTCTCTGGCTCTGTTGGTGTTAACTTCCCAGCGCGGTAATCGATGAAAGTCTGGTTGACTTGCAAACGGAACTTCGGAGAGATCCAGCCTGCATATTCAACGGCTAAAAGCTCGTGGGCGAAAGTGCCTTGATTATTGCCACCGTTAACAATATTGATTGATTTTCGAGCAGGGTGTAAATTTACACTCTGGATATTTTTCAATGAGTTAGACTCAAGTTCAGCGATAAGAGCTTGTGTTTCATTACGGCGCAACCATTGGCTGGGCTTTTTATGAGCATCTCCACCACTCGCCTTATGCAAAGCATTCAGGTTAAAACGACCTTCTGAATCGGTAGTGATTTCTACGCCTGCAATGACAGGAAGGTTTTTATTTGCTACATTATTCATATTGTCACTCTCTGTTATGGGTTGACATAATCTTTATTACTTACACGGTTTGAAGATTTTGAAGCCTCGTTGGTGGCAGCCTTCGAGGTTTCGGCTTTATTACCCAATCCTCTTTTTCTCATCATTGATACTCCATACCAGCCTTTGGATAATTGCTGAATTCAAAGACAAGCCTTCTTCTTTTGCTTTCGACATGACATGTTCTTTTACTCTTTTCGGTAAACGTAAGCTGAACGTTTCTGTTGCTCTTTCTGTGTACAGGGCATCTTTCATTTTTATCTCCTCAATAAAACCAATTTGGAATTAGAACCAATTTGGTTCTACAACCAATTTAGCATCATTTATGTTAATGTCAAGTTGGTGCTATGATTAATTCATTATAATTTGAGGTGCGCCATGACTAAGAAATACCCAAGCCAAGAAATGGATAGATTCAACGTCCGTATGCCAGCCGGCATGAGGGAAGAAATAACCAAAATAGCCGAAAAAAACGGGCGTTCTATGAACACTGAGATTGTGATGATGCTTCAAGAGGGAATTGATAACGCACTTAGAACACCATCTCTTCCTTTTAATAGTGAAACCGATGAATCTAACGACTCGCAAATTATTCGCGGCAAATATGCAGGAAAGGAATATGTCTTTAACATAAAAAACGAAGATGTAGAAAAAGCCTATAAAGAAGCAGTATATTCAGTCCTCTTAAAAGAGATATTAATAAGCGATGATAATGACGATGAATTTAACACAATCAAAAAAATATTTGCCAAACGCTTAGAAAGTAGCCTAGAGGATGGACAGGTAGAGAAGGCATCAAAGCTAGGAAAAGCGCTGACTGATAAATATGTTCCAAAAAACAAAAAATAAATCCCATAAGTATTATCTTCAACTTCCTCCAATGGAGGTTTCTCAGAATATCAATGGGTTAGTTGAGTTTATATGATGGTCAAGATTTTGACCATCTAATAACACATTGATTTTACTAAATTATAACGAATCGTTAGAATCACTTTCCTAACTACGAAAATTCCGTAGTTACCAACAAAAAAGCCCCGTAGGGGGCTTCTATCAGATCATGGTTCACTGAAACTCAATCCAGGCTATCCCAATCGGGCAGGTCGTTTCGTTTTTTTATCCATCGATGATATATCGCTGTAAATATACCAAAAAACACACCGGCAAAGATGCTTGTATTAATAGCACTGGTAGGTGACATACCCTCAGACCGCCAAACAAAAGACCACATAAGAAGTCCCCACCCAAGTCCAAACCATGGTCCCGTCAATATTACAATTTGCCAAAATGAAGCAAAAGGGAATGGTGGTATCTTGAAGCCCATTTTCCATAACATACGTAGCAAAGGGGGAGCGTAATTGCTACGCCACATTTTCTTGCTTTCCATGATGGCAATAGCACGCGCTTTTCGTTGTTCAAAAGTCATACTTTTCCACCTTGAATTACGTTAGGGCTTTACAAAGATGCAAAGCCCGTAAAGGGCTATTTCTGAGGTGGTGCAACTGTCTGGCTTTGGGTTGTGGGCTGAGATGGTGGTGAAGCACTTTTACCTGACATGATCCAGCTAGATACCAGTATTACGGTTGATAAGACAATGGTTACTAAAGCCAAGCCTATTGTTGTTGACCATTGCGTTGTCGAAATGCTTGATTTCAAACCATCGATTTTCCCCTCGACAGCACTAAGCTTTCCTTCAACACTATCAATTTTTCCGTCAACTTTTGCTGAGAGGGATTGGATCGCTGTATTGATATTAGCAAGCTGATTGCTTTGCTGCTCCCTCCACTCTGCCATATCTTTTTTCATGGTAGCGGCAACAACATCAACTTCGGCTTTATTCGCCCTCAGGAGGGCTTCTAGTTCTGTCTTAGTGAAGTCTGACATAACTTCCTCCTCTTGCTTGATCTGTCTTTTGGTAGCTACTTTTTCAGACTGAGCTTGATTTTTCATTTTGATAATTTTAGCTGTGTCTATATTAATTATTTTATCACTCATCATAAGAATATTCCTCTCGGAATTCTTCTACATAAAAGCACACATCTTTTTCATCAATTATTTCATCAATGCTATTTTTATCTTCTAACATACCGCCATACAGGTATATTTTAATTTGATATAAACCGCTTTTATCAAAAGTAACATTTCTAAATCTTTCAGTGATAATAAAAGATGCGTTATTTTCCGAGATAAATACTTTAGATGTGTTCTCTACATTCAACTCAGTTATCTCATCATCTATGAAATCTATTTTTTGCTTACCATCCGCATGATAAATAAATGATTTTGTATGAAAATTCAAATCCAGATCTACACCAAGGCCAAGAATACATGAAAAATCAATAGATTTTGATTCTTTATCCATCAGCAGATAATTTGCTGGTTCACCAAGTGTTTCGTTAACGTCCGATGAAACATAGGCAAACATAATTCTTCCACGCTTATCCATAGCACCACCCAATATTAAACATTTTTTACATTTAACCACTGAGTCAATACTAGGTGTTACTGATTATTTGATCAGCAATTTCAGAAAGTGTGAAGAAAGTTACAAGTTTTCTGTAACCTCTTTGTCTCTATTTGTAAGTAAGGTATATGCTGAAAAATACCGTAAAAACAAAAGAGAGGGCATATGGGGCTTAAATTCAGAAAACGAATTAAAATAGCGCCCGGTGTGTACATCAACATAAGCAAGAGTGGTGTCAGTACATCAATCGGCGGAAAAGGGGCCACGATCAATATTGGAAAAAATGGAACGAAAGCTACCGTTGGTATACCGGGGACAGGACTCTCATACTCAACTAAGTTAAGTGGGAATAAAAAGGCATCTCAACAAAATTTAGTTAACGAGCAAAACACAACCGAATCAGAAGAAAAAAAACCATCTAAAAAAGTGGTTTTATTTATGCTGGTATTTTATGCAGTGATCGGCTTTGTGCTCTATCAGATTTTTAAATGATTACTAAAAGCCCCTTATGGGGCTTTTCCCATCTTACTATCAAGTTCTATAATCTCTTTGGCAGTTTTTCCACCGATCAGCTTGTTGATTATTTCAACTTTCTCATCTTCCTTATCGGTTATCATTCTTGCTGCCATTGCTACATTTAAAGTTGCTTTTTTAAACTTAGCGGCCTCTTCACCTTGAAGGGATTTATAAATAGCCTGAGTTGAAGTCTTCAAAGACTCAGGGCTAGATGCATCAATGGTTAGCTCCTTTTCACCACAGCCCACTAAAAAAACAGCCAACATGATTGGTAATAACAGTTTTTTCATGACAATTCCCTTAATATAAAGTTGATGCATAATTAAACCACTTAGAGACTACAACCGGAAGCAAACATTAGCCCGCTCCGTTAGTTAACATTCCTTTTGTATTATAGCCCGCATTTTTCAGTGCCTGACTAAAACCATCATTGGCATAGTTAGCGGCTTTCTCTGGTGATGGCGCTGTAATGTGCTGCGTCACGCTCACATCACCCTGACGGATTGCTGTCTGACTATTATTGTTATTGGTGGTAGCATTGGCGATAGACTGACCAATCATTCCACCATTGCCCGCGTTGATACTGGATTGGATATCAGATAGAGAAACATTGTCATAACCCATGAGTTGCTTATCCTCAGAATTAAAACTAAAAAAGTCCTTTATCGCCTTAATATTAGCAACCACCACATTGTAATAGTCCATCACCCAATCCAGCGCTTCCTTAAACGGCTTCTTAATCATTTCCTTGACCGCTGCAAACCGCTTACCGATATCATCAACGAACTTCGTTACGTCCTGTTCATTCAGCCCGAACAGACTCAGGACGAACTTAAATGCTTCCTTAAATGGCGTGGTCAGCAAATCCCAAATCAGGTCAAAGATTTTGCCGAGCTTTTGTGTCCAGGTGGTTGAATCATCGGAGAAGATGTCATACAGTCCTTTGATCAGTTTAAAAGCAGCTCTGAACGGATAGGTGAGCCAATTCCAGATAGTGCTGAATATCTCACTCAGTGTATCAACGAACCGGTCAGCATCGCGCTCACTCATGCCAAACTGCCGGAGGATATACCGGAATCCCTCACGGAACAGCCGCTTAATCTCCTGCCATGTTTTGGCTATTGCTTTCCAAAGTCCACCGAAGGCGGATTCACCCGTTGTGATCCACTGATACAGGTCATACAGTACATAGATAAGCCCGGCAATCAGTGCAACTACTAGCCCGATGGGGTTCATTAACAACGCTCGTCCCAGCCAGATAAAGGCTTTTCCTGCGGTTAGGGCATATTTAGCGACTGCGGTCAGCGGTGAGAACAACCACTTAAGTGCTTTAGCAAATCCACCCGCACCTTTTGTGACCGCTAAGAACATATTGGAGCTGAACATCACGCCCAGCATACCACTGAGCAGCTTGATAGAGGTTTTCATCTCACCAGAGAGACTGCCCCACCATGATTTGACGTCCTTAATCCACTTGATGCAGGCACCCCAGAAATCACCGAACAGGGAATTACCGCCATCAAGGTAGACCATCAGGTCATCGAGTAACAATAATACTCCTGCGATAGCAGCAATCACCCATGTCACGGGGTTGGTGATAAAAGCCATGATCATACCGCGCTTCACTATCGCCAAGACGCCTGCCAGTACCAGTAGGGCATTCTTCCAGCCAATCGTACCGGAGATGACTTTATCCACCGCCCTCACGGAGTTGGTAATCACCTGAATGACCTTGCCCCCAGCTTTAATCACGCCGGTTAATCCTTTGGTGATAAGCTCCTTGTTAGAGGCTATCCAGTCATTGAACTTCTTCACAATGGCGGTTAGCGAAGGCACGAGGTTCAGCGCAATCTTGGTCTTGATGGACTCTATCGCCAGACCGGTTTTTTTCATCGCCTCCTGATATTCGTCTGCCTGTGCCAGTTCCTGCTTTGAGATGTCGTACAGCAGACCTTTCTGTTCGGCAAGGTCTTTCGCCCCCGCCAGTGCCCCATTGAGAAAGCCCATGATTTTAGCGGACGCAAGGCCGACCACTGCCGCCACCCCTGCCGCCAGTAATTTGAGCTTACTCAGTGAACCGTGGACGGCTTCGGCCTTTTTACCGGCCTCGTCAATATTATCCGCTGCGTTATTGCCGATATCATCCAGATTCTGGTTAATCCGGTTAGCCTGAGACGCGACCTGAGTCGCAGCAGCAGCGAGGGCAATAACGACATCCTTGATTTTCTCAGCCTGTGTCGTATCAACACCGATACTAACGAGCAGTTCTTCTATCTGCATCATTTGCCCTCTTTTGTGCCAGTAATTCTTCAACGTGGGCTTCGTGGAAGTCCAGTATGTCTTCAAGGGTGGCGGTGGTTCTCAGGTCATGACCTGTGTATTTTCCGCGTAAGACCGGTGTCATCTTCAACCAGTCCACATCGGAGGAAGGGCTTACTTGCTGAGGATCGCCGAGAGATTGATATTTCTCACAGATGCGACCCCACCGGGCAAAAAATCGGCAAAGTGGAATGTCAGCCCGTCAAAAATGACCTGTAGATAGTGAGAGCGATGGGCGTTGAAATGTGCATTGAGCGTGTCTGGCTTTTGCAACAACACCGTTTCCCCGGTCTCATCTTTCACCGTGACATATTTCAGAATGAACTGCTCAACGCTTTGCATATCCGGTGAGCCGACATTAGCGGCAATCGCACCCAGATCAATATCCACATTGTCGCCATCGGTTTTGATGCAGCCTTTCAGCAAGCCAATCAGTTTCAGGGCATGGTTCTTGGCTTCCATAAAATTACTCTGACGGTGTTCGTAAGTGATGTTATCGATAACCATTAGTTATACAGTCCTTTCTTGAGGTTGATAGTTGAACTGATAGATTTCAGTGTCCATGTCACGCCGTTGTGCCCGGTTCCGCGCGCATGGGTCGGCGGTGTGGTAAAGAAACATTGTTCCAGCACAATCTCGTCACCGTTCATGGTGTCTTTGTAATAGATGTGCAGCGGGGAAAAGGCTTTCGGCGTGTTGTTCTGGATATTACGCAGCTTGTTCAGAAATTCATTATCCGGGGTATGCTGCAACAGCTTGAGTGTGAGGATCATCCCGGTGTTACAGGAAGCAACAAACACCCCGTTTCCATTGACCCCATAAGTGGTATCGCCATCATCCCCCACGGGCGCGATAGACAACGCATCCGTTGCGTTCTCAAACCCGGTAATCTCATAGCCTGAGATAGTCAGGATCCCTTGAGCGTGGTTATAGTGAGCCATTATTTTCTCCCTTAGCGGTTAAACTGAATGAGCAGGTCAACAGAGTGGATAGCGCCTGCCAGTTTGATAGCGCACATGATAGGCATGGCCTTACGGGTTTCACGGTCAGCCAGTGATTGCAGGTCGTAGCTGTCGGAGTAGAAATAAAATCCATTATCCAGCCTGTCACCGTAGGTCAGTTCGCCCACATCATTACCGCGCCAGATGCCACCCGCCAGAAAGCCGTTACGCACAAACTCTTTCCCGATCACATCCAGTGCCCCAATGAGCATGGCCTGCCCTTTGTCGGTCTGGGGGATTTTGGTCGGGTTGCCCTGTAAGGTCGAGAATGCCTGTTTCTGGCACGCATCCAAAAAAGCATCCAGTCCCACGGTTTCATCAATAAATACGCCGCCCAGCATGACCCCTTCGGCAATCATTGAGATGCCATCATAGTCGGTGTAAAAGTTCACCCCCAGGCGGCGGCACTTCTCCGCATCGGACAAGGTGATCCGGTCATCAGAACGGACTGACGTTTGTTGCTTGAATTTGACGGTTTTTGCTGCGTTCTGGGCGTTCCAGTTGGTCGATAAAGCAATACCCAGCAGTGATACCGCAGCGTGGTCATCCCCGGTCTTGTTGTATTCCACCATCAGGCGACCGGCGTTTTTGTCATAGAGTTTTTTCAGGATGTTGCGGTTATCCCAGTCCAGCAATTCATCACGCAAGGCCGTGTATGCCGCGACTTTCATATCAGCAGCCGCAATCCACGTATGGACATCATCCAGTTGCTCATCGGTAATCACATCAGCAAAGTAAACGCCGTACCAGTCCTGATAGAGATTCTGGAGTTTATGCAGTGCCTCAGAGGGTAATTCCTGCTCAACAGTAACAGCAGCCTTACCCACAACAATAGAAGCTTGTCCGTCTTGCAGTTTCAGTAGACTGCCCACATAAATACCGCTTTCCGGTTCTGTCACATAACCCAGCTTGGTAGCAGGGTAAGCGCCCGCAACCGAGGCCTGAATGATAATCCGGTGTCCGGTTGCATCCCAGATTACAGATAGATTGCTGTTTTCAGGTAAAGCCTTTTGCAGTACCGCCGCGATATCACCAAAATCAATCGCCTTACTGAAATTCAGGCCGGACAGCAGCACATCCTTACCGCCGACATTCAGCGTCATTGCGCCCTCAGTAATGGCTTTGAAGATATTGATACCGACTGAAATCGTTGAGCCTTTCAGGGCATTGGCGGTAGCCGGAATATCCTGTTTGGTCTTCGCCCAGCGAGCAATCAGCGCGCGTTTCGGGGCAGGCCGTACGGAAAACAGAGACTGCGCCGCTTTATGGGCTTCTGATGTTGTTCCGAATAGGTTCGCTACATCCTGAGCACTGGACACAATGACATAGCGTGTGGTGTCATCCGTGAACGCACTCCCGATTTCCGGGGTGAAAATGGCAATCATACTCAAATCACGACGACGCGCCGCCATTGCCTGCGGCATAATCTGAGCATTGACCACCTCTTTAATAGATAAGCTCATTGCTAATCCTCATAGACGGTAATATCAACCGTTTTCGCCTGATTGATCGGCGTTTCTATCCGGTGGATATGAGAGAGAGTTAAATCAATTTGCGCCCGCTGTTCTTTTCCGCCCGCAATAGCGGTAGGCAGATTACGGATTTGGGATTTCCTGACCAGACCCGCCCCGAGACGGGTAAGCAGTTGCTGTGCGTGACTGGTGCGAAGAACAGAGGCGAATTTTTCAATAATGAGATAGGCATTTTTGCCGAAGGCATTGACGGAAATAATGGTTTCACGAGAGACAGTGATAATTTCGACTTCACGTTTGGCATCAAAGCGATACTCTTCGCCCCTCATGTCTGACGTCACCCTATTTACAGTAATAAACCAGTCAAGCTCAGACACATCGGTCTCGCCATCCCCGTCCAGTACCTGAGACTCAGGTAATTTCAAAACCTCCGCCACTGTTCTTCTGACTGCCCTCATATCGAGTTGCGAGAGAGTCGTAGTATCCATAGTCGTTCCAGCGTGAATTATTGGTTATCCGCCATGTGTGCCCCTGCCAGATAACCTTATCTTTCGGCTTAACCTCTTCCTGCGTCATGACCCGGATAGTGGGGTTATAGCGATCCCCTTCCGGTAACATCTGCAAATCATCTGAGCCAGCAGGCTGAACAATGGCAATCACCAGTCTGGATTTACCGTCAGTATCGACAGCCTCGCCATACGGGTTATACCTGACCACATTCGGAATAAGCGTAATTTCCTGCCGAAAGAAATCGTCATCAAAGATGTCATCAACAAAATCATTCATCTTCGCGCACCTCGTACGTTATCGACTGAAGCAATTGTCCGGTATCAATGAGCGGCTTAGATGAACCTTTTCGCTTGATAGTTTTTGGGTCTAGCGGTGGATCAATGCCCGCCAGAATCTTTCGCTGAATCTCGCCGACCATCTTTTCGCCAAGCAATGCAAATGGCCTTGTATTATCGCCGTTGGTTTGCAGGGTTTCGCGTATCTGGTCTACCAAAAAAGCCGTCGCTTTCTCTTTGTTCTCGTTTACAGTTGAACGTAAGAATGAGCGCTCAGGCACACGACCGGGCACCCCGAATTCCTGAGCCGCCGCAATATCGACATTGCTCATGCCTGTTTCATCATCCCGTTGATTCTTTGATGCCGGAACACCCACATAAACACGCAATTTCTCCATTTCGCGCAGTTTTGCTTCTAACGACCTGAGTATTGCCCCGTTGAAATTGCCAGAGTTTCTAATCATCGCACCACCAACATATGCCGGGAGACTAATTTACGCAGACGCAGATAAGTCTGCCCGTAGGTACTGGACGCATAGCCTTCATGGTTTGCACTGAATCCCGCATCAGGCGCAGAGTAGCCGATGGATAATCCACCTGCTGATTTACTCGTTGCGGTTTGTACGGGTTTTCCGTTGCTGTGACCACGGCGGGTTAATGCACCAGACACATAGAGAAAGTGAGCGGCTAAAGCCTGTCGCCCTTGCTCATAGAGTTTTCCCCACACTTTGCTGCTCATTTGGTCAGCGGCATCCTGTAGGGCTAGCTCAATGCGGTGTTTATCAACGCTGGCAAATTCGGGGTAACGGGTGGGAAAATCCATGGTTACCCCCTGTGGTTATGCGCTTTTGTAATCGACGTACACAGCAGATTTAGGCTGCTTCCACATAGCACCCCCAAAAGCCGCGCGATAGCCACATTCATAGGTCAGCAGGTCACGCTGGCGAACCGCAAGCAGCTCTGGCATGTGTACCTTCATTTCAAGGTAGTCTTCACTGTGGGTGTAAATCGCTAGGCGGTTTTTCCCTTTCGTGATGTTTCTTGCGAAGTTAGACGGCACTTTCACAAAGGTGATACTGAATGATTCATTGCCTGATGCTTTACGCAGTGCCGCCATAATGCGATCCATGGCAGAGACGGGCAGCAGGTCAACGCCGACAATCACACTGTTGGTGTCAAACTTCTGCATTGCCAGCATAAAATCAGCGGCATCCATGGCGATATGCGTTGGTTGGATACGGTAGTTCGATTTCGCCCACGCCACGTTATAAGCATCCAGTACCATACTGATAAATTCTTCCGCTGCCATGTCCTTGATGGTCTTACCGGTGGTTTCGGGGATCACCTGAACACGGGCGCTGGTTAGCAGGCCTTCCTGACCTTTCACTGCCTGATGTCCCACATAACCGGCATACTGGAGCGTTGCCAATGCGTTAGCGTACAGGTCGTCTTGCTTCTTGGTTTGCAGGTTGATATTGACCTTAGCCAGCTTTTCCACTTCCTGCTGCGTCCAGACTGCCGCTTTCCCCCACTGACCTACAGGCGCTTTCAGCATTTCAATATCACTGTCGATGGTTTTCAGTGAGTTGGTTTTGTTACCGATGATGCCGTCTTTCAGTGAACCCATGACTTCAGTTACACCAAACTCGAAAGTTTCGGCGGCAAAATCCAGTCCCTCAGTGACAGGCAGTGCTTCGCCGATGTTAATTTCCGGCAGCTCCTTTTCCTGTAGCTGTTTATCACGCTCTGTCAGGGCTTCTTGCAATACTTCTTCAAAGTATGCGGTTTCCATAGGCATTGGTTATTCTCCTGCTTTCTGTACGTTCTGAATGTAACCGAGGGTGATAGCAACACAGTGATTACCTGAACTCACGTCTTCAACCCAGTAACCCAAATCAATATTGCCTTTGGCTGTCTTGGTGACTTTGCCTGCATCTTTACCGGTTGCCACAACATAAGCCCTATCGCCACGGATAAAGTCATCATTCTCAACAGTAGAGACTGCTACACAATCACCGTGCGAGAAATGGCCCACGTTAACTTGCTTTTTGTGGGGAGCTTTATCGCCGTAGATATCACGCACTACAACGCCGTGGATCAGGTCAGTTGCTTTCTCAATACCTTTGACGCCGCCCTCTGGATTGACCGCAACGAATGTGCCATACAGCAGATCGGTATCCGTACGGTTTTCCTCACCCCACACTTTGTCATTAGAGCTTGAAGCCCGTCTGATAGAACCAGGCTTAAATATACCGGTGCTGGCATCCCAGTCTGTAAATCCGAATGTCATAATTACTTACCTCCTAAACGTTGGGAGACTGATTTTTTCGCAGGCGCGGCGGAGTCATTCAGCAGATGCTTACCAATATTGCTGCGGGGTTTGGAGGTCGCCTGAATAGCGGTATAAGCAGCGCGGATTTCCTCGTCGGTCATGGCCTTGACCTGTGCATCCGTAAATATCTGAGTGCTTAGCAGTACCGCTGCGCGGACATCACGTGCTGATTTTGCATCGTTGAAGTTCACTTTCGGGAAACGCGACTTCGCATCGTTTAGCGTAGCGCTGGTGTCGTTCTCGCCTTTCAGCTTCTCCAGCTCTTCTTTGAGCGAGGCATTCTCTGTTTTCAACTGCGCATTTTCGGTTTCCAGTGCCGCTATGCGCGCGTCTTTGTCATCTGTGCCTGTGCCACCCGCATTCGGATCGACATCATTTGGCGGTGGCGTACCTGCGTCTTCTTTTTCTCTCTTCAGGCGCTCAAGCTCACTGATAATGGACTGCATTTGCTCAGAGGTGCTTTCAATGCCAGCGGCTTTCAACTCTTCCATTTGCGCTTCGAGTGATGCGATCATCTGGTCGATTTCTTCCGGTGTTAATTTCTCACCTTCAGCATCTCTCAGGTTTTTGCCACGTAGCAGCTTAACCATGTCCGACAATGTGTATTTCATTGGTTTACCTTCTTTATCGTTTAATCTAACGGTGTCACCTAAGCGACCCTCAGCGACTACAGCAACGTGATTGCCGCGAATATTGATTTGATACAGCTCACCGTTCCGTTCTGTGAGTTCAGCAGGCTCATAACCCACTGACAGCTCCCGTATGCCTTTCTCTTCCAGTACCCGAATAGCATTGGCATCTTTCAGGTAGGCATCACAGACAATGTAATCCCCGTCTGCTCTGACATTCTGAATGTGACCAATAGTCTTATCCTTCCATTCGTCCGCGTTCACCTCGCCACTGTCAGGGTGGGTCAGTGTCAGGGTTAAGCCGTCAAAGGATTTCAGGGTTTCAGGTCTGGAGAGTTCGTCGAGAGTGCGATGGATAGTGATTTTTTTGTTGATGTCTTTTCCGGTTAACCCGACTTCATGCCCGTAATATTGCACCGGGCCAGCACGGGTGATCCGCGCAGTGGTCACAACGTAACCCTGCGGTGTTCGTTTCCACGTCATGAATTAATCCCATGAGACTTTCGGAAGAGCGACACAGCGACACTGATAATCGGTGCCGGGTGCACCTTCATACCCTTTGATGCTTGAGCGCTTTTTCCATGTTTTGCCGCCATCTTCGGAATAGACGGTCGGGTCAGAGTATTTGCAGGTCTTGCCATTCAGCACAAAGTGACTGGCCCGCTCCCGTTCATCACCGGCACCGCCCCATTCGTACAAATCGAGTCCTAACGCCTTACTGCGGGTTTCGGTCAGGGTGGAGTTAAGTTTCGCTGTCTGGTCACGGGCAATGAGTTTCGCCCGGCTTTGCGTCACCTGCCCACGTTCACGAACGAGAGCAACCAAGTTCTCATGCCGTCCACCGTTGGTCAGGTTAGAAAAGACCTTTTCCCCGATATCATTGATAAAATCCGTCTGTATCGACTGAATGAGATCGACATTCTCTTTGAGTGCCGCTTCAAGGTGCGCCTTGACCGCACCGTCTCCCAACATGCCGGTTAAATCAATGCCGAACGCTGACTTATAGGTCTTTTGCGTCTGGGACTTATTTTGTGCATTAGCCCGACTGACCATACCGAATGACAATCGCCTTGCCATGTCGAGGATGGACATATTCGCCAGTTTTTGGATTGCGCGTGAGAGTCGGGCAGTAATAGAGAGGTTGTCAAAGGGGGCATCATTAAGTATCGGTTTTTGCAGGTCTTCTATTACCACATCCTGCATCATTTTGATAAACGCGATTAACTGGTCACGATACCACACCTCCGTTCGCTTGCTGGGCGTAGGCGGACGCATTAGCCGGTTGCGGGACTTGAGCCGCCCCTGCTTGCGCTCCAGCATATCCTTCAGGTTGATTGCTCCATTGCTCATTTCGTGCCCCTGATATTGAACTGATATCCTCTTCTGTGACGGTGGTCAGCACACCCCGCGCTACCATCTCACGTAAGGCGGTATCTTCCGGGAGAAAACCCGCCTGAACCATGGTGGTAAAACCCGTGGCATACTGTGTGAACCGGTTAGCTTCCTGCGCTTCATTGACGCTGTAGATAGAGGGATAGGTGTAGCTGATTTCCGCTTGTACTGTCAGTTTGTCGAGAATGAACTGATCAACGAAATCCTGCATAGGCCGCAATCTAGCCTCCTGCAAACCGTTAATCGTTTCGTAGTACGCCTTGTTATCTTCTTCACCAGAGGCAAACCCACTCGCAGACTGACCAAACAGAATGGTAATCGGCCTGTCTAGTGCGCCTGCCAGTACGTTCATCATTTTGGTGATCACTTCAGATAACCCGGCAAACTGGGCGTTCTTTTGCTCATAGCGGCTCGGCATGGTGCCATCACCCGCATCCATCAGCATTAGTCCAGTTGAGGATTTGGTTGTCTTCATCACACGGGCATATTCGACAACCTGTGTTTCTTGCCCGGCATCAATCTGATTATTAAGACCCGGCAGGAATATCACATCAACGTTCGCCTCTTGGATGGTATCGCCCGTACTGACAACCGTGGTGTCAAAAATCTTGATGGCTTCATAGGGTGCTTGAATATCCGATGTTCCGAACTTAGGCATATCCTTGATGCTATGCTGGCCTAGCTTTGTCCGGTGACAGCGGGTGTGGTGAAACTTCAGTTGCTGGGTGCCAATGTTAAGCTGATAGGTTTGCGGATGTCCGAAGTGGGGCGAAGCAATATCTGAAATCACCTGACTGGCAGGAGAGTATTCCCCTTTCCGCACCACCAGAAACTTAACAATATTTTCTGACTGGAGATTGAGTGGTTCACCAATCATCTCATCCAGGCAATCTGTCACCGCTACAATGAGTGAATCCCCCAATAATGACGCCCATGTCAGCGCATCGCGATAAATACCGTATACATCCAGCTCACGCTCAATATCTACTATCCGCGTTTTAAGCTCCTCGCCGATATCACCGGATAATTCACGGGGCAGCTTCAGCATGTCATAAGCAGTTTTGTTGATATATTTCTGCACTATCCATGAGCTTTTGTACATGGCAAGCAGTTCTTTTTCCTGCACATCCGTCTTGTTACTTGCATATCTGATTGACGCCACCCGTTCACCGAGTGAGGTCAACATACTCTGGAGGCCATCAGTCAGACGGCCTATCATGGTTTTTTTCGTCATGACATGATGTCCCATACAGTTGTTCTCCCCTTGATATACCCATCCAGCCCGTACCTCACAGCATCCCAGCAATGGTTATTCGCATCCTCAATCACAGGCAGTACTTCGCCCGTAATGCGGTCTGTCTTGTAGGAATAGAGCCGGGCTTCTTTGGCTGTCTCTTTACAGCGGGGATGAATATAGATGTGCTTAAAGCCGCGCAGATAAGAGATACCGTCCTCGACACTGCCCTGCCATTTCTTCGCCGCCGCAATATTGAATCCTTGCCGCCTGAGATAGCTGATGGTTTCCGGTCGGGCAGAGTCGGCTTTAATAGGCCATTTACGGGAACCGGGTACTTTCTCATAGAATGCAGGCATGTGATCAAGTTCTACCCCAACGCCGTAAGCCTCACGGTCGATATACAGGCAGTTATCCAGAATAAACATCCTGATAAGGGTGCTGGGGTCTTTCGCAAATCCGAAGTCGCCGCCAAAGTGCAACCTGTCGGCTTTCTGCCACAGATCATCAGGAAACGCTTCAATCTTGTACTTGTTCGACAGTACCTGTTTATCCGAGTTCTCCAGATATGCCCCTTCCCAAACCCAAGCATAAGCACTCGGGTCAAGACGTGACTGATCACTCAGTCGCTCCTCTTCCAACACAGATGGGAACCACGGGTTATCGCCATAGTTCATTTCAACAATGATGGAATTTTTCGGTGGGTTCTTTCTAAACCGTTTATCGGTAGCACTGCCATCTCTTTCGGGGTTCCATGTCACCCAAATCTCAGAGTCTTCTTCACGCACGGTAGGTGTGAGTTTTGTCCAGGCTATTTCAGAGACTGACTCCGCCTCATCGACCCATGCGATTAAGATTCTGGCTTTGGATTTGATACTGTCGAGATTATGACGTAATCCGGCAAAGACATAGCTGACTGACCTGCATTTTGTCCGGATGTACTTCTCGCCAATATCATAGAAATTAGCCAGCCACGGCACAGAGCGTATGGCTTGTTTCACTTCCTCCATTGAGGATTCTTCAAGGGAGTTCATATATTCACGGGCGCAGAGTATCACGCCGGATTGTCCATTCTGTGCCGCCATATAGCCACGGATAGCCGTCATCAGAGCAAAGGTGCGCGTCTTTGCCGAACCACGTCCACCGTATGAACCACGATAACGATAATCACCACTGAACACAGAAATAAGCTTCGGCGGGAGTTCAATTCTCACTGTCGTCACTTTGCCCTCCTGCAACTAAGACTATCTTTGAGGGTTGCGGTGACATTGAGCCGTCAGGGGAACGATGATCGATTTCCTGCTTCTCTGAATAGCCGTGGTTAGCCAGCATCAGCTTAGTAATTGTGGCATTGAAATCACCCGCCAATCCTTTGTTAATCAACTTACTTTCCTGTAGTGCCAGAATCCCTTCTAACGTGTCCGAAAATTCAGAACTCTGCTTTGCATATTCATAGACTGTAGAGCGGGCAATACCTAAAAAACAGGCTAATCCTGCCACGCTGGGGATGACAGCTTCATGTTCAGTGTAACCGCCATACAGGTACGTCTTTGCCTTAGCGATTAGCTCATCATTCAGCTTGCTAGGGCAACCAACTTGATTTGTTTGTTGTCCCATATCCCTTTTCCCTCATTCAGAACAAACAACTGGCTCGGTTTGTATATCACGCTATTTGAGCGAGACCACACGCGCCCAAAACTGACACAAACCTCTATCAAGCACCCGTTTTAGGATGCTTTGTGGAATTTTGTAAAATGGTTACTTTTGCTCTTTCAATTTTTTTTCTTGTTCACTCTGAAACTGAGCTTTGGCTATTGCACCTATTGCGTAAATAGCACCCAGAACAAACCAGCCCTGATACACAACAAAAATGACAAATGCAGTATCAGTCAGCATGTCGTAACATCGAAAAGGGGTAGGAATGTGTTTGTAATCTTTAACCAGTGAATCTCTACCAAATAAATACCCTAAGAACTTAATCACACCAAAGAGCCAGCCCGCGAAATAACCAACATTCACAAAACCCTCGGTATTCTGTGTGATACCAATAAACAAAAAGGACGCGATAATTGCGTCCAAAATGATTGCGTATATATATTTCATCACTAGATTCTCTTACCTTTGGGTTTCTCTGCCGAATACTTACTCGCCCATGCCTTATGCAGTAACTCATTGATTTCATCGCTGACCGTCAGATTGACGAACCCAACACCAAACTGAGGACCTCGACAATATCAAGCAGTTACATACGTATGCACCCCCATTGTAACTTTCGATAGATACTATAGGATTTCCTGTAGTTTCTTTTTTCAGCAAATCAGCCGCCTGATTTTGTCTACCACCTGCTACCTCAAAGGGCCGGATTTCAAATCCTCCCCTTAGGCTATTAATTCTCATCGAAAAGTAATTTTGGCTGCGTCAAAGATAAAATTTGCTCATATTCCAACTCCAGCAACTTCTTCTCTTTCTTTCTATCATTCATCATGCGACTACCCATTCGAGCTTTGATTTCAGATTTCGCAACTTTCAGAGCATGACGGTGTTGAGCCTCTTCGCCTAGATCTTTCCACCTGTCTATTTGCTCCGCCATCCAGTTAAAGGCTCGAATGTAGTTCACTTTGATTTGCATTGCTGCTTTGCCCGTAAATCCCATTACAACCAACATGTAACCATCTTTAGTTAAGTTGAACATAGGCTGCACATCACCATTTTTATCAATAAAATCAGCCTCCTCAAAATTGAGGGCAGCAAAATCATCAGGACATTCATCTCTAACCTGACGAATTTTTCTTAAAACGTTGTCATGCCGTTTGCCAAAATAGGACGCTATTTTGAGGCTCGTTGTGACCACCTTATCTTGTACGGCTGTTACCATTTCTTGGAAATCGAATGGAGGGATGACTGTTACTTCTTTCATGGTTTAGTTCCTTTTAGTGATAAACCTTGCGCTCAGGAATCACCAGCCCAAAGAGGGTTAACCAGACCACTACTGGTATTCCTCAAGGCTTATCCTGAAAGGTTCTTTGGTGTTTGTGCTTCGAGCGAGAAGCGGTGAAATTCAGATACAAAAAAACCACCACGGGATGTGATGGCTTGGGGCATTCCTTTAACCACTCAGGGAATGGGTAAAGAAATATTGGGTTTAGTTTTGTGCATTAACCGAGCATTAACAATTGCTCATTTATTATTCAGTGGAGATGCGTTTTTTGTCTCATTAATTTTTTGATAATAGATTAATAAATGGAGAATCAAATGAAAAAGTATCTTCTTCTTTGCTTAGTTGCGGGTTCGGCTATTTTGGCTCCAGTACTAACTTATGCTAATACTTCCAAGTTGCCACCGAATATTGAATGCGCACTAACACATACATTGCAGGACTGCATATTGCCCTATATTATTCCACCAACAAATCCATAACATTGAATATACGAATAACCCAAATAGGACGGTACTCCTACCGTCCTCTCACTCACACTGTGTCCTAACATACTCCTGCAATCCCAGAATTATTTGTTCTGGGGTTTCATTTCGTTCCCTGATTTTAATAGACCATCAGGAACTTGATGCAAACTATCGAATGACACAGGATCAGCCCATAGCTCAATCAACTCCTTGAATGTTGGTATAAGTCCAATAACAAATAAACCATAAAGCAGCATTGGAATAGCAATTAATGCAATAAACCATTTGTATATGTAAATATTTAAGGTAGTAGTATCTCTGACAACTACTTTTGAATATTGATAAAATTTAAGCTGCCGATATTTGAATATCTGGTTGTGCTCTTTACGGTTAGTTTTGTATTCACCCTTTGGTAATCCACTCATCGCTATTTACCTGCATTCAGCCCTAACATATTCCTGCAAATATCTCAGTTTTGCCCGGTCGTTGATGATGCCTTCTCGGATATCGAGAACAGCTTGTCCAGTTTCTCTAGGGAGTTCGACTGTGGTTGCATCGCCCACGCCGCTGGAGGAAGTGGCTTCAGACACAGGACAGGTGGCTTTGATGCGCAGCTTGCGACGACCAGCGGCAACATCAGCCCGAAGAGTATCGATTTCAGTCTTGGCATTGGCGAGTTTCTCTATGTAGATTTCGTCTAATTTTGCAAGTTGTTCAAGGCGCTCTTGCTGCTTACCTATGGCAATGACCTGTTTGTCATACTCTAGCTTTAAGCTGGTGTATGCTTCGGCCTTGTCCTGATACTCACTGTAGTAGAACCAGAACAAGCCAGAGACCATCACCAAAGCACCGAGGGTGAAGTACTGGCTACCAATCTTCATGACTGCCTTCTGACAAATTGGTCATACTTTTCGTTTAAAAACAACAAACCAAAAACAATTGGTGTCAAAATAACCTGTACCGGCCACATGACTGACAGAAATAAAATGACCCCAAAACTTTCCGGATCATTAGCTCGTCTTTTTTCTATCAACGTAAAAATGATGAATGCCACAATAAAACCGATAACGTAAATCATTGACCCTAGAATGATGCTCATCGCTCAACACCTCATAACACCTCAAATACCTGTGTGAATACACCGTAGGTGAGACTGAATCTCATGATAAAAACATCTGGCGTTCAGATGCCCTGCGCTTAGTCAGACCGTTCATCACTTTACCTGCTGCCTTATTCCATCTCTGAAATTCATCGGCTGCACCCTGG
>NZ_CAWNQF010000047.1:0-422 GCF_963876465.1 Xenorhabdus sp. KK7.4
GGCTTTATCGTAAGTGAGTACAATCGTGGCCGGATAGGCCGGGTGGTTATGGGTGATTTTCGTCAGCTGGCAGGGGTCGGCCGGATTCGCGTAACTGAAACAGGCCGTGTCCTGACTGCCGTCCGCCAGGGTGGTGACACAGGTCAGCAGGTTGCCCAGCCGGTCATAGGTAAACTGCTGGCGGTTCAGGCTCTGCCCGTACGCATCCCGCGGGCATTCCGTGCCCGCACAGCGGTAATCCGTCAGCCAGCGGCGGTGGGCATCGTAGGTATAAGACTCTTCCCGCAATGGCTCCGCGGGCTGGGGGCCGTTTGCCGGCCCAGCCGCGGTGGTCCGGCTCGCCAGTTGCCCGGTCAGGGTATAAGTCTGGCTCAGGGTCAGTCTGTCCGGCCCGCTTTCAATCCGCCGCTCAATTTCCCGGC
>NZ_CAWNQF010000048.1:0-422 GCF_963876465.1 Xenorhabdus sp. KK7.4
GGCTTTATCGTAAGTGAGTACAATCGTGGCCGGATAGGCCGGATGGTTATGGGTGATTTTCGTCAGCTGGCAGGGGTCGGCCAGATTCGCGTAACTGAAGCAGGCCGTGTCCTGACTGCCGTCCGCCAGGGTGGTGAGACAGGTCAGCAGGTTGCCCAGCCGGTCATAGGTAAACTGCTGACGGCTCAGGGTCTGCCCGTACGCATCCCGCGGGCATTCCAGCCCCGAACAGCGGTAATCCGTCAGCCAGCGGCGGTGGGCATCGTAGGTATAAGACTCGTCCCGCAATGGCACCGCGGGCTGGGGGCCGTTTGCCGGCCCGACCGCGGTGGTCCGGCTCGCCAGTTGCCCGGTCAGGGTATAAGTCTGGCTCAGGGTCAGTCTGTCCGGCCCGCTTTCAATCCGCCGCTCAATTTCCCGGC
>NZ_CAWNQF010000049.1:0-409 GCF_963876465.1 Xenorhabdus sp. KK7.4
TCACTAGAATGCAAATGTCAGATTGCGATGCGCCTGTTAGGGCGCGGCAGGTAAGAGAGCCTTATAGGCGCATATGAAAAACCCCCGGCTATGCCGGGGGATACTTATTGTTTCTAAAAAATTTGTAGAATTAGAAAATTGTATATAGCTTCATCTTGTAAAGATGGAATTCTAGACTATTATTTTTTTGTAAACCTTGGCGGTGTTATGAGAATAGAAATAGTCACTCACAAAACAGGCGAGCAAATACCAATAATGCTAAATAACTTTTCATAATAGTGGGACACTCGATTTACTTTCTCTGAAAGAGTCTATTTGCAGATTTTTTCAAGAATTTTTTCACATTACTGAGCAGTTGCCACATATACCGACAACAATGGTTACGTGTGACTGTTTCATGTAACGTGTG
>NZ_CAWNQF010000050.1:0-390 GCF_963876465.1 Xenorhabdus sp. KK7.4
ACAGGTGGCTTGGATGCGCAGCTTGCGACGACCAGCGGCAACATCAGCCCGAAGAGTGTCAATTTCAGTCTTGGCATTGGCGAGTTCCTGAGTGTGTTTAGTATCTAACTCATGCAGCATGTTAATGTGCGTGTTCTGATAGTTAATTCGGTCGGTCAATTGCTGGATTTCAGTGAGCTGGTCGCTATTGATACCGAGCTGTTTCTTATATCCAGAGCGATAGAGGTAAGCCGCACCGGAGGCAATAATCAGCGCAATAATCACGCCGTAGGTAAAATTGAGCTTCATAACAAAAACATCTGGCGTTCAGATGCCCTGCGCTTAGTCAGACCGTTCATCACTTTACCTGCTGCCTTATTCCATCTCTGAAATTCATCGGCTGCACCCTGG
>NZ_CAWNQF010000051.1:0-389 GCF_963876465.1 Xenorhabdus sp. KK7.4
GTCTTCGGATTGGGGTATTGAGAGACTCCTCAATAGTTGTCATATGACACCCTACTGAGTGTTTCAAATTTTCAGCTTGTTCCAGATTGTTAAAGAGCATGTATTGGTAAACCGGCAATGACGCCCGCTTAACAATACCTTCATTGGCGCCGTCTTTCACCCGACTCCCGAGCAAAGTGGCGTCCCCTAGGGGATTCGAACCCCTGTTACCGCCGTGAAAGGGCGGTGTCCTAGGCCTCTAGACGAAGGGGACTTCAAGTCTTCTTCGCAGACGCTGCTCGTCTTACATGCATCAGACAATCTGTGTGAACACTCACATTTCACCATCATAGGTTAAGGAGGTGATCCAACCGCAGGTTCCCCTACGGTTACCTTGTTACGACTTCACC
>NZ_CAWNQF010000052.1:0-343 GCF_963876465.1 Xenorhabdus sp. KK7.4
GGCCGATGCCGAACCGGTGGTGTTGCTGACGCAAACAACACTGGGCGACAGCGTTGGGGAGTTTGCATTACCGATGGTCAGACTGGATGATCTGCCCTCATCCGTGCTGGCGAACCAGCCTGACACCAATCCGGTGGCCGCCATGCAGGGGCTCACTCCACACCATCTGGCGTATGTGATTTATACCTCCGGCTCCACCGGCCAGCCTAAAGGCGTGATGGTAGAACATACCAATGTCACCCGACTGCTGGCAGCGACACAGGCGAGGTTCCGGTTTGATAACAACGATATCTGGACGCTGTTCCACTCTTTTGCCTTCGATTTCTCCGTATGGGAATTATGG
>NZ_CAWNQF010000053.1:0-341 GCF_963876465.1 Xenorhabdus sp. KK7.4
GGCTGCTGGCCCTCAGTTATCACCATCTGGTCAGCGACCATATGACGCTGGCGCTGATAGTGGCGGAAATTCAGCAGCTATTACAGGGACAGGCGGACAGGCTGTCTCCCCCCTTGCCGTACCGCAATTTTATTGCCCAGACCCTGCGCGTACCGGCCTCAGTCCATGAGGCGTATTTTCGTGAACAGCTGGCTGATATTGATGCGCCTACCGCGCCGTTTGGCCTGCTTAATGTACAGGAGGATGGCACTGACATAGCAGGAGCTCATTTGCCTCTGGATAGTACACTGGCCAATACCTTGCGCGAGCAGGCCCGTTGTTTAGGTATCAGTCCCAGTGTG
>NZ_CAWNQF010000054.1:0-314 GCF_963876465.1 Xenorhabdus sp. KK7.4
TTGCAAGCACTCTTTTTTCGTTCAAGGTAATGATTTCAGTAATTGATTCTGATGTCAAGTAAGGGAAAGACTTTACGGGACAGGGGATCGCAAATAGCCCTTTTTTCATATCATCCCTATTGATGCAGGGCAGTGACTCACACCTCCACCTCCTCAATCCTGTCTGAGACCTGCCCTGTCTTTTTTACGCCGTTTTATTCATTCTCATCGGCATACTCATCAACAAAATCAGTATACAACCCCAGTTCCCGCTCCAGCGCTTTGCCCGTCACTTCCATATCAAGATCAATGTATTCCATCGTGGTCGCCACATT
>NZ_CAWNQF010000055.1:0-274 GCF_963876465.1 Xenorhabdus sp. KK7.4
TCCATTGTGATACAGAACGTATTGCGGAAGAAATGAAGAAAGCAGGTTTTAGTTATCGTGAACTTATGGCTATCGCTCAGCATATGATTGAGGAGGTTGCATGAGATGCGACTCCAATGAAACCTATTGGGATGACCTCCGTAATGAAGCCGACGATATTATTACGGCAGCAGCCTGTCAGGAAATGACCGAAGAAGAACTCGACGAAGAGGTCGAGAAAATTGTCTTGAGTTTTATCGATAATTCATTGCCTGAAGGGGCTGGCAAAGTACTT
>NZ_CAWNQF010000056.1:0-269 GCF_963876465.1 Xenorhabdus sp. KK7.4
GCTGACTGGCGGCTTGCTCCTCTCCGGGGCGTACATTCTCAGGTTCTGCCTGCTTCGGCTCAGGTGCTGCTTGCGTCTGCTGGCTGGCGGCCTGCTCCTCTCCGGGGCGTACATTCTCAGGTTCTGCCTGCTTCGGCTCAGGTGCTGCTTGCGTCTGCTGGCTGGCGGCCTGCTCCTGTTCAAGTTGCTTCAGCTTCTGTTCAAGCTGCTTTTGCTCCTGTTCAAGCCGTTTCTGCTCCTGTTCAAATCGCTTCTGTTCGTTTTCTTTC
>NZ_CAWNQF010000057.1:0-126654 GCF_963876465.1 Xenorhabdus sp. KK7.4
CCATAATTCCCATACGGAGAAATCGAAGGCAAAAGAGTGGAACAGCGTCCAGATATCGTTGTTATCAAACCGGAACCTCGCCTGTGTCGCTGCCAGCAGGCGGGTGACGTTGGTATGTTCTACCATCACGCCTTTAGGCTGGCCGGTGGAGCCGGAGGTATAAATCACATATGCCAGATGGTGCGGAGTGAGTCCCTGCACTGTGGCCAGCGGATTGGTTTCCGGTAGGTTTGCTAGCGTGGATGAGGGCAGGTCATCAAGTCTGACAGTAGGTAATGCAAAATTGCCAGTGATTTCGCCCAGTGCGGTTTGCGTCAGCAACACCACGGGTTCGGCATCGGCCAGCATATAAGTTAATCGGTCAGCGGGATAGGCCGGATCAAGGGGCACATAAGCACCGCCAGCCTTGAGAATAGCCAATATTCCCACGATCATGTCTAAACTGCGTTCGACACAGATAGCCACACGATCATCCGGTTTTACGCCCAATTCCATCAGATAATGGGCCAACTGGTTAGCCTGACGATTCAGTTCGCCATAACTGAGCGTTTCCGCTTCCCACACCACGGCAATCGCTTCCGGCGTTCGAACAACCTGTTGTTCAAATAGTTCGTGGATCAAGGTATCTGGTGGGAAATCAGCCTGTATAGCATTGAAATACTCCAACAGTAGCTGACGTTCAGCCGCAGGCAGAATAGATAAATCAAGCGCAGGCCGCTGGGGTTCAGTCGTCAGCGTGTTAACTAATTCACTCAGGGCAGTATGCAGATAATTCACCAATCGGCAGGGGTCGGCATCCGCCACACTCTGAGCAATCAACGTGAAACCGTCCTCTGTATCATTCACTGAAAGGGTGATGGGATAGTTTGTCCTCTCTGCGGATGCCAGCAGGCGTATTCCTTCCCAGACAGTTTTCTCTGCCTCTGCGGGAGTTGATGAGCCGTGACGATAGTTGAACAATACACTGAACAGCGGCATCGGCGGGATAACACCACTGCAATTCTGTGCCAGTGCCAGCGGAGCTTGTTCATGCTCCAGTAGGTTTGCCAGATTTTTGGCTGTTGCCTGCACGACTTCCAATGCACTGAAATTACTCAGGGAGACCCGGATCGGCAGGGTATTAATCATCATCCCCATCACCTGATCTGCACCGACAGAACCTTGTAATCGTCCCAATAGCACTGTGCCGAATACGACATTTTCTTGTCCGCAGATTTTAGCCAGCACTTGTGCCCAGGCGACATGGAACAGCACACTCGCGCTGATCCCTAAACACCGAGCCTGCGCGCGCAGAGTATGAGCCAGAGTTTTATCCAGTGGTAAACTGAATTCCGTCACATCAGTGCCATTGCCTTGCACATTAAGCAAACCGAAAGGCGCGGTGGGTTCATCAATATCCGCAAGCTGTTGACGAAAATAGTCTTCATGTACCGAAGCCGGTACGCTCAGGGCCTGAGCAATAAAGTTGCGGTATGGCAATGGCGAAGTCAGTGCAATCGGCTGTCCCTGTACCCTCTGTTTCTGTAATAGCTGTTGAATTTCATTCATGATCAACGACAGTGTTACATTATCGCAGACCAGATGATGGAAACTCAGAGCCAACAACCATTCCTCAGAAGCGGGAGCATAGGTAGTACAGGCAGTAAATAACGGAGCCTGACTCATATCCAACCGGTTAGTGATGTGGGACTGTAATTGCGACGGAATATTTTCTGCCGATGTGGGAACAAACGATGTCACCGGCAGTTTTGCTTGTCGCCAGACCACCTGTACCGGCTGGCTCAGTCCCTGCCAGCAGAAAGCTGTTCGCAGAATATCATGGCGGTCTATCACTTGTTGCAGAGCATTCAGAAAGGTATCCAGACGGGAACGGGTATCAAAAGCCAGTAGGCTATTTGATAGATAGGCATCACCATTTTCCTGTAACTGGTGGTGGAACAGAATGCCTGTCTGTAACGGGGAGAGCGGGTAGATATCCTGTACATTAGCCACCCCCCCCGCCACAGTTGCAACAATCGTATTAATTTCAGTTTGTGACAGCGTCACCAACGGCAGCATATCGGGGGTAATATGTGTGCAACCATCGGGAATACGATTGGCGGGAACAAAAATATCGGAAGTATCCTGTTGTGCATATATTGCTTGCGCCATCTCTGAAAGCAATGGTGTGGCAAAAATGCTACGTACCTCCAGTAAATATCCCCGACTGCGTAACTGTTCAATCAGACTGACGGCAATCAGGGAATGTCCCCCGAGTTCAAAGAAATGGTCGTGACGACCGACCCGTTCCACGCCCAGTAATTCCTGCCAGATTTGTACCAGTGCAATTTCCACGTCACCAATCGGTGCTTCATAATCCCGGGTGATCACCGCTGACAAGTCCGGTGCGGGCAGCGCCTTGCGGTCGAGCTTGCCATTGGGGGTCAGCGGGAAGGTCTCTAATACCACAAAGGCGCTGGGGATCATATATTCCGCCAGACGGGTATGTAACTGGTCACGCAGACTGGCGGTGTCCAGCGCGGCATCCGGCTGTGGCACTGCGTAAGCGACCAGCCGTTGTTCACCATTATCAGCTTTATGGGCGATAACCACCGCTTCTCTGACACCTTGACAGGCGGCTAATTGTGCTTCAATTTCCCCTGGTTCGATGCGGAAACCCCGGATCTTGACCTGAAAATCATTACGACCCAGATATTCGATATTACCGTCCGATAGCCAGCGCCCCAGATCGCCGGTTTTATACATTCTAGCATCCGGCTGGGAACTGAACGGGTCAGCAACAAAGCGCTCAGCAGTCAAATCAGAATGATTCAGGTAACCCCGGGCGACGCTAGCACCACCGATATAGATTTCCCCCGTCACACCCAGAGGAACAGGTTGTTGTTTTTTATCAAGTAGATAAATTCGACAATTGGCGATTGGGCGACCAATGGACAACGTTTGAGCCGCATCGTGTAAGGCGCCACCATGGAGTGACAGAGAGGTCACAATGACAGTGGCTTCCGTTGGGCCGTAGGTGTCTGTCCAGCGACAGTGTTGTGTTTCAGGCAGGGATTGCCAGTCGGTAAGAGAGTGAAGGTTAGTTTTTTCCCCGCCAACCGTAATTGAACGCAGGGTTGAACTGAACCCACTGCGACCGGCTTTTATTTCCTGTCCCCACTGATGCCAGAAAGCGGTCGGTATATCGACAACGCTGATGGCTTGTTCTTGCAGGAAGTGGCCGAAAGCGGCATCCGGTATCTGAAGGTGAGAGGGTCGTAGAATTAAGGTGGCGCCCGTTGCCAGTGTCGGGAAAATTTCGGCCACGGACGCATCAAAGGCGATTGTGGCAAATTGCAGGACGCGATCTGCCGCATTAAGCGCGGTTATCTGACACTGGGCATGAATAAAGTTCACCACATTACGATGCTCAACCATCACGCCTTTGGGTCGCCCTGTCGAACCCGAAGTATAGACCACATAGGCCAGATGGTGACTCTGTAATCCCAGTTGTTCCGGTTCAGGGTTAGCGACAGCGTATTTGGCGGCTCGATTCAGATAATCCGCCTTATCCAAGAACCAGACAGGGATATCATGGTTCAGAACCTGTGCCTGTAAATGCTGTTGGGTGAGCAGTAATTTAGGCGTACTGTCAGACAGTATATAAGCCCGTCGCTTATCCGGGTGATTCGGATCAAGCGGTACATACGCCGCCCCGGCTTTTAAGATACCCAGAATGCCAATCATCATATCCGGGCTGCGTTCGATACACAAAGCGACCCGATCATCCGGCTGGATACCTGCCGCAATCAGGGCATGGGCCAACTGGTTGGCACGCTGGTTCAGTTCATCATAACTCAGTGTGTGTTCTTCACCCACCACGGCAAGGGACTCTGGTGTTAGCGCAACCTGCTGTTCAAACAGTTCGTGAATAAGGGCATGCTGCGGAAAATCAGCTTGTGTGGCATTGAAATCCACCAGTAACTGTTGGCGTTCGGCTACCGGCAGAATGGGCAGCGCCAACACAGGCTGACCGGGATTGTTTTGCAACGCCTCGGTCAGCCCACAAAGAGCGGTATACATATAATTCACCACCCGATTGGGGTCAACGCTGTTCACAGTTTGGGCAACCAGAGTAAAACCGTCCCCGTGATCGTCCACTGACAGATCCAGTGGATAATTTGACCACTCTTCAAAAGACTGCAGACGAACACCTTTCCAGCGGGGTTTATCCGTAGCATTTGATGGAGAATGGCGATAGTTAAACAGAGCACTGAACAAAGGCTGGGGAGGTGTCACACTACTGAAACGCTGGGCGAGAGCAAGTGGAAATTGCTCATGTTCCAGCAGGTCTGCCAGATCTTTTGCCGTTGCCCGAACCACTTCAAGTACAGTGTGATTATTCAGGGATATTCTGACCGGCAGGGTGTTGATAAACATCCCCATCACCTGATCGGCCCTTGTAGTGCCTTGCAATCGTCCGGACAGTACCGTGCCGAACACCACGTCATCACGTCCACTGGTGTGGGCCAATACCTGTGCCCACGCGACATGGAACAGCACACTCGGACTGATCCCCAGTTGACGAGCCAGTGCGCGGAGGGTTTGTGCCAACGTGATATCCAGACACAATTGGGCTTCCGTCACATCTGTACCATCTCCCTGTACATTGAGCAGGCCGAAGGGGGCTGTGGGTTCATCAATCTCAGCGAGCCGCTCGCGGAAGTAACCTTCATGCACTGAAAGCGGTATGTTCAGCATTTGGGCAATAAAGTTGCGGTATGGCAGGGGCGCAGGCAGGGACTCGACTTCTCCTTGTAATAATTGCTGGATCTCATTCATGATTAATTCCAGTGTCACATGGTCACTAACCAGATGATGAAAACTCAGCGCCAGCAGCCACTCATTACTGGCCGGATCGTGGGTGGTACTGGCGGTAAATAAGGGTGCCTGACTGATATTCATTCGTTGAGCGATATGCGCTTGTAATTGAGACGGAATATTCTGTACGGACGTGGGGATAAATGGTGTCGCGAGTAACGGTGCCTGTCGCCAGACTACCTGAACGGGATGGCTCAGACCCTGCCAGCAGACGGCAGTTCGCAGAATATCATGGCGGTCTATTACTTGTTGCAGAGCGTTCAGAAAAGTATCCAGATGGGCGCGATCATCAAAAGCCAGCAGACCATTTAACAGGTAGGCATCCTCGTTTTCCTGTAACTGGTGATGGAACAGAATGCCTGTCTGTAACGGGGAGAGCGGATAGATATCTTGCACATTAGTTACACCACCAGCCACAGTTGCAATAATCGTGTTAATTTCGGTTGGTGACAGCGTCACTAATGGCAGCATATCCGGGGTGATGGCTGTGCAGCCATCGGGAATAAGGTTCGGTGGGATAAGCATATCCGGCGTATCTTGCCGGGCCTGTATCGCCTGTGCCATCTCTGCCAGCAGCGGCGTAGCAAAAAAAGTAGGTATTTCCAGTGAATATCCTTTATTACGCAATTGTTCAATCATGCTGACCGCAATCAGCGAATGCCCGCCCAGTTCAAAAAAATGGTCGTGACGACCAACCCGTTCCAGTTTCAGTAAATCCTGCCAGATTTCAGCCAGCATGGTTTCTACTTCACCCACCGGTGCCGCATAGTCACGGGTGATCACGGAGGATAAGTCCGGAACGGGTAGCGCCTTACGATCGAGCTTACCGTTAGGAGTTAGTGGGAAAGTATCTAAAATGACAAACGCACAGGGGAGCATGTATTCTGCCAGATGTTGTGCCAGCTGTCGGCGCAGATCAATAGGCACCAGTTTCGTACCCGTTTCAGCACAGAGATAGGCTACCAGACGGGTATCGCCCTCAGTATCTTCACGGACCATCACGACTGCGTCCTGTACACCGGGACATTGCATCAGGCCTGCTTCAATTTCTCCCAATTCAATGCGGAAACCCCGCAATTTCACCTGAAAATCATTACGTCCGAGGTATTCTAGACTGCCATCTGGCAGCCAGCGGCCCAGATCGCCGGTTTTGTACAGACGGGCATCAGGCTCAGTGGAAAATGGATCGGGTAGAAAACGTTCGGTAGTCAGTTCAGGCCGATTCAGGTAACCCCGGGCAACACCGACGCCGCCGATATGGATCTCACCACTGACACCAATGGGTACAGGATTACCCTGTTTATCTAGAACATACATTTGCGTATTGGAGATCGGATAACCAATCGGCACAAAATGGCGTTTATCATCACGCTGACAAGCCCAATAAGTAACGTCGATGGCGGCTTCAGTCGGGCCATATAAGTTGTGTAATTCCGTATTAAAACGAGAAAAAAAGCGTTGTTGCAATTCTGCGGGCAGAGCTTCACCGCTGCACATGACCCGCCGGAGGGAGGGCAAGGAATGTTGTGGTTTAACCCTCTGCACAAACTGCTGCAACATGGACGGCACAAAGTGCAGAGTGGTGATCCCGGCTTGTTCAATCAACTGGGCGAGATAATCGACGTCTTTATGGCCTTCCGGCCGGGCCATCACCAGACAGGCTCCATATAGCAGGGGCCAGAAAAACTCCCAGACAGAGACATCGAAACTGAACGGGGTTTTCTGCAACACCCGATCTTCAGGAGTCAGTTGATAGGTGTTCTGCATCCACACCAGCCGATTGCACAGGGCACGGTGGCTGTTCATTACCCCTTTGGGCTGTCCGGTCGAACCGGAAGTATAAATAACATAGGCCAGATGCTGTGAATTCAGCCCCTGCATGGCGGCAACCGGATTGGTTTCCGGCAGGGTCGCGAATATGGGCGAGGACAGTTCATTAAGTTTGACAGTAGGTAATGGAAGCTCCCCAACGATTCCGTTCAGTGTTGTTTGAATCAGTAACGCCACGGGATCGGAATCAGCCAGCATATAAGCCAGCCGCTCAGGTGGATAAGCCGGATCAAGAGGCACATACGCGCAGCCAGCTTTGAGGATCGCCAATAATCCCACCACCATCTCTAAATTGCGCTCGGCACAGATAGCGACGCGATCATCCGGTTGCACCCCCAATCCAATCAGATGATGGGCCAGTTGATTGGCCCGGCGGTTAAGTTCGTTATAACTGAGGGACTGTTCTTCAAATACCACAGCGGTAGCTTCTGGGGTAAGTGCTGCTTGTTGTTCAAACAACTCGTGAATGAGTGCATCCTGCGGAAATTCAGCTTCGGTATTATTGAATGTGAACAACAGGTTATGCCGTTCCATCTCAGGTAAGAGAGGAGCATGTTTAACCTTTGTATCCAGTGATATCACTGCGGCTTCAGTTAACAGTGCCAGCCGGGATTGAAGGGTGATAACTTCTTCATAACTCAGGTAATTACTGTCGTAGCTGAATGAAATGGTGAAGGGTTTATTTTCCTTTTCAGTTTTGGGATTTGTAGAGACTGAATATTGGTGAATCGCAATTGAAAGAGGAAACATTACGCCACGATAGGTGCCTTTTAACGTTGTGGCTATATTCTCCATACTGACACAGACATCGAATGGCTCAAATGACAGGACGATATCAAAAAGTTGGCTACGCCCGGTTTTTTGTTTGATTTGTGTATGCTGATTGATTTCAGTAATAGGAAATCGTTGATGTTTATAGCAATGATGCAGCTCAGCCGCCGCTTTATTCATAATATCAAGAACAGAATCATCCGCATGAATAGTCACTCTGATAGGGATGACTGACGAAAACATACCGGGTGTCGATTTTTGTTTTTTATTTTTTCGGTTGTGGACGGGAATGCCTATAACAATCTCTTCGGTACCGTTAATACGAGCAAAATAGCAAGCTAAAATGGCATACATAAAATGAAGGACAGATAATCCATGAGTGGTTGCGATATTTTCTATCTGCTGAGAAAGTGTTTTATCCAGTTGCCAAAAGACGGGTTTAACAAATTCACTCGTGGCAGGCTTCCTTGAATGCGACAGTGGAAGCAGGGCTGATGGCAACGTTTCATAGCGCTTCTGCCAGAACTGCAAGTCTCGCATGTACAATTTAGAATTCAGATAGGCGTGATCTTCAGTAATAAAATCAAGATAAGAAGGAGCTATATCAGGCAAATTTTCCCCGATCGTTAAATGCCTGTAGTGTTCTAAAAGCGCCTTGATAATCAGTTTTAATCCCATGCCATCTGAGATCAAATGATGACAGCAGAATTGCCAGTACCAGCGGTTCTCACTGACCCTAAATAATCCGGTATGCCACAATTCATTATATAAACAAAACGGGCGTATAAAATTAGCGTGTATCTGCTGTTCGGCGCGGAATTCAGCATCAGTTTCCTGTGAAAAATCGTATACCGTTAAGGGAAGCGGGAGAGTCTCAACAAATGTTTGCCGAGGCATCCCGTAAGTCTCAATGAGTTTTAAACGTAAAGCATCATGATGAGAAATGACGGCTTCCAGCGCCTGAATAAATAATGATTCGTCCAGCTCCCCCTCAAGAAAAATTAATGTACTGAGGTTGTAATCGGAGGAGTTAGGGCGAGTCATTTGGTCTAACCAAATAACTTGTTGAGTAGAGCTTAGTGAGAATTCACCACATGATGGTTTGTGGTTACGTTGTGTATGCATTTTATAGCTCCAGAATCTCATAGATTAATCTGCCAGCTAAAAAACCTGGTATAATTCTTGCAATTACGAAATAACTCCTGCATTAACAGGCACAGATAGAGCGTTGTATTTTGTATACAAGTGCTTCATTCAGAACAAAAAGGTATCTAGGTTATTTCTTCAAGCGCGAGGATAGTGCTTAACTTGCATATCAGGATGCCAACGTAGGTGGCATTAATAAGACGTTATCAAAACTAAACCAATGAACTTAAACAGAAACAAAATAATAAAAAAATTATTATGTTTATTTTGTTTTACCCATGTATTCCGTAAGTCCAAAAAGGTAAAAGAATGAAGCTTGATCGGCAGTTTAATGTGGCAGGAGTAACGAGTAGTTATAATAAAATTACTTAATGTTTATAGGTAACGTTAACGTCTTATCAAAGCAGAGGGGAACTAAACGGCTGAATGTTCTATTGAGCCGAGTGTGATCTGACGGAAGGAATTCCAACACGATGAATACCACCTTCCCAAGAGGTAAGAAGATGGTTTCACCTTATCGGAGGCTATCTTGCAAATCGTCGGGAGCCAAAGACACAGAAAACTACACCAATCGTGACAATAACCATAAGGAAGCTTACAGATTCACCCAGCAAACTCGCAGCTAAAGCCAGCCCTAAAAAGGGTTGAAGTAATTGAAGCTGGCCGACAGCAGCAATTCCTCCTTGCACTAAACCGCGATACCAGAAAATAAACCCGATCAGCATACTGAAGAGTGAAACATACCCAAGGCTTATCCAGGCAGGCATACTGACGTTTTGAAATGTATCCGGCATATATATCAATGTCAGAATCAGCATTATGGGTAATGATATGAGTAAAGCCCAGCATATCACCTGCCAGCCACCCAGTTCTCTGGAAACCTTTGCACCTTCTGCATAACCGAGCCCGCATACAATGACAGATGCCAGCATTAATAGATCTCCGGTCAGTGAAGCACTTGAATCCTGAGTAAATGCGAACCCCACAACCAGTGCACTGCCGATGACAGAAAACACCCAGAAAGCAGGACGGGGACGCTCTCCTCCACGCCATACACCAAAGATGGCTGTTGCCAGAGGCAGTAAACCCAAAAATACAATGGAGTGAGCTGAAGTTATATATTGTAGTGCCAGTGCGGTGAGAAGAGGGAAGCCAACGACCACACCGATAGAAACGATAACCAGAGAAGCGATTTGTTCTAACTTAGGGCGCTTTTCTTTTAGAGCTAACAAGATGACCAGAGCCAATAAACCGGCAATGGATGCCCGGGCAACGGTCAGAAACACAGGGTCAAAATCCATTACTGCTACTTTTGTTGCAGGTAAAGAGCCACTGAAAATCAATACACCAAGAAAGCCATTAAACCATCCGTTCGTTCTATCCTGTTTCATGGTTAAACTTTTCATGTTTGTTCTGAAACCTCATGTAATTAGATTCTATACCAACTCAACTTCAAGATAGGTGTCTATCTCCCCGCACTGCGGGGAAATATAAGGATTCACCTCATATTATTACCCGTTGTAACCTGGAGTTTATCGAGTATCTAACTGAAGCCTATAAATAAAATACTGACCAATCTGTGATAACGATAAATCATGATATTGCTCACATTCATGACAATCAAATTATTGTCATGAATACATTTTCATACAAATCGCATATAAATCAGGCGTTATCATGAGAAATGCACTGAAACCGGAGGCTTTTTTTAATGGCACACTCTCGATATAAATTTATAGTTGATAAATTTGCTGCTGATATACGGACGGGCCGTTTGCCTCCCGGAACACGCCTGCCTACTCACCGACAGCTGGCTATCGATGAAAAGATGTCTTTAGTCACAGCAACCCGGGTTTATACCGAACTTGAAGCGATGGGACTCGTGAGTGGGGAGACAGGGAGAGGGACATTTGTCCGGGAAATATCATTACCTGCGGATTTTGGTATAGAACACCATGTAGCTTCAGATATGGTTGATTTAAGTTTTAACTATCCCTCTTTTCCCTCCCAGACAGAATTGTTACGAAATTCCCTCCGCCAACTGGCGACTTCCGGCGATCTTGACGCGTTACTTCGTTACCAGCCACATGGCGGGCGTTTGCATGAACGAACGGTGATAGCGCAATATCTGAAAACAAGGGGATTAAAGAGTATCACGACAGATAATACCCTTATTGTTAGCGGTGCTCAGCATGGTTTAGCCACAACTGTTATGGCTATGTTGAAACCCGGTGATGTAGTTGCAGTAGATACTCTGACTTACCCGGGTTTTAAAGCGCTGGCAAAGACTTATCATCTGGAACTTGTTTCAGTTCCTGCGGGTAACGAGGGGACTGATCTGGATGCACTGGAAAAGCTATGTCAGCGTCGGCATGTCCGGGCGTTCTATACCATGCCTACATTACACAATCCATTAGGATGGGTGATGAGCCGGCAACATCGGCAACGTCTGGTGGCGCTGGCCCGACAATATAACCTGCTGCTGATTGAAGATGGTTCTTACGCTTTTCTTGCTGAGAATGCACCGCCGCCCCTAGCGGAACTGGCTCCTGAATCCACAATTTATGTTTCTGGTTTTTCGAAAAGTATTGCGACCGGCTTACGCGTTGGTTTTATTGCTGCTTCGGTAGAAAAGATCCCCGCACTTGAACGGATAATCAGGGTAACAACATGGAATACCCCTGCTTTAATTACCGCCATTACCTGTGAGTGGATCACTAACGGAATGATCACCCAGTTAGAAGAAGATAAACGTCATGATGCACAGGCACGTCAACTCATTGTTAAACGCGTCTTTAAAGGAATGAGATATATCAGCCATCCATCATCCTATTTTGTCTGGCTTCCGCTGGATGAGGGAGTAAGGGCAGATCAGGTTACAATGGCTTTAATGAAGGAGCATATATCAGTATCCACAGCCGAACCATTTGCTACATCTTCATATGTGCCACATGCAATCCGTCTGGCTATTGGTTCGATAGAACAAAAATCCCTGCAAACGGTACTGGAAAAAGTAAAAAACATTATCAGCCTGTATTCGTGCTTATGAAATCCTGATTTTTAGTTTCCAAATAGAAACCAATATCCTGAAAACGTGGATATCATCCCCGAGAATTTTTTAATAAACACCAAATATACTTTCCAAATGGAAATTATCTTGCTGACAAAAATTGTCACTATCGGCTGTTAAAGTCAGATAAATCCAGTAAAAATGATACGGAGGGATTTATGAGTTTTAACAGTCGGGTAGCTATTATTACTGGTAGCACTGATGGGATTGGAGAAAAAGTCGCGGACGTTTTATATGCAAAAGGAGCCAGTGTTGTCATTGCATCCAGATCTAAGCTTTCAGTTGAAAATAAGGCTAAATCCTTATCACCTGATGGTAGACGCGCTCTGGGTATTCAGTGTGATGTATCTGATCCAGCCCAAGTTCGCCGTTTAATTGATAACACAGTGAGTTATTTTGGCAGGCTGGATTTTGCAGTCAATAGTGCCGGAATAACAGGTGAACATAATAAAACTATACCAGAGCAAACACTGGAGAATTGGGATAGGGTTATTTCCACCACATTAAGCAGTGTTTTCTATTGCATGAAATATGAAATACCCGCGATGCAGAAATCAGGAGGAGGGGCGATAGTTAATTTGTCAGCCGTTAATGGATTAGCTGGTATTACTGGCTTATCGCCTTATACCGTAGCAAAGCATGGCGTGATTGGTTTAACGAAAACCGCTGCGCTAGAATTTGCATGTAAGAATATCCGGGTAAATGCAGTTGCCCCCGGTTATGTTAGTACTCCAAAGATAAACGAACTTCCAGAAGAAGTATTACACCGCTTTTCAGACTGCCACCCAATGAAAAGAATGGCTAAAATGGAAGAAGTTGCTGAATTTATTTCATTTCTTTTATCAGAAAAATCCAGCTTTTGCACAGGGGGGATTTATCCTGTTGATGGCGGATATTTATCACAATAATGGGGCGACTTGAGTCAAAACTTTAGACAGTGGCGGGATGATTTTCTCCTGCCATTTACCGTTAGCTGAATCACAGAAAGAAAAGCGTTATATGAAAACGGATAATCAGAACACTCATGATATTGCGATAACACCTTTTGGAGATGCATTGAGCAGGCTCCAGTGCGTTCTTGTTGCAAGAAGAACGATGGTAAACCCTGAAGGCGTTTCCTGGGCTCAATATGATGTATTACATTTACTCCGGCAGCATCAATCCATGAACCCCGGTGTTATTGGTGAAAAGCTCGGTTTTACCCGCTCAAAAACATCGAAGATTTTGCGCTCACTTAAAGATAAAGAGCTGGTTAAACAAGAATCGAGTGAGCATGATAAGCGCGAACTGGTCACTAAATTAAGCCCGAAGGGATTGGTATTCTTGCAGCGAACCGAAGCAAGTAGACACAATATGGCTGATATTGTCACATCGCATATGTCTCAGGGCGAAATTGCTATATTTACAGAGCTATGTCATCGGGCAGCAGATCTTTTATCCGCGAATACACTCATTCGTGAAGATTAAATCTTATGAAGCAAAAATCACGTTTCGCTGTAAAAAACGGTTTGAAACGTGATAATTGGCTTTGAATTAACATTTAGATGAACAGACACATCAAGATATTATTGACGTATTTTTCTTCATCAATTTTTAATGAGATAGGTTCCGTCCCATATACCTTGAATCCCATTTTTTCATATAAATGAATCGCTGAGACATTCTCTTCAACAACAGCTAATGATACCTTTTTAACGTTACTTTTTTTCAGCAATGTTATTAAGTTATCCATTAGTTTTTCGCCAACTTTCAAACCCCGATAATCCGGCTTGACATAAAAACCCCAGATAATTCCTTTATGTAAGGTTTTATAGTTGCTATTTTGCTGAAATCCAATCGTACCAATTAACTCATTATTTAAATAAGCGCCCAAAATCAAAGAACCCGTTATTCTGGTGATAAACTCCTGCTCACTTTTAGTTGATTCCTCTTGATACGTCGAACCAAAAGATTCGGGATTGACGCACAAAGATTCAAGCCGAAGTTCCCGGTAATCTTTAACGTCACTTTTTCCTAATACTCTGATAAGTGGTAACGATTCCATACCTGACACCTCAAATAGAAAAGGAAGATATGTGATAAACAAAATTTACCTGTCATGCATAAGAAACAGACCAATGCTATCTCATAATCAGTTGTGAAATTTATAAGACAAATAACTAGACGACCAGTCAGTATTGTGATTATGATAAAAGCATTATGAAAAAATCTGCATCAGACACAAGACAACATATTCTGGATGTTGCCAAATCAATTATCGCTCACAAAGGTTACACTGCCGTTGGGTTGGCCGAACTGGTCACCGCTGCCGGTGTCCCCAAAGGTTCATTTTATTACTATTTCAAATCAAAAGAAGAGTTTGGACAGATCTTGTTGAAGGAATATTTCAATGAATATTTGTCCAGGGCCAGAACGCTTTTATCCTCAACCGAAGGCACCGCTCGTGAGCGTTTGCTCAACTATTTTCGTGTCTGTTCTGAAATACAGACAACAGGCCAGCCTGAAGACAAATGCCTGACTGTTAAATTAGGGGCGGAGGTTTGCGACCTTTCCGAAGGAATGAGATCCATTCTTTGTCGAGGTACTGTCGACATTATCGATCAACTGACTCAATGTATTGAGTCAGGGCAGAGTGATAACTCTATCTCAGCGGATGTATCGCCTCGCGTACTAGCTGAATCACTATATCAATTATGGCTGGGGGCATCTCTTGTCGCTAAAGTAGCTAAAGATACCGCTCCATTTGACTCTGCCATAGAGATGACCCAGCGACTACTATCGTAGTCGCATTTTTTTATCTTTTTTGTAGACGACTGGTCAATTATTAAAAGGAAATGTTATGGCTGACAATAGTATTCGTACCGACCTTTTTTCACCGGTTAAGTTAGGAGAGATCGAGCTTGCTAACCGTATTGTTATGGCACCATTAACACGCGGTCGTGTTAATGACGCGGGTGTACCGAACGAAATGATGGTGACCTATTATACTCAGCGCGCCAGCGCCGGGTTGATCATTTCGGAAGCAACCAATATTTCAGCACAGGGGCGGGGATATGCCATGACCCCCGGCATCTGGACTGAAGAACAGATGACTGAGTGGAAAAAAGTCACTGATGCCGTTCACGCAACGGGTGGAAAAATAGTGATGCAATTATGGCATGTCGGCCGCTGTTCTCATGTTGATCTGCAACCTAATGGTGAATCGCCTGTAGCTCCCTCTGCTATAAAAGCCGCAGGAAATGTTTATACCGTAAAAGGTTTGCAGGAAGCCTCAATGCCACGTGCCCTGAATACGGACGAAATCCCCGGCATTATCGAGCAATACAGGCACGCAGCAGAATGCGCCAAACGAGCAGGATTCGACGGTGTAGAAATTCATTCAGCCAACAATTATCTCTTGGAGCAGTTCATACGTGATTCAACCAACCATCGAACCGATCAATACGGTGGCTCTATTGAAAACCGGGTTCGTCTGGTTCTGGAAGTGGTTAAAGCTGTCACCGGAGTATGGGGAGATGGTCGGGTTGGTATCCGGTTATCACCAGTGACAACCGAAGTCGGCGAAACTCCACGTGACAGCAATGTTATGGCGACTTATAGCTACCTGATCCGACAGCTAAACTCATTCAAACTGGCTTACCTACATTTTGTGGAAGGAACAACAGGAAAAGATCGTCTGATTCCTGAAGGTGTTGATTTGGATGCTTTACGCTCTCTGTTTGAAGGAGCTTATATCGGTAATAATAACTATGACTTCGAAATGGCCATTTCCCGCCGTTCGGAAGGAAAAGTTGATGCAGTTGCATTTGGACGTCCGTTTATTTCTAACCCTGATCTGGTAAACCGCCTACGTTATGATATTGAACTGACTGGTCTGGATAGTAATACCCACTACGGTTCTGGAGCAGAAGGCTATATTGACTGGCCGACCGCAAATTATTAATTAGTTATCTGGCGGCTGGCTTATAAAGTAAAGCCGCCAGATTTTTGCCCGAAAAAGTACTCAGTAAGTAAACCCTAGGTAGAGATAGATACTCAGTACAATACTGGCTGTCACAAGAGCGTAGGGCATTTGTGTACGGATATGTTCGATATGATCACAATCTGTTGCCATTGACGCCACTATCGCATCACCAGAAATGGAGCCGGAAATGGCCGCTCCAATCATATATTCCACCGGCATCCCAACCGAAAGGCCAAGTTGCACACCAATCGGGATCATAATCGCAAACGTCCCCCATGATGTGCCGGTTGCCAGTGACATAATAGCGCTGATGACAAAGATAAAACCTACAGAGAATCCGACAGGGAGTACACCATGTGTGATCTGCGCAATATAAGCCCCCGTATTCAGATCAGCCGAAACTGTTCCCATTAAAAATGCCAGAATCATAATAGAACTGATTTTCAGCATACTGGCATAACCAATATAAAGTTCTTCGAAAAAGGTATTAATGGATAAAATCCGGCGGCCTAAGAACCAAAAGAAAGAAATAACCGTACCAAACATCACACCCCAATAAACGGATGTTGAGCCACTGCCTTTGCTGAAATCACCTTCGCCAGTAATATAGAGAGCGACAGGAACCATCAGCACAGTTGACAGAATGGGGATAAAAAAATTCAGAACACTGTTGCTGTTAGGGTGCTCAATAACTTCATCAGATTCTGTTTCCTTGCGGTTCAGTACTGGCGTCTTGTGTTGATGCAAAGCATTCTGCTCTGCTTTTTTCATGGGGCCCCAGGAAATATTGGTAAAAATATAAAATAATATGCTGACAAGTGAGAGCCAGGCCATCAGATTATATCCCAGAGAATGTATAACAATATCAAAAGGCTCACCTGAAATTAGTCCATTGGAAATTTGCACTCCGACTATTCCCATCATGACTGCGCCCCAGCCATTAATCATTACCAGCGAGCAAACAGAAACACCGGCAGTCTGAATCAGATAGGACATTTTTTCAGGGGGAACAGCATACTTTCTGGCAAGGTTTTTGGTCGATGCACCGGCCACTAATTGGTTGATGGAACTTTCGATAAAAATAAGAGCAGAAATAATAATCGCCAAAAATTGTACGTTTTTCTTACTTTTAATAATTTTAGTTCGGTCAGTTAATAGCTGAACCAAAGCCTGTACACCACCCGTGACAGTAACCAGCCGCATAATACCGCCAATCATTATCATAAAAATAACCGTTTTGGTATTTCCCGATGACGTAAAAGTATTAATTACCCCCTCGAGCGTACTTTTTATTCCCAATATAATGTTGTGATCGTGTATTACCGTGAACCCAACCAGAATCCCCAGCATCAATGACAACATCACTTGTCGGGTTAGAATGGCTAATATGATGGTCACGACAGGTGTAACAATCGTCCAGATTCCGTAGTCATGCATTTGTATTCTCTGATGTTTTTTTGTTGGTTAATGGATAAGGCAGGTTAAATATTAATGTAGATAGTGCTCTAATATGAAGCCTAGCAATACCGAACAAGAATACCAGCTAATCGATATTTTTTTCTGTTAATTCAATATGATTGTGTAATTTTTTCTAATGGCCTATATTAATCCCGTAAAATAATGATAAGTAAAATTTATGTTTTTATCTGACTAATGGGATAGGAGAAAAGAAAAAATGATATTGCAGAAAAGATCGTATTTTAAGAATATAAATAAAACTCTGGGTATGTGTATAGCAGCCTTATTTTTCACGACAATCTCTGCTAAAACTGCAAAGGCAGATATCACAGCCCCAATTGTTTACCTTGATCGTAAAACACTCTCCGTATCACTAAATATCAATGGAAAGGAAATTGATAAGATTGAAATTGATACAGGTGCATCCAGTGCTCTTTATCTGCCCCAATCTGTCTTTGATTCTATTTTTACATCACGTGACCACAACATTGAAACATCTCGTTCTGTTGATATTTTTGGTAATGAAACATTGGATAATGTAGTAGCAAAAGCAGTTGATATTACTGTGAATGGTAAAAAACTTTCAGGCATTGATGTTGAAGTATTAAAGCCGTGGGGAAACGGTATGTTAGATGATAATGGGCAACTTCGTATTAATGGCTTATTGGGGCTGGGTGTTGTCAAAAACAATACTCTGATTATCGACTATCCTTCAAAGATGCTCACAATTACCGATAATGCTAAAAACATTCCTGACGGTTATCACTGGAAAAACATTCCATTCACTCGTAAAAATTACGGAATAGAGGTGAGTGTATCGTCCGGTAATAAAAAGTTAAATCATATGGTTATTGATACGGGTGCCAGCCATACTGTACTTTTTACCCGTTCAAAGGAGGGCTGTGTTGATTTTTCATTATTATGCCCAAAACGAACGATTATGACACCTGATGGCATTGAATTATCTGCATTTCTTTTTCAGGTACCTGATGAAAAAATAAATTTTGACGGGTTACTGGGTGATGATTACCTTTCAAATAAGGCTCTTGTTATATCTGATGATCAATTACTGATAGGTTCACCAAAATAACAAAAATTCACCTCGATTTTCTTATTGATTTCAAATTATCGTGTAATTTGAAATCAATTTATTACACCTTTAAAATTAAAGAACGAAATAACGACATTATCAAATAGTATCAGCCGCATGATTATTTATAGCACTGTGCGTTGATATAAATCATGATTTAATTAAATGCTTCCATAAGTTAATAATGAAATAGTGATAACTAATTAATCACAACAAGGAGTATTTATGATAAAAACCATAAAAATGGTAACGTTATTTATCTCAATAATAATCACTTCAAATTCCTTCGCCAATAGTGAAACCAGAGCCAGAAATTTTGGCATTCCTTTTTCTGGAGCAACCGGAAAATATAATGCAATTACTGATGTTAATGGTGTAACCGTTGGGTATTCAACCATAATAAAAGATAATGGAAAACTGGAAGTGGGGAAAGGGCCGATAAGAACCGGCGTAACCGCAATATTACCCAGAGGGAAAAAATTCAGCCCAGTATTTTCCGGCATATTCTCTTTGAACGGGAATGGGGAAATGACAGGCAGCCAATGGGTTCAGGAAAGCGGCTTTCTGGAAACACCAATATTAATCACTAATACGCACAGTGTCGGTGTTGTCAGAGACTCAGCCATCAGCTGGCTGGCTGATAACCATCTGGTATCACCACTTAAGGATGATTTATTCTGGTTACTCCCCGTAGTTACAGAAACATGGGATGGGATATTAAATGATATAAATGGTATGCATGTAAAAAAAGAACATGTCTATCACGCATTGGATAGCGCTAAATCAGGAATGATAAAAGAAGGTAATGTCGGTGGTGGAACAGGCATGAACCTGTTTGATTTCAAGGGGGGCACAGGGACTTCATCGAGAGTTTTAGATAAAAAAGACGGCGGATATACTGTCGGAGTACTGGTTCAGGGGAATTTCGGATTCAGAGATGATCTCATTATTGCTGGGATTCCGGTTGGTCAAGAGATACAGGATCTCATGCCGATATATCATGGAGATAAGAAAAAAATAAAGGATGCAGGTTCTATCATCGCTGTCGTTGCTACAGATGCCCCATTAGCACCTCATCAGTTAGAAAAAATCGCCAAAAGAGTCTCTCTCGGGCTTGCCAGAGTAGGTGGCGTGGCCAGAAACACCAGCGGGGAAATATTTATTGCATTCTCCACCGCGAATAACGATGCATTTTCCAGAGAAGATATAAAAACAATTAAAATATTACCCAATGACAAACTTGATCCTTTATATGAGGCAACAGTTAGTGCCACAGAAGAAGCCATTATTAATGCCATGTTTGCAGCTGAAACCATGGTTGGAAGAAATGGAAATACATCTTATTCCATCCCTAAAGACAGAGTTATAAAAATATTAAAACGCCATAACTTACTTAGTCGAAACTGAATTATTAATATTTAATTTCTGTGTTTTTATTTAAAAACTGCGAGTATAAAGGAGTAATAATAATGAAACCATACTTAGAATTACTCTGTTCTCCGGCTATTTGGGCGGAAGGCCCAGTTTGGCTACCAACAGAAGATGCAGTTATTTTCAGTGACGTAAAAGGAAATAAAATGTTTCGCTGGTCAGAAAATGATGGTGTTCATTTATGGCGAAAATATTCACATTTTGCCAACGGTAATACACTGGATAGAGAAGGGAGGATCATCAGCTGCGAACATGGCAGAAGAGGTATTTCCCGCACAGAAAAAGACGGAAGTGTTAACCTATTGGTTGAAAAAATTGACGGTAAAAGATTCAATTCACCCAATGATGTTATTGTACGTTCTGACGGGACAATTTGGTTTACTGATCCGCCCTACGGAATTATTAACGATAATGAAGGATATAAATCAGAAAGCCAGATTATCGGGTGCTACGTATATTGTTATGATCCTGCTGATAACAGTATTTCTATCGCAACCAGTGATACTCAACGACCAAACGGTTTAGCATTTTCTCCTGATGAAAAATATCTGTACATTGCCGATATGTCTATCGTCGATTTTCCCAGACATGGCAGACATGAACTACGTATCTATCCGGTACGGGATAAAGTATTGGGGATAGGTAAACATTTCGCTACTATCTCTCCAGGTTTTCCGGATGGTTTTTGTATTGATAAATCAGGTAATATTTATTGTAGTTGTGAAAATGGCGTTATCATTTTCGATAAATTTGGTACGAAAATAGATAAGATTGAAGTGCCAGAACGTGTATCAAACTGCACTTTGGGTGGCATTAAAGGTGACCAGTTATATATTACAGCGACTACGTCACTATATCGGATATCTGTAACTCAATTCATTAAAGGATGATGGAAGGGAAGAGTTAAGTTACTCCGAAATAGCAATTGGTAATTTATTTTGAGGGAAAAATGACAACATATAATGTAAATCCCGCGACAAGAACCGGTAACTTATCTCTTCCTGATGCTCGTACGCTTCACTGGTACGAGTGGGGGCCAATCACAGGTAAGCCGCTTATTTTCTGTACCGGTGCTGGAATGAGTGGCTCACTGGGTTTCGGGGAACAAGAGCTGGAAAGATTGAATATCAGATTAATCGTGCCGGATCGCCCCGGGCTTGGGAATTCATCTCTACATCCCCATAAGACTTTAGTGAGTTTTGCCCAGGATGTTGCTGAGATACTGAAGCTCTGCGGGTTACAAAAATGCATGGTTTTGGGTTTTTCTCAGGGAGCGGTATTCGCACTGACACTGGCAAAAATCTGTAAAGCGACAGGGCTGGCAATTGTAGCCGGGCAGGATCAGTTTAATTATCCCGCTACGCAGCAACTGTTAAATCAGGATGTTGTTAATATGGTGAAGCAAAGAAATGCCGAACCGGAAATGTTAAAACAGTGGGTTTCTCAGAATATCACTGCCGACTGGTTAATGAATTTTATTATGGCTCACAGTTCAGAAGTGGATTTGTCTTTGTACTCCCAGCCCGATTTTCTACAGGCTTATCGTCAGTGTTTAAATGAAGGTTTCTCCCAAGGGGCAGAAGGGTATGCTCAGGATCTACTGCTTACATTTGGGCAATGGCCTTTTGATCCTGAAGATATTACCTGTCCGGTACATTTATGGTATGGGAAGCAGGATGCCAGCACCGTTCACTCACCAGACTTTGGTGAAATTTTATCAAAACGGTTCCCACATGCAGAACACACTGTTTTCGATAATGAAGGAGGCTCTTTACTCTGGCGGCAATCAAAAGACATTCTTGAAAAACTGGTCTTAACATACGTATAAAATTGAGACAAGCAGCGCTTTTCGCGCTGCTTATGGCATTCATAACTACGAAGAAGAGCGGTTATTTTGTAACTGATACCAGTTTTGAATATCGTTAATAATCATGGCAGCATGATAGTTTCCATCTTTATCAATGAAATAATGGTCCAAACCATCATAGGCCTTGAAAGAAACCTTTGGATTATTAATATCAGCCATCATTTTTCTCGCCCCAGCTGCATCCACATTATTATCACCCATAGTCTGGATAACCAATAACGGTACTTTACTGGACTGGATCGAATTCTGATTATCAATTGACAATGACTCATACCACCAATTTGCCCCATGACCACTGACATTCATGCCTACTGGCATGTTCTGTTTTTTTACTTCTTTTGCAAATGTTTTAAAACTATCAACTTCTTTATCAAACATTTCTGCCGAAGTTTGATGCCTGGTGCTACGAATAACATCATCAATAAAAAAACGTCCACCGCCATTCATGGCAATTGCCGCAGTAATAAAATCTGCATTTTTCTCTGAAACTATTAGATTGGTAACAATAGCACCTTCACTTCCACCCAGCAGAATAATATGACGATACTTGCTTTTTAATTTGTTTAATACAGCAAGATAATCTTTAACTCGTTTTAAGGGGGAGTCGTTCTGAATATAGGCTGGTGGACATTCTGAATCACTAACTTCAGTACCGTCTTTTCCAAAACTGCTATCAAGCCCTGTTTTTTCTACCAGAAGAATATCGTTGGCAGGAAAAGCCGTACCAAAATTTTCTATTATTTTCTTATTATTGATAACACTACCACAATCAGAACCTTGAATCAGGACAAGAAGATCTTCAGAGTTTATACTATTTTTCTGTATCAAATAGTAAGTAATCTCTTTACCGTCATTTCCTTGTAAACTATAGCTTCTCTCTTCAGCCACGGACTGCATAGATATTGAGGTTAAAACAAGTACGATACAAATAAATATTTTTTTCATAATGTTCCGACCATTCTAATTAAGATAGGGTTGTATGAGGCAGGCCCAATATACGAATTAACAGATAAGGTAGCAATCTTATGACTGCATTTCAGAGTCACGAAGTTCGTTCGGTATTTGAACATTATCCTCAAGAATATCAGCAGCCATTACTGAAAATAAGAAAGTTAATATTTGATGTCGCGTCAAAAACAGAAGGGATTGGCGTGATTACTGAAACTTTGAAATGGGGTCAGCCCAGTTACCTTACTCTTGAGACAAAGGCTGGAACTACAATCCGGCTGGACCGTTTCGGAGATACCCATGTGGCTATCTTTTTTCACTGCCAGACAACATTAATTGATACATTCAGAACACTCTTTCCTGAGTTAATTTATTCAAAAAACCGGGCAATAATTTTAGACCCTTACGCCGATTTACCAGTAAATGAGTTAAGCATATGTATTGAGATGTCACTCACTTATAAACTGAAGAAAAAGAGATAAAAATCAGGAGAAAAGTCATCGTGTCAATAAATACAACTTTTCGCGTAGCCGCTGTGCAGGCCGCACCTATTTTTCTTGATCTAGAAGCGACTCTTGCAAAAACTATATCACTCATTGAATTAGCCGCCAGTCATGGAGCTAAATTGATTGCTTTTCCTGAAACATGGATACCGGGATACCCGTGGTTTATATGGCTGGATTCTCCTCTTTGGAGTATGAAGTTCATCCAGAAGTATCATCATAATTCGCTGACGATTAATAACCAGCAATACAAGAGAATTGAGAAAGCTGCTGCTGACAATAATATCATGGTGATACTTGGCTTTAGTGAAAAAGATCATGGTAGCCTTTATATCTCGCAAGCTATTATTGATCAAACCGGACAAACACTGCTTACACGAAGAAAATTGAAACCCACACATGTAGAAAGAACTATTTTTGGTGAAGGTGATGGCAGCAGCCTTGACGTTGTTGAAACCGCTCTAGGGAAAGTTGGGGCTTTAAGTTGCTGGGAGCATCTCCAGCCATTATCAAAATACGCGATGTTTGCTCAGAATGAACAAATTCACGTTGGTTCCTGGCCAAGTTTTTCCATGAATAACGAAAGTTCTCATGCATTTTCGGGTGAAATGCATACTGCTATTAGTCAAGTTTATTCCCTGGAAGGTCAGTGTTTTTTTATTGGTTCTTGTGCACTGGTTTCACAAGAAATGGTTGATATGATGTGCCAAACTGAAGCACATAGAGCACTGCTTGCCACTGGTGGAGGGTACGCCTGTATTTACGGGCCAGATGGCAAACAACTTGCTAAACCACTGCCATCTAATGAAGAGGGTATATTGTACGCAGATATAAACTTGGATGACATTATATTAACAAAAGCAATAGCTGATCCCGTAGGTCATTATTCGCGACCCGATGTTACCCGCCTTCTTTTAAATAAAACAAAACGCCAGCCTATGGTTATTGCAGAAAAAAATCAGGAGATACCCGTTGAATAATCAACTCACGGATATAGTATTAACCAAGTACTGAAAACAGCTCAAGAATAAGTATTCTATACTTTCAAGTTGTCTCTTTGCTGGCTGCGCTCGTTCACCTCGGTATAAACATACGATTATCTATGTCCCTAGGGGTTAACGAATATCATAGCCGATTAAGGCACAAGCTATTATTTTTAATAAAATCAATAAAGCAGCGTAACCGGGGTGAAAGCGTCTGGTTACGATAATAAACTGCATTAATCGGCTGTCTTTGCTCAAAAGTGACATGAGAAAGAACTTGTTTAAATTCACCGGACTCTCTCATCTCATGTGTCATAAAATCAGACATACATACGATACCGACTCCTTTTCGGGCCAGATTACATAATACTTCACCACTACTTGCAGAAATAGTCGGGGTAATTTTGATCCCCTTTTTATCACCATGAAAGAGTGGCCATTCGTTGAGATTTTCTGGTGCAGTAAACCCGAGCAGACAGTGCTGTTGTAATTCGTCAACAGTTTTCGGTTCGCCAAAACGTTCCAAATAAAGAGGGCTTGCCAGAACTCGCGGTTTACTGTGACCTAATAATGTCGCGTGCAGAGAAGAATCACTCAGCGTCCCAATGCGAAAGGCAATATCAGTCTGTTTTTCCAGTAGATCCGTCACACCTTCATAATTAGTCAGTTCCAGCGATATCTGTGGGTATATTTCGTGAAATTGAGCAACCAGTGGTGTAATGACATGTAATAGAAAAGGAGTTGCGGCATCTACTCGTAACGTTCCGGAGGGAATATCTTTGTGATTCAGCAAGACTTCTTCCGCTTCTTGCGCAAGTTTCACCACTTCCCGTGCTTTTTGTAGAAATGCAGCGCCTTCCTCGCTTAACTTTATACGCCGTGTAGTACGGTATAACAAAGTACTGTCCACTTTTTCTTCAAGCCGCAACAACGCTCGGCTGGTGGCAGAAATAGTGGACCCCAGCCATTCAGCCGCTGCGGTTATTGAGCCGCTGTCCACTACAGCAATAAACACCCGCATCTCTTCCAGAGTAATTTTCATTTTCGCCTTTCAGTCAAAAGTTTTTCTCATATTAATCAGTGTTTCTGCAAATATCAAACTGACATAATCACCCTTACTTACAGTGATGTCGTGTCAGCAATAACGCTGAGATTAAAGATATGAGGAAATTATGCGAACGAGCACCGCTCTGTTATCACTTTCTGTTGGGGCATTTGCTATCGGGGCCACCGAGTTTTCACCAATGGGTATGCTGCCGGAGATAGCTTCAGATCTGGCAATTTCTATCCCCACCGCCGGTATTCTGGTGATGGTCTATGCACTTGGTGTGATGCTGGGTGCACCGGTAATGACCTTGTTACTGATTAAACGTTCCCCGAAAGTCGCTCTGATTTTTTTAATGGGCATTTTTACCGTAGGAAATATCTTGTCGGCGTTATCACCTGATTTCTCCCTATTACTTATTGCCCGTTTTGTCACCAGCCTAAATCATGGCGCATTTTTTGGCATAGGCGCCTTGGTAGCGACCCGAGTAGTTGAGAAAGGGAAGGAAGCCAGCGCAATTGCCAGCATGTTTATGGGATTGACTATCGCTAATCTCGGCGGTGTTCCGGCGATTACGCGTTTATCGCAGGTATTGGGCTGGCGGGAGGCTTTTTTCCTGATCAGTGTATTGGGATTCATTACCATGATTTCTCTGTTATTGGCGCTCCCACGAGGAATGCAGGGACAGCCGCTCAATTTACGCCGTGAACTACAGGTTTTATTGAAGCCTTCCGTATTGACGACGCTATTTTGTACGGTGCTTGGGGCCAGCGCCATGTTCACTTTCTATACTTATATTGTGCCAATGTTAATGACTCTCTCTCATGTCGCAGAAACACAGGTCAGTATAATGCTGGTGCTGGTTGGTGTGGGTTTTACCGTCGGGAATTATATCGGTGGTATTCTGGCTAATCGTTCTGTATCCAAAACGCTTTATGGATTATTTGCATCACTGTTCCTGATTATGATGCTATTTCCACAAATCGCGAAAGACACGATTACTGGCGGTATCATATTAGTGCTTTGGGGAGCGGCTAGCTTTGGTGTTGTCCCGCCATTACAGCTAAAAGTAATGCAGGTTGCATCTGAAGCTCAGTCATTAGCTTCTTCTGTCAATATTGGTGCATTTAATCTGGGTAATGCCATCGGGGCTGCATTGGGCGCAACTGTTTTATCACTGGGGTTAGGGTATGAAATGGTCAGTTATTCGGGTGGTTTTGTTGCGCTCGTTGGTCTGTTATTACTGCTGATAACGGACCAAAAAACACAATCACTGACATTATCTATTAACAAAAGAAAAGGGTAGTTTACTGTCTGTATACCCGCCTGAATCAGGCGGGTAGTGCCATAGAAAAAGTACCATGGAAAAACTACGGAGCAACATGATATCTTCCGGCTATTCCTAACCTATTCAAGGCATTCATCATAATAGCCAACCACTCAATTGCCGCAACCTGTTTATCGCTCCATATCGATGCTGCTTTTTGATAAACAACATCGGGAATATGATCATTTTGTATTTCTGTTATCGCCTCCACTAATAACAGGGCAGCCCGTTCCTTTTCTGTAAAATATTCTGTTTCCTTCCAGGCTGGCAGCACGGCAACTTTATCGATAGATTCGTTCTGTTGTAAGGCATCCCGGGTATGCAACCTGACACAATATGCACACCCATTAATCTGGGATATACGTAATTTTAGCAGATGGCAAAACCCTTCTCTGATACCGACAGACACAGCTGATTTATCGATTTCAGCATTCACTATTTTCAGTTGTTGATAAATATTTGGGAAACTTTGTACTAAAGAAACTCGTGTCATCATGTTTTCCTTTTAAACTGCAATTAGATGGAAATAATCCTAAGATATATAAGTTTCACTTTTTGACACTTTTAAACATTTCTGCTGAAAAAATTGTTAGTACCTTATTTATCAACACGGTTGTGTGGTGACTTAATCGAATTCAACCATACCACTGATACAGTCAACTACATCACCCGAAACCCAGATGCCATCATCATCTGAAGTGATATAAATCCAGCCATCTCGTTCAATACATCGTCCTTGTCTGGCGGTATAATTTGCTGGCAATTTCCCATGTGGTATCAACCACTGAGCAAAAGCTGCATTCAGACTGCCAGTCACCGGATCCTCTTCAGAAATTGAACCACATAAGCCTCTAACTTCCAGACTTACCTGATTTCCTTCAGGATAAATTGCACACAAACCAATCTCATAGTTTTTCAGTGGTGCATAATCAGGTTGTATTTCCAAAAGTTTATCGACAGATTTCAGTAAAATACCAAGCCAGCCGGGACCATTATCTATCCACTGACACAATTCAACATCATCAGCAGTAATACCAAGCCCTTTCAGAATAGTAGCAATTATGTCATCAGCTACATCGCCTGTTCTTGCCAGCGGAGGGGCCATGAATGCCAACCGTCCGTTGAGCTGTTTGATAGTAATTAAACCTGCTTCACATTCCTGAATAACCGTTGCTTTATCTTTCTGACTATTAGTTTTCTGCCATACATAACAAGAACCTAGTGTTGGGTGCCCAGCAAAAGGCAGTTCGCCCGCAGGAGTAAAAATTCTGACCCTGTAATCTGCATCAGGATGAAGTGGTTTAAGTAAGAAAGTGGTTTCACTCAGATTGGTCCATTTAGCAAACTGAGCCATTTGCTGCTCGGTCAGGCTATCTGCACCAACAACTACAGCCAGTGGATTACCCTGTAATTTTTTATCAGAAAAAACATTAACCTGTTCAAATAAAAATTTCATTATTCACTCTATTTTATAATTTAAACCATCAACAAATAAGTCTCTATTTTTATAGCACGGTATAATTTCAATAAAAACACACGTTAAGTTGCGTATTTTTATGATATTCAAAAATAAGATAAAAAAGACTTGATCTCAAGTTAACCTGAGGTTTTAGAGTATGACACACTAATAAATGGAGATAAATAAGGAGAATGATAATGCCATTGGATATAATTACTGCTTATCGTAAATCAAATGCATTATTTACCTTTGTTGACAGTAAAGCACCATTATATTTAAGTACTGAGAAGGGTAAAACAGTGGAACAACTTGCTAGGCTATGCAATGTCTATCAGGATAGGTTTCACAGTTTATTGAATTATATAAAAAAACTTAATATCTTAACAAAAAAAGAGAATAAATTTTATCTTACTGAACAATGGGCATCACTCAATGATCAGAATAGCTTTGAAACACTATATATCAAGTTCGAATTAGATCCCGTATTCTGGAATACTTGGTCACAATACAGTTCATCTTTAAAAAAACCGAATAAAAAATCCGCTTTCGAACTTACTCATCACGAGTCATTTTTTGACTATCTTAATCATGAAAAGAATAAAGATATTAAATTAACTTTTGATAACTTAATGGGAGAAATGACGAATAAAACCAATAATCATATTATTGATTACATTCCTCTAGATAGTATTAAAACATTGATTGATATCGGAGGGGGTGTCGGTAATTTCGTAAAAAACATAAAAGCTCACCATCCACATATTCAGTGTCATGTCATGGATCAATATAATTTCACCAGAAAAGAATCAGAAGGAATTACTTTTATTAATGGCAATTTCTTTTCTGAAATTCCATCCGGCTATGATGCTTATAGCATAAAAAATGTATTGGATGATTGGCCAGATGATCAGGCTATCGATATTTTAAAGAATTGCCATACAGCAATGCGAGATGATTCAGTTTTATATCTTATCGATATAATTAAAGAACCACATGAAGCAACCTCATTTGATTTATACATAGATACCCTTTTGTTAGGGAGAAGACGGTATCAGTCCGACTTTGAATTTATGGTAAAACAAGCTGGGTTATCTATTAAAAATATCTATAATTTGAATTTTTCCACAGAGAATGGAAATTATTATCTTTTTGAAATTAAAAAATAAATTTACTTTTAATACTGCGCTCCAGCCAGGGAGACAGCTCTGATTAAGTTTTTTCATCCCGGAGGAGTAGTAATAAAGATAGTAGTAATAAAGATAGTATTACTATGACCTCCGGCGATTAAAGATTGGTATTTTTTCGCTTAAATGATAATGTGACTGCCATTAAAAACATACAAAGGAGTCATTAGGTGTCATCAATCCAGACAGAGATAATTCCCTTCTAATTAATTTTATTATTAACATACTTGATTAGAAGGGAAAAAGATGAATTACACAAAAATAGATCTTAACACGTGGAATCGTGGAGAGCACTTTGCGTATTATCGCCATAGTGTTAAGTGTAGCTTTAGTCTGACGACGAAAATTGACATTACGGCTCTGTGTTTATCCTTAGCAAAAACACATTATAAATTTTACCCCACTATGATTTATCTGCTCACCAAAGTCGTCAATCAATATCCTGAATTCAGGTTGGCGATGAAAGATGAGGAGTTAATTATTTGGGACAGTGTTGATCCAATTTATACTTTTTTTCATAAAAAAATTGAAACATTTTCTATATTGTGTACGACATTTTCACCTGATTTGCCGCAGTTTATGATGAATTATTGTGCTGATATTGAACGATATGGTGATAATACACGTCTTTATCCACAAACAGAGAAACCGAAAAATCATATTAATATATCCTCAATCCCGTGGATAGGTTTTGATGGTTTCAACCTGAATATATCTGATATCACTGATTATTTTTCCCCTATTTTTACAATGGGGAAATATCAGCAAGAGGGTGGGAAAGTATTGTTACCATTATCGGTACAAGTACATCATGCAGCCTGTGACGGCTATCACATCGCTTTATTTATTAAAAAATTGCAGGCATTGTGTAATGATGCTTTGATGTAAAGAAAAAATATCAGGCCACTATTCAGTGGCCTACTTAAAAAATGAGGCTAATACTAATTGATTTTATCTTAATGGTTATTGACTTTTTATCAAAATTAAATCAATTTGCTATTGCCATTACCCCAGTTACTGAGAATTCGCGTTTAAGCTGAATACTTAAAAAAACAGCATTAAATTAATATCACCCTATTTTTAACTTCTCTGAATTATGAACCCATATTGGAGCAGCATATGCTGATTACCTTAACTGACGTAACCAAGAATAATTATGAAGCAGTTTGCAATTTATCAGTAACTGACGAACAACTTTCTTATGTCGCGGAAAACGTATATTCCATCGCTCAATCAAAATTTTATCCTTCATATCAAACACGTGCTATTTGTCTGAATGGGGAACCCGTTGGTTTTTTTATGTGGGTACCCGATGCCGACAAAAGGATAACAATTTGGCGGTTTATGATAGATCAAAACCATCAAAAGAAAAGTATTGGACGCAAAGCACTAGCGTTAGCAATTGATGAAATCGGGCGTACAGATCAGTTAGAGGAAATAGCAATCTCTTATAATCCTAAGAATATCATTGCAAAGAATCTTTATGCCAGCGTTGGTTTCGTCGAAGTTGGTATGGATGAAGAAGTTGGTGAGATGCTAGCAGTTATCAGGATTTAAGTGCAAATATTAAGATTTCAACTAAGATTGGTTCAATCTACACATAAGGGTTCGGTATGAGCAGATTAATTATCACTTTTATTTATTTAATGCTAACTATTTCTGTGCCATCAGTATATGCAAATACAACTCACGGTGCCAATGGCGGTAATGGACAGAAAGGGGGAGATAGTGACGGTACAGCAGGGATGCCGGGATGTGATGGTGGAACAAACCCATCGGCAGATGGAAAATTTTATCTTCCCGGAACACATCAAGAATGTAACCCCAGTGAGGAAGATGCCAAAAAGGTTAAAAAGCCCGCTAAAGCATAATGGCATATAACTGATCGAAAATTTTATTTATCCCATTCGGAGAAAGAAATGAAAATCATTCGCTATATACTGAATAGTCGGTTGGTAGGATATGTTATAGGAGGAATAGGCGCCATTCTTTTTGGAGTCAGTCACATTCTAACGTTAGAAGAAGCAGAAACATTCAGTAATTCACCACAGAAAAAATAACAATTAAATTTCAAATAGATACTTAATTATTCAGATGGGAGACCTAGTCTCCCTATTTATAGCGCCTCGGAACCCAAAATATCTAACCTATGATCACACGATCGGGTTATGGTAATTTTTAATAAATTAATGAGGTTAAATACCAACAAATGAAAAAAAACACAAGAAGAGCTATTGCAAATATAGTTAGCTTATGCCTTACAATGTTTTTCGTCAATAAATCATCATTATCATTGATATATAATGGTGATAGTAATCACTATTATAATGTAGTGTTAATAGTTATGGCATTTTTTGGGTTTGAGTATGTATGCGATAAATTCATTAAGATCCTTGAGTTTTTTGAAAAAAATAATTGATATAGCGACATATAACAATCTTCATCCGAGGGAGAAGAGATCCTCGGTACCTAAATTATCCCCCTAATTTTTATTTTTTATCTGGACTAATTCTGCTTCTGCGTTATATAAGTTGCCCTTCCTGATACCTTTTAAGGATTTTCAATGAAGAAAACATTGTTATTGCAACAAATGCAGCTCTTCTTGCAGGGAAGGCAGAAAGTGACCTTAAAAGAACTGATGCAAGAGTTTCAGTTATCCCGTAGTAGTGCTTTACGTTACATTTCAGCTTTAGAAGAATTGGGCGTTCCTTTATATTCTGAGCGGGGGAGAAATGGTGGATACGTTGTTGCTCCAACATACCGGTTAGCACCAGTCAGATTTAGCGCGGATGAAATTCATGCAATGTTATTTGCGATTTCAGGTATGCATGTTCTGCAATCCACCCCGTTTAATCTGCAATTTCGTAGTATTTCTGAAAAATTAAAGCAAGTATTGCCTCAGGATGAAAAAGTAAAAGATGAAAAATTACGCAAATGTCTGGGAGTGAGAACTGTCAGACAGCTCAATCCAATTAAACATCTTGATATGTTACTCAATCATATTTTTCAACAGGAAAATCTGGAAGTAATATACTGCGATAAAAAGGTTTTTCTTTACCCCATTGCGATGTGGTTTGAGTCAGGAAAGTGGTTTTTAGCTGTATTTGATTATAAAGCACAAGATTTACGTGTGTTACGCTGCCATTCAATCCAGTCATTTCGCCCAACGGAAGGAACTTTCGTTGCTCCTGAAAATATTCTCTTAACAGATTTCAATCTGTCTAATTTTGAACAATTAAGGCAGAAGCAACAACAATATTATTTTGAAATAACGATAAAAAGATCCGGTATTGACCATTATCATAGCAAATCATTTTCACATATCTCCCTCAAATTAACCGATGATGGAGCACTAATTTCTGGTTATTATCATCAGGAAGAATTGGGTTATCTGCTTGACTATATAAATGGTTTTTCTCGACATCTGATTGATATAAAACCAAAAACATTAAAAATAATGTATATTGATGAAATTCAGGTGCGTTTAAATCAGTTGGAATAAGATGCGATTATATGCGTCACATAAAATAGGTAAATTAAGAAAACCCAAAAGCCTCTTATTAGAGGCTTTTGGGGAAATATTATATTTCTTTGCCTTCATAGTAACCTACATAGCCTTTACCACAATGTGATGCTACCGGCTTTATGCCTTGCAAATGATACTGAATTTTTCCATCTGTGAATACGCTTTCAAAAATGTGATTCTTACGCACTTCATACACAACATATACTGTTCCATTTGTACCAGTATAAGTTCTACCTGAGCTATAACAGTCGTTATAGGTAAAATCTTTATTTGCTGCTGATGCAGTTGCAATTCCGCCAGTTAATGCAAGACCAGCTACCAATGCTCCGCCTACTAATAATTTTTTAAACATAATAAAACCTCTAATTTAACATTATAATAACTTTTTATTTAAATTTATCACTTACCAAATATTCTTTGATAAGATGCGATAAATATAAATCATCATAAGAGGAGTTTACTATTTCAAAAATTGGAAACAGTATATGTTTTTATATTAAATTTGAGATTGGAGTGGTTAAAAAATAGCAAATAAGATTGGGAAATAAAATAACCAAATATAATTATTCATAACAAAATCAAAAAACCCCGTTATATTAACGAGGTTTATTAGCATTCTGAAGTGCTGTAACGATAGGGCTTACCTATGATTTTACACCTTCATATTTTCCAACATAAACATTCATTCCACAAACGTATAATTTTTTAAATCCTTTCAAATGCCATTTGAATCCATCTTCATTGCGCACATCAAGGAAAACAATTCCATCTTTTACTAGGTATTTAGTATATACGCCATTTTTATACTCTATAGGAGATGAGTGGCAATTATTCCAAGGGATATCTGTGCTGTTTGCTGATGCAGTTGCAATTCCGCCAGTTAATAAAATAACTGCAGCCAATGCTCCACCCACGAAGAATTTCTTCAACATAAAAACCTTCCTTTAATTTTTTTCAGTTTATTACTTATCAAATCACATTTTATAATACGCGGTAAATGTAAATGACTAACAGAGGATTTTACCATTTCAAAATTTATAAACGGTGTATGTTTTTATTTTATATTAGAAGTTTGGAATTTTTATGAAGGTTCATTTAAATGAATCAGAAATGGAAATAAAAAATATTTTTTACAACCCCCTTCGAGAAAGGGGGTTTTGGATAGGGTTTTAATTTCTTACACTATTACCAATATACACAGCAGCCCAAGCTGTATTTCCTGCTTTATCTACACAGCTAAACTGAGGCCCCTGATAAAACCATTGTATATCTCCATACAGCGTATTTTTCTGTATAAATCCTTGAGGGAAATTTCGGTTCGGTTTAACAACTACTCGGGCGTAGTTCGGCTTTGTAGAAATATATACAGATTCACTTGGACACAGGTTTTCAGCTGCTGCAGTTGCAATTCCACCGAAAGATGCTGCTGTTAATGCTCCAACTATTAATAATTTTTTTAACATCAAAACATTCCTTTAATGGTTTTCCAGTTTATGGTCTAAGTTTATAATTCATAAAATCACATTTTATAATGAGCGATAAATGTAAGCTATGATCATCGGATTTTACTATTGCAAAATTTAGATACAGTGTGTGTTTTTATATTTTTAATCGTCTAATTGTTAAGTTAATTAATATTTAAACAATAATACCAATTGGTTATGATTAATAATGATTCTAAAAAACCCGTTTTTAAAAACGGGTTTTTTAGAATCATTATTATTTTGTGTAATTCAGCTATTTTCTTCCTTGATAATAAGCTTGATAAGCCGGTCTTCCTGTATGATATTCACACTGCCCAATTTTACCTTTAAAATACCATTTAATTCCAAATCTTTCAAAAGTATTTGCAAAGTTATCTGTAGGATTAACGACAAACATCTGATAAAGATTTCCTTCAATATGCTTTGGTACATTATCAACCTGACATTTATTTAATGCCATAGCATTACCACTTAATAAAAAACCTGTTATCAGTGTCGCTGTTGCTAACAACTTCTTAATCATAAAATTACTCCTATAGTAATATTAAATTTAAGGCGTCGATTAAATTACAATTGATAATGCAAGATAAATCTAAATCATCATTAGGTAGAGTAGCAATTTTAAAATTTATACATTGCCTATACCTTTCGTGCTTAATTATAAAACTAATTCTCATTGTCATGATTTATGATGCATCATAATAACACTATTACTAACGGTAGGTAATTAAATTATCTATCACCTCAATAAGACAAATTGGCTGATATTTATTCTATTTATTTTATGTTGTTATTTGACCATTACTTCCTTAACATATTCATGGCTAGGCTAAAAAATATTAATTTAGTTATTAAGATGTGAGGAATATTATAAAAACAATGGGTGCTGTAATAAATTTTATTCATTCTCCAGAACCGATATCACCTGTTATTAATATGCAAAAACTAACTCGTGTTTATCAACATGAAGAAGAGGGGCAGGTTTCTATTCTGAAAAATATTACCGCACAGATTTATGCAGGTCAGAGTTGCGCTATTGTAGGTTCATCGGGTTCTGGTAAAAGCACTTTGCTCAATATTCTGGGTTTGCTGGATAAACCCACTTCTGGAGAATATTTTCTTTGTGGCGTTGATATGTCATCAGCAGAAGCTGATGTGCGGGCCAGAATGCGCAATAAAGAAATCGGATTTGTATTTCAGAGTTTTCATTTATTAGCCGGAATGACAGCGACAGAAAATGTCGCGTTACCGCTGCTTTATCGGGGCATTTCAGCTTCGCAGGCTCATAAAATTGCCAGAGAAAAATTGGGTTTGGTCGGGCTTTCACATCGAGAAAGCCATTACCCGGCAGATTTATCTGGCGGTCAACGACAACGTGTCGCACTTGCCAGAGCATTAGTCGGAGAGCCTTCATTGCTGCTGGCTGATGAACCTACCGGCAATTTGGATCCGCAAACAGCAGAAGAAACTTTATCGTTACTTTCCACTCTTCACACAGACAATGCGATGACTCTGGTTGTAATAACCCATGATGCGATGGTAGCAAATCATATGCAGCGCGAATTACGTATGAGTGATGGTCAGTTGCATGAGATCAGAGGAATGACAACGCATGCATGATAAAAGCCAGCCTAATAATTATGGCATGTCAGTATTTATGATGTGGCGGGAAGCCTGGCGTAATTTAATGGCTACGGGGAAAAGTTCTTTGCTTGCTTTATCCGGGATTGCGATTGGTTGTGCATCTGTCGTGGCCTTTCTGAATACGGGGCATAATGCGACCATTGCAGCGCTGAAGATGTTCAGCGGGCTGGATATTAATGTGATCACAACCAATTTCTATTCTTACAATCATGGCATTGATAGCGAAGCCATTAAAATAGACGCACTGAAAACGGCTATTCCCGGTCTATCTTCCGCAGCACCCTGGATTTATTATTCTTCTCCTGTGCGTTATAACGGCAAAACAGAACATTTTACCCTGATAGGCTCCACGGCCGCACTTGAGGAAGTTATGTTATTACAATTGCGGCATGGGCGATTTATCTCCGATTATGATCGTCACTCTCCTTATCTGGTTATGGGCAATGATGTCGCCGTTTCTCTCGCGGGAGAAGATACATCCCAAATACTTGGCAAGCAGATTCAGCTTGGTAATTATCTGTATACCGTGATTGGTATTTTTGAAACAAAAGGGCAAAACCCTATTTTTCCTTTTTCTCTGGATTCCGTTGTCGTGGTTCCTCTCGAAGCCATGCGTAAAATATCACAACATGCTCAGCTGAATGGCCTGATTTCCCGTTCAGCCACAATCGCCACAATAGAAGCAGATGCACAAAGTTTGTCTGCGTTTTTTAAGAATAAGTTTCCCGAGGTTGAAATTGACGTTCGCGTTGCTCAGCAGTTGTTACAAGGGCAGACGGAGCAGGGTAAAACCTTTACTTTTATGTTGATCGGGCTGGCTGGTATCTCACTGCTGACTGGCGGAATTGCGATTTCTAATGTGATGTTGATGAATGTTTCTGCCCGGCGAAAAGAAATAGGGTTGCGTATGGCTTTGGGGGCAAGAGCACAGGATATCCGACGCCTGTTTTTGTATGAAGCGGCTGTATTGACTTTTACCGGCGCAATACTTGGTACTTTAGTGGGGATTATCGTTGCCTTCCTTTTTGTCCTTTACTCCGGTTGGTCATTTTCTCTGGCTCCGCTATCCATCCCTTTAGGAATAGGAAGTGCCGTTATAGCGGGGCTTATCTCCGGCTTTTATCCTGCTCATAAAGCCTCACAAATGGAACCTGTACAGGCATTACGCGATGATTAAAAAGTATTTCATTTATGGTGTTCTGACGATGTTTCTCTGTTTTTCCCAGGCAGGAATTTCTGAATCTGATTCCAGTCTGGATCGTAAAAATACCGGAGAAGTCATCGGCCTGTCGTTGAGTGATGCTATATCGCTGGGTTTACGGAATAACTATGCCATTCGTAGTGTTTATCTGGATCGTATCGCTCAGAAGTTTGATTTACGGGTAGCTGAAGACCGGTTCACCCCAAAATTGCAACTGAGCGGGCGTTATATTACGGGTAAAAATCAGGCAGAGAATTTCAGCAAAACCAGTCTGTCTCCTAACGCCACATTACTCACCCCTCTGGGGACACGTTTCACTCTGTCATGGGCGCGTGAGCACAATAAGTCAGGAATAAGCAGCCTTCACAATGATGGCGCAAGTATTACTATGATACAGCCTCTTTTACGAGGAGCCGGAACAGATGTGAATAATGCACCGGTTTTACTGGCAAAACTCCGGGAACAAACTAACCGTCTGAATTTAAAATCAACAATTTCCGAGTCCATTACACAAATTATTCTGGCCTATCACGCGTTACTCCGTGCGCAGGAGCAACAGGCTTTGTCTGCCGCTTCTCTTAAACGTATGCAGAAACTGGTTGAGACGAATAAGGAATTGATTGATGCGGGCCGAATGGCTCAGACAGATATCATACAGACACAGGCAGATCTGGCGATGCAGGAACTCTCAGCAAAAGAGGCTGAAAATAATGTTCATGCAGCAAAACTGACACTCCTGAAGCTACTGGCTCTGAGCCTCAAAACGCCTATCCATGCAACAGATACTCTGAAAGGGACTTATGTCAGGCTGGATGTCGAACAATCAATTAAAAAGGCACAAGCTCAACAGCCGGCTTATCTTACTCAGCTACTTTCTGCAAAAACCGCCGATATTCAGTTATTGCAGGCCAGAGATAACCAACTCTGGGATTTATCACTGGTTGGCGGAACCTCCCAGTATCGTTCCTCTTCTGCTGACACCCGAAACTGGGAAAATTATATCGGTATCCAACTGGATATCCCAATCGGGGATATGACAAAACAACAAGCGGAAGTTCAGGCCAGAGTCGATGTTCAGAAGCAGGCATTATATCTGGAAGAAGCCAGAATCAATCTGGAGCAGAGAGTAACGAATGCCATCCGTGATACTGAATCACGCTGGCAGGAATATCAGCTGGCCATAAAGGCCAGTTCACTTTCGCAACAAAAACTTGAAATCGAAAAGGAAAAATTACAGGCGGGGCGATCCAGTAACTTTCAGGTACTGAGTTTTGAAACTGACCTGAGAAATGCGGAAAATGCCCGCCTGAATACGCTTATCCAGTACCTTAATGCTCAGGCTGAACTGGATCAAATTCTGGGTACAACACTGGAAAGCTGGGAGATAACGATTAATGAATAAACACTCAGTTTTTAACTACTCCATGATTAGGCGTTATCGGTGGGTCATCACGGGTGTGCTGGCGGCTATCGTCTGTTTTTGGGCTTTATTTTCTTCAGGGGGGTTATCCTCAGAAAAATCTCCCGCTCAAGACGCTGTACAGTGGATTGCTATAAATCCCTCTCCGATAGAAAAACGACTGGACTTGGTAGGTAAACTTCAGTCCGGACGCCTTGAAACTATCCCTGCGCCATTTGAGGGGATTATCCAACAGGTTCTGGTTAAAGAAGGGCAGCAGGTTTCCCCAAACCAGACCTTAGTCACGCTTGATACCCGAAAAATTGAAATAGAAATTCGACAGGCTCAGGTGGAAATGATTAAAGCCTCCTCTGCGGTTGAAGAATTACGGGACTGGGAAAACAGTCAGGAAGTCATTCGGGCCAGAAGGAACGTCGAAAACGCGAACCACATGGTAATGGAGCTTAAAAATAATCTGGCAAAAACACAGGCGCTTTTTTCACGGGGAATTGTCCCGAGAATGGAAGTTGAAAACCTTGAACAACAACTTCGTCGGCAACTGACGGAACTTGCTTCAGCGAAGGATGATCTTATATCTACCCGACAAAAAGGCAGTGTCAGTCATGTACAAGTGGCAGAAATGGAGCTTAAAAATGCCACAAGCCGTTATCAGGCGTTACAGGAACAATACGTAAATAAGGAAATAAAAGCACCATTTTCTGGTGTCATCCTCAAGGCACAGCAGGGAGAAAAGGGCAAATCATTCGCAATTCAGACAGGTGTGCGGGTCACAGAAGGCATGCCTTTGCTGGAAATTATGGATACAACTCAGTTTCAGGTATTAGCGCAAGTTGAAGAAGCGGATCTCGTCAAACTAAAGGAAGGGCTACCTGTCAAAATCAGCGGCGAAGGGTTTTCTGGCTATTCTATGGATGGAAAAATTGAAACTATCGCTATGCAAAGCTCAGGCAACGATCAGCCCGGAACAGCAGTTTATTATGATGTTGTGATCAAAGTGACATCACCTATAAACACGAATTATCTCATCAGGCCCGGTATGAGCGCTAAAGTCAGTATCGTTATTTATCACAATGAACAGGGAGTGGTGATACCCGAAAAAGCACTGTCACGCGACAATGATGGGAATTTGAGCGTAAACTGGCGCCCGGATTTAAAAAGTCAGGCAACTTCCCGCCAGATAACGGTCGGTGAGGCTATGCCGGAAGGATTAGAAATTCATGGGCTGGAAAAAGGATTTATTGCATTGTCTCCCTGAAAAATGAAGCTCATTAGTATAAACAGCCCGTTATTGGGCTGTAATATATAGACAGATACGGGGATAATTAGTTATCCCATTGAGGGGCTAAACCTTCCGGATCAGCGATTCGCTCATTACGTTCAAGGGTGGCTATAGCAGCCATATCTTCTGCATCAAGTTTTAGCGCCGTCGCTTTCAGGTTATTTTGTAAATTTTCACGTTTAGTTGAAGATGGGATTACGCTATAACCTAATTCCATTGCCCATGCCAGACTAACCTGAACGGGGCTCGCCTGATGTTTTGCTGCGATACGTCCGATAACCTCATCCTGAAGCACTTTGCCATACGCAAGGGTCATATAAGAAGTGATGTGGATTCCGTGCTCTTTCGCCCAGTCGGTTACATAACGGTTTTGCAAATAGGGGGAAACTTCAATCTGGTTAGTTGCGATATTTTTGGCACCTACCGCATCAATAGCCTGTTGCATCAGAGCAACGGTAAAGTTTGAAACGCCAATTTCGCGTGTCAGGCCCATTTTTTTCGCTTCCAGTAACGCACTCATTGTTTCTTCAAGACTAACCGCATTATTTGGCGACGGCCAATGAATTAATGTCAGGTCAACATAATCCGTGCCTAATTTAGCGAGACTTTTTTTGAGGCTCGGTATCACTTTCTCTGCACCCATATTATCAGTCCAGATTTTAGTCGTGATATAGATATCCTCACGGGCTACGCCACTTTCTTTAATGGCCTGACCCACTGCTGCTTCATTCTCATAAATTTGTGCGGTATCAATCGCTCGATACCCTAATTCAATAGCATTTTTTACTGATGCAATAACAACATCATCTTTCAGACGAAAAGTACCTAATCCAAATGCGGGAACAGACATAATCAACCTCGTATAGTATTTGATATTTGTGATTACGGGTTAAATTATCCCTTAAAAAGAGAATTATTCATAAATTTTTCTCAATTAATTTTTTAATTAGAAAAAATATAATTTTTTGAAATGCGTCGCAAAAAAAGGATGAAAAGCATAAAGCATCGTAGAGGTGCTTGTATTCGAAAGAGACAACGTTCATGATTAAAATAATCACATAAAGTGATAGTTTTAACATGTTATCGAATTAATTAATAAAATTATCCCATCGCCTTGTAGGGGGTTGCATGTTGTCTCATTTCCTAAAACAGGTCCAGAATTATCCGGAAAAAATCGCTATTTTCACACCTGAAAAAGAACTTAGTTATCGAACTCTTAAGTTGCATTCAGCGACAATCGCAGGCTCTCTGCGATCTCTCGGAATAACCCATGAAGTGCCTGTTGCCATCTTGTTGCCTCCTGGCATAGAACAAATTACGAGTCAGATTGCTATTCTGATGGCTGGTGGAAGCTGTGTACCTCTTGATCCAAATGTCCCTCCGGCACGCTTAAACGATATGCTGGAAGATCTGGCTGTGAAGTGGACGATTACCGATTCTCCAGAGAAATTTTCCCAGTTAAAAACAACATTCGTTTCATTTTCTAATTTGCTTGCAGCGGGAGAGGAGTTAGCTGATACCGATATTGCGTGTCTGGCCCCAACTCATCGAACTCATGTACTTTTTACCTCTGGTACAACCGGTAAACCCAAAGGGGTACAGGTTGAGAGTAAAGGCATCATGCGAGTGATTGTCGATGCGGGATATATAAATATCACTCCGGAAGACCGCATAGCCTGTACCTGCAACTCCACATTCGACATATCATTGTTTGAGGTCTGGGGAACGCTGCTCAATGGTGCAACAGCTTTCATTCCTCCCAAAAAAGATGTGCTGGACATCGAATATTTTCAGTCTGAACTGACGAACCAAGAAATTTCTATTGTTTTTGTTGCGGCAACACTTTTCAATCTGATAGCAAAAACATACCCTCAGGCATTCCGTGAAATTCGCTATCTTGTGATAGGGGCAGAAGCGCTCAATGCTCACACGGTGAAACTTGTTCTGGAAGCAGGCGCGCCGCCCCAGCATATTCTTAATGGATATGGCCCAACTGAAAGTACCATATTTGCGCTTTCACACGATATCAGGCTGGAAGATCTGGTGGATGGTAGCGTTCCTATCGGAAGCCCCATAAACCATACCTGTGCATTTGTTTTAGACGATAATATGAAACCTCTGGCACCCGGCAATTTGGGGCAGCTCTATCTCGGTGGAGAGGGGCTTTCACGAGGTTACTGGAACCGGGATGAGCTGAATGCTGATCGCTTCGTGCATGTTTCTATTCCCGGATATCCCCAGCCAATACGGCTTTATAAAACGGGCGATCTCAGCTGGCAGCGTGACGATGGTGTCTTTATGTACTCTGGCCGTATGGACAGTCAGGTGAAATTACGTGGTCATCGTATCGAGCTGGAAGAAATAGAAGTTCGTCTTCTGGAAAGTAAAGAAGTCCGACTGACCAAAGTTTGTGCTGTGAAACACGAAGATCACGAAGGTGAAGACGATTTTCTTGCCGCTTTTGTTGTACCGCTTTCACCCGAAACGTTCGATAAAGAACGGATTATACATGAACTGGAGGAATATCTTCCTGCATATATGCTGCCCCGTATTTTCGTCATCGAAGATATTCCGACGACACCGCACGGAAAAGCAGACCATCGTAAATTAATGGCTTTGCTGGAAAAACCGGCACCATCAGAGGAACGTCCGGCAGGTTTTAATGATACCGAGTATGCAGTATTTCGTATCTGGAGCAAGATCCTGAATCATAGCGAGATTTCCCTTGATGATAATTTCTTTCAGATAGGAGGAAGTTCCTTGCAAGCCGCGCGCCTTGTGATTGAACTTGCCCGCCAATTCAACCAGCATTTTATGGTACAGACCCTTTACGAAGTACCAAACCTTCGACAGCTTGCCAAAATTATTTCACAAGGAAACACGCTTCCTATATTGGATGATGAAGTTAAGGAATGGCTATACGATGGGCAACTTCCAGCAGATATCAAACCATTACCTGAAGCACCTCAAAACTGGGCAGAGCTTGCCAGTCCCACCATTTTTCTGACGGGTGTGACCGGTTTTCTTGGGGCATTTTTCTTACGTGAACTGCTCACCTTCAAGAAGATAAAAGGGAATATAAAAAATATAATTTGTCTCGTTCGGGCAAAAGACAACGATACGGCATTTCAACGTATTGAAAGTACGCTCTCCAAGTACGGATTATGGGAACCTTCGTTTGCAGGACGTATTAAAGCTATCGCGGGTGACTTATCCCAATCAAAATTAGGGTTAAGTGACAAACTCCACCATGAATTGGCTAATACATGTGATGTGGTTTTTCATCTGGCAGCGAATGTTAACTATATTCATCCTTATCGCATCCAGCGAGCCTCTAACATTGAAAGCACACTGAACATTCTTCGTTTTGCCACACAAGGTCAAGCCAAAGCGGTGCATTACGCTTCAACGATAGCCGTATTTGGTCCGGTGGGATTATTGAACGCGAGACCTCGGGTTTACGAGAATGATAGCCTTATACCTTATATTGAAGGTCTTAAATACGATATCGGCTACGCACAAAGCAAGTGGGTTGTTGAACAACTGATGTTGCAGGCACGGGAACTAGGTATCCCATTATCTGTCTATCGGCCTGGTTTTATTATGGGGGATAGTGTTCGCGGTGTCGGTAACCCGAATGATTTTGTTGCGCGCCTGATAATGGGATGTATTGCTATCGGAGCCTGCCCGAAATTACCACTACAGTGGAAAGAATTTGTTCCTGTTGACTATGTCAGTGCTGCGCTCTTAACTATCGCTGCGGATACAAAGAATCTGGGACAGGTTTACCACCTTGTTCCTCCGGAAAGAGAACAATCCGTTAGTGTTGATAAGTTCTTTCATCTTCTGGAAGAATGTCACGGTTCTCCGCTGCAATCACTTCCTTATAATGAGTGGGTCTCCAAACTAACTTCTGACCCTCACTTGCACGACAACGCGCTGTTACCCTTATTGCCGATGCTTTCTGAGCGTGTCTATCAGCAGTTAACACGCTGGGAAGTCAGCGAAAATATGCCAATTTACGACTCCAGAAATACCAGCCTGGCATTGGCTAATGCAGGACATTCGGTGCATTTCACCCCGATGGGAAAAGAGCTACTCTCAAAATATCTTACTTATTATCTTCCCAACTAACATTTTTCTGATGAAGCATAAACGGGGCTATATAACACAGCCCCGTTCAGCGTTTTAACTTGAAAAGGAAAATTATCCTTAGCCATTCAGAAGACCTTGACTCACATCTGGATAGCGATCTCCAATAGCCATATTTTGTGAAAATGTACTGGAGAGTTCATCCAACACGCCTTGTGGAATATTTATGTCTACTGCTTTCACATTTTCCTCAAGATATTTTCTACGCTTGGTGCCCGGAATAGGGACAATGTTTTCGCCTTGAGCAAGAACCCAAGCAAGTGCAAGCTGTGCCGGTGTGCATCCAACTTGATGAGAGAGTGTTTTAACAATGTTGACCAGTTCGAGGTTTTTGTTGAAGTTATCTCCCTGGAAACGAGGGCTGGTACGGCGATAATCATCTTCAGAAAGCTGATTGATATTTGTTAATGAACCGGTAAGAAAGCCACGGCCAAGTGGGCTGTAGGGGACTAGGCTCACATTGAGTTCATTACATGCTGCAATAATTTCCTCTTCCGGATCACGTGTCCAGAGAGAATATTCGCTTTGAACTGCGGTAACGGGATAAATTTCGTACGCACGGTGCAGAGTTGATGCAGACACCTCAGACAAACCGATATGTCCAATTTTACCCTCTTTGACAAGCTCAGCCATAGCGCTGACTGTCTCTTCAATAGAAGTCTGTGGATCTACACGGTGCAAATAATACAGATCGATATAATCAGTATTCAGCCTGCGAAGGCTCCCTTCAACAGATTGTTTTATATACTCTTTTGAGCCGTTAACTCCTCGTCCTGTTACATTGTTTGGATCCCGAATGATTCCGAACTTAGTTGCCAGAACAATCTTGTTACGGACTTTATTGATGGCTTTACCGATGAGCTCTTCATTGAGATAAGGTCCATACATATCAGCTGTATCGAAGAAGTTAATACCCAGATCAATAGCATGGTGAATCGTTGAAATTGATTCTTTATCATTTGTAGCACCATAAAATTCACTCATACCCATACATCCAAGTCCAATGGATGAAACTTTAGGGCCTTTATTACCTAATATGCGAGTTTTCATAAATAATTCCTTATTTCAATGATGGGTAATGAATATTTTTCAAACAATTTAATTATGGCCAACAATTGTTAAATGACCTACAACCCTTAGGCAGCTCATCATCTGAAAATTGAATTTTAGGTTGGCTCAGCGGTACGTAACAGCTCTGCATAGATGCCATCTTTTTCGACCAACTGTTGATGGGTTCCCCATTCTTTTAACTGACCATCCTTGAGCACCAATATTTGATCCGCATGACGAATAGTAGAGAGACGGTGCGCAATAGAGATGACTGTACGTTCGGATGCCATTTGTGCCAAAGCGAGAGAAATTGCCTTCTCGGTTGTGTTGTCAAGCGCACTGGTTGCTTCATCAAGCAGCAGAATTGGCGGGTTACGCAGGATCGTCCTAGCCAGCGCGAGGCGCTGTTTTTCTCCGCCTGAAAAGCGATAGCCACGTTCACCAACCTTGGTCTGATAACCTTCAGGCAGCGAGACGATTAAATCATGGATTTGTGCAGTACGCGCGGACGCAACAAGATCCTCATCACTGGCCTCTGGGCAAGCAAAGCGTAAGTTTTCTGCGATACTCGTATTCATGAGAAATGGCTCTTGTGTGACTACGCCGAGTACGTTGGCAAGTTGTTCAAAGCTCATCTCTCGAAGGTCAATGCCATCAATGGTAATCCGACCTTGACTCGGATCAACGAGTCGGGCCAATAGATAACCGAAGGTACTTTTACCTGCACCTGTCGGTCCGACTATAGCTACATGACTCCCTGCCGGGATATCTATTGACACATTGCATAAGCTTGACATGTCAGTACTATCGTAGCTAAAACTGACGTTTTCAAATCGGACGTGACCACGTGGACCTTCATTACTGAGATCTCGAACCTGAGCAGGCTCTACAATATCGGGAGGGGTGTCTAAGTATTTAAAAATACGTGTAAATAGTGCCCGTGTCGTGCGCAGTTTGACCGAATTTTCCAACAAATTCTCTAAGGGCCATAACAATTGTTCCTGTAGTGCGATCAAGGCTACAAGCGTACCGATGGTAACTGGCACACCTTGTCCAATCAGCAAACCGCCCAATAGTAATGTCATCGCTGGCATCGCACCGAGTAGGAGTTCAATCACCGACCATGACCACTCACCGGCAGTATGTGCACGCACTTCTAAATGTAAGGTTTTGGACGATGCTTTTTCAAAACGCTGGATCAGAAAAAAACTGCGTGCCAAAGTACGCGACAGGATAATGCCCGGCGCTGATAGGGTTTCTTGTACGATAGCTGACATATCTGCATGACCATCTTGTTGTTGATGCGTCAGGCGTTCACGTATAAGGCCGACTTTGTGGCTTAGCCAGAGTGATGGCGGCAAAACAGCAAAGGAGAACAGGGCGAGTCGCCAGTCCAGCAATAGCATTGCGATGGCGGTGGTTACGGTAATGGTGGCATTACGGATGATTTCGGTCACTGTATTGCTGACGACAGATTGAAGTCCGCCAATGTCACTGGCGATACTTGATTGAATTTCGCCGGTTCGAGTTCGAGTAAAAAAGGCAAGAGAAAGTGTTTGCAAATGCCCATAAAGTTTTTCGTAGTCGTTAAAATTATCCATAAACTTTATTATCCAAGTTTTCACTCAATTAATAGTGCTTTTTCCAAAAGGCCTGATGCTTTCTAAGAAGTAGGGTAGCCTACTCCTTAGAAAACCCAAGTTAAACCTGAAATAAAGGTAAAACAGACCAGAAAGTCTACTTACCTTTAGTTATTTTCAATTACCATAAATATTAATCAGAGAAATTAAATTCCCGATTAACCCCACTTAATTTCATTTGGGCAATTAAAATAACAACAGATATAAATGTTATTATTGTTCCTACCCATGATAGGCTTGTTAAACCTAAATAATTAACTGTTAACCCCCCAAATAAAGAACCACACACTACTCCTGTGTTAAATGCGGCAATATTCATTCCAGATGCTGTATCAATTGAATCTGGAGTATATATTTTAGCTATATCAATTATTCTTGATTGCAATGGTGAAATGGCACCGAAAGTTGTTACTCCAAGTAAAGTGATTAATATTGAAATTATAATGACATTTGTTGAAAATAACCCGATGAGTAAAAGTGCCATTACGCATCCCAATAACATAGTTAAAGAAGCCTTATTATTTCCTAGCTTATCTGTTAATACCCCACCAATGTAGTTACCGATAGCCGCACCAATGCCAAATGTAAAAAGAAGCAGGCTGGCCATTGTCGCATTTATATTTGTAATGTCACGAAGAACAGGAGATATAAAAGTATATAATGTAAAAATGCCGGTATATGAAACCATTGGGATTAATGCTGTACCTAGTAACCGAGGGTTGATGATCACAACTAAATCTTTAGATAGACTTTTAGTTACATTAACAGATTTTTGTTTCTCAGGCGGCATTAATTTTATTAAGCCCATTGTGCCAATTAGCCCCAAAAAACTCAGCATTAAAAAAATAATTTTCCAATGAAAAATATTTCCCAACCAAGTCCCAAAAGGGACTCCAAACGCCATTGCTATGGTAGCTCCTCCAAATACAAGTGAAATAGCTGCTCCAGACTTATTTTCCGGAACTAATCTAATGGCTACACCAGCCGCGACAGCAATAAAAACGCCATGAGCAAATCCTGATAATAAACGCCCGGTTAATAATAAGGGTAAATTATATGATATTCCTGCAATAAGATTAGCAATGACAAAAGTACACATTGCTGTTATTAACAACTTTTTCCTACTCCACTTATTAGCCAACGCGGTAAGAATTGGAGCACCAATAACAACACCAAGAGCATAGGCAGTTACTGCCAGCCCTACTGATGTTATTTTAATATGAAGATCATCCGAGATGGCTGAAACCAATCCGATAGTAACAAATTCAGTAAATCCTATGGAAAAGGAACAAAGTGTAAACATGTAAATAATTACTGGCATAAGAATCATTCCTTAATAGCACCTGCTAAGGCGGGATATTGAAAATTAACCGCCATCATAGGTACACTGTTTATTCCAATAAAGAATCAATTCGTTAAAATACTTGTGGCGATATGGAATATATGAAGATACGAAATCTTGATGACTTGGTTGTTTTGCTGAAAGTGGTGGATTGCAATGGATTCTCGGCTGCGGCTCGTGCACTAGATTTAGCACCAGCGACTGTAAGTAAGCAAATCGCACGACTAGAACGAGCACTCAGTACTCGTTTATTTGATCGTACCACACGCCAATTACGTATCACTGATGAAGGGTGCGCTATAGTGAAACGAGTGCGTTCAGCACTAGAACAGCTTGATAATGTAGTGGAAATTGCTCAACAAGGAACAGAAACGTTATCTGGAATGCTTCGTATCACCGCTCCTGTGTCACTTGGTTCTCGCTATATTGCTCCACTGATTGCCATCTTTCAGGAATGCCATCCTGGATTAAAATTCGATTTACGCTTAAGCGATCAAATCGTCGATATTTATTCAAATGATATAGACTTAGCTATACGCATTGGTCATTTGAACGACTCCCAACTCATTATTCGTCGATTGACCGATAGTCGCCGTATTTTGGTTGCTTCACCAAGCTACCTAAATCAACATGGTTCACCTGTACATCCAGAAGAATTGTGCCAGCATCAGTGTTTGCTGTTTACTTACCCTGGATTACGCCAAAACCACTGGATACTAAGACATTGTGGACAAGACGTAAAAATTGAGAATGTGAAAGTCAATGGAAACCTGCGCAGCGATAATGGCAGTGCCCTGCGCGCTTGGAGTAGAGCAGGGCTGGGTATCTCATTACGCGAAATATGGGACGTTGCTGATGAATTACGTAGCGGAGTATTAATACATGTCCTGCCTGAATGGTTTGAACCAGAAAAACCTATACATGTGGTACGCACATTACGCTCTCCAGTGCCTCTTAGAGTAAGTGCTTTTGTCGAGTTTTTAGTTGAACAATGGCAACCACCCCCTTGGGATAGACCGTAGCTCACTTTTATGTTTAAGCTATATTTGGGTAAGAACACTAAATATTATTGTTCATGGCTTAAGAACAACAAATTATAATCAACGTTACTTTTTGGTTGCACCCTTGTTTTCAGGAACAAAACGGGCAATCCGGAAGGGTTTTAATTCCGCCTGTTCAGTTCCATTTATAATCTCTTCTTGTGCAAGCCGACATATCAATGGTGCAAGTGTAATTGCTGTATGCATACTGATCATATATAACCCTTGATAATCAGCCACTTTTCCAACGATCGGCATTCCATCATCTGGCATTGGACGTATACCAACGGAAGCCTGTTCTAAACATAAGCTATCACTTCCTATAAAAGACTCCTTTATGAGAGTTAGGGCTTTCTGAGCAATACACATAGCACTATGCTCCGGTTGATCACTTATATAATCTTCTGCTGCAAGCAGCCTTGTTCCTAATACCGGGCGCACTTCTAAATCGGGGGTTGAAATAATATGACGTACAAAAGGAATGTTAGCCTGATGCTGATATTGCACAATGATAGAAGGGGAGGAATACAGGTAAGCGGTTTCTCCCAGTGTTTCCATCAGAGAAATAGTACCGACACCCGCTGTTAGCACTACCTGTTCAGCATGGATGGTTTCCTGTGACGTTGTCACACCAGTGATCTGTTTTCCATTATGGTTAATGGAGGTGACTTCTGTTTCTGGCAGGTAAGTCACCCCGTTGTTTATGGCTTCCTGCAAAAGAAATTGCGTTGCGTGAATAGGATCGACCGCACCTTCTTCCTTTGCAAAAGCTGCAATATCGGGATAGGAAGAAAGTTGCGGTTCTAGCATCAGAAGTTCATCTTTTGTCAGAGCTGTAATCTTAAAGCCCGATTTATTATGATCATCAATAAATTGACGGGTTGCATATTCAGTTTCTTGCCAACTGATAGCACCAGACCAATTCACATTTAATTTTCCGTTTGTCTGTTGATCCAGCTTATGCCACTCATTCAGTGCTTGTTGCCTGAGTTTACGGTCAGCGCCGGGCCTGCCATAAGAAACATTTAGCCATGCGAAGGACTGTTTAGTTACACCGTTACCTAACAGGCCTTTATCAATAAGGATAATTTTTCCTTTGTCGCCACTAGATAAATAGTGCTTAGACAAATACCATGCCAGTGTTGCACCGACAAAACCTGCACCAACAATAACAATTCTATTCTCTTTCATTGTTACGGCTCACCGATATAATTATGATTGACGTGGCTGAACAGCACTCAATGGCTTGATACTCATTCCCTTAAGCATACTTAACCATGCAAGAACGACAAGTCCCATATGGATGATAAATAACAAATGAGGTGGGAATTCGGTGAGTACAATACCGCTTAACATCGGGCTAAATGCGCCGCCAAGAAACCCCAGCGTCTGAGCTGAAAAATAACTCGATTTCATGCCTTCCGGTGCAATATTATCAATCAGCATATACTCACCCGGCGCATAAATTAGTTCGCCTAGTGTGAAAATAACGGCTGCAATCCCCCAAAGGTAAAGGTTTTTGTCCGCGAACATAAATACCGCTATGCCTATAAAGAAAAAGACACTACCTAATGTCATCAGTTTTTTCAGATTTTCCGGACGAATACGCCTACCCACCGCATACTGTAAAGTCACTACCACCGCAGCATTAATTGGTAATACAACACCGATAACGGCTTCAGCTGAGGTGCTATCAGCAATGGTCAGGACATATTGTGAGATCCAGACGTTAAAAGAGCCGAATACCAGTGAGCCAAGAAAAGTTGAAAGAATAAACCATATCAGTGCGCGATCTCGTAGCATCACTGCGGGATCCCACTTTGTGGCTGGATTTTGATTATTTCCTGCAGTTCTGACTCGTTGAACATAGCGCTGGATAAAGACGATAGGGAAAGCAGCAGAAAATGCGGCTAACCAAAACGGAAAATTGGCACTGTACATCAAAAGCCATGTACCGATTGGTGGACCGATAGTCCAGCCTATATTAACAAAGGTATAGTTCAGCGAAAAAATTTTCGCTTTCGTTGACGCCGACAAGGTATCGGCAAAATAACCTTTCAGTACTGTCGCAAATATTGTATAGGCACAATTTATTAGAGAGAGAAAAGCGACAACTAAACCTGCATGATTAACCAAAGGGATCGCAATAAAACCACAGATAAATGCGATAATAGCTAACAGCATGTAGTTTTTTTTATCAAATTTGTCGGCCAGAATTCCAAACCCAAGACTAAAGAGTATACCTATAGTCAAAGCAATGCTTATCGCAAACCCGACCTGATTAACAGGCATCTGATACTGACGGGACAGATAGATGGCCATAAACGGAATTGTTGCTCCACGCCCTATAGTCAAAAGCAAAGAAGATATCAGTAACACACTGGTTGATATGTTTGATTTGGAAAACATGACACGCCCTGAAATGATTTTTGTTACACCATTGTTAATAAATAGCTAGGCTACAGTGTTTTTTAACTCTAGGAAATACTTCAGACAGGGCAAAAGAGTGAAAAGGGTAAAAACGGCATTTTGCATCATATATGTGTTCATTAGTAAGTGGAAGATACGAAATAACGTGTGCCGATAATTCAGAATAGATAATTATGCTGGTGGTTTTTACAGTGGTTTTTGATTAAACATAAAACCATTATTCCAACGTAGATTAGTTTTGTTTTCGGGCTTGAACATGTTATAACCACAGTGTTTTATTTCACATCTAAAATGTCCAAATCTGACAAACTCACTCTTTCAATTAATCCATTGTGTAAAAGACTTTCCGAACAAATGATTTTTCTTCGTTATAGGTATGTCTCTAATTAGTCTTCTTTGCAGTAAAATCAATCGGTAATATCAATATCACATTTTTTACATCGTTAGACTCCAAGCTCGTGAATGATACTTTTTCGACATATAATCCGGGAGAATACAATGAGAACATTGATTTACGCCATTTCCATTTTTTGCATGTCTTCAACCTTAGCATTAGCCTGTTCAACACATTCAACTTTTTATTTTGAAAACAAAAATGCCAAAGTGAAAGCATCACACATTTGCCCGAAGGGAGAACTCCCATTTCATTCCCATCAACATCCACGAGTCATCGTTTCTGACCGGGATGGTGAACTTGATGTGGTTTATGAAAGCGGTAGAATTGACAAAATTATTTTGAAAAAAGGCATTCCTGTTTATCTGGATAAAAAACAAGGTTTAGAGCCTCATAAAGACATTAATCCGGGGACTCATCTCCTGAATATTACGGTTGTCGAACTGATGAGCGCACAATAAGAGTCAATATTTTTCGACCGCCCCAGAAGGAAAAGCGGGGCGGTTGTAAGTCAGTCAGTACGGATTATTCGTAGTTACGTAACTAACCTTTAAGCTCTCTGGCGCATTGCTGGAGGCTCTGAAATGATTTAAAGCGAATATTATGATGTTCCCGATGGGATTCGTTCGGTTCGTATGTACGATCAATGTTAGAGAAACGCGACATCGCCTCACTAACACTTTCACATATACCTCCGGCAACTGCCCCAAAAATGGCGGAGCCAAGTAAAACCGGTTCACTTGCCTGCGTTGCAATGACTGTTACACCACAGGTATCTGCAATGAGCTGGCGGACTAAAGAATGCTGACCAGCACCTCCGCTGATAACAATATTGTTAATTGTAGCGCCTGATTTTGCTTGTGCTTCGATTATTTGTCTTAGCCCGTAACCAATACCACATATACCGGCAATATAAAGCGAAAGGAGATTATCGAGGCTATCCTCCATCCCTAATCCAGCTATGACAGCACGTGCATGAGGATCAGCAAAAGGTGCTCTGTTTCCCAGAAACTCCGGAACAACATGTATGCCTGTTGCCAGTTCTACAGCTTGAGAAGCTGATTGTGTTGTTTCCAGAATCCTATCGGCTAAAAAAACCGGCAAAGATTTGTGTTTTTCTTTTGCCATCGCTTTGGCTGCTATTGCGGCAGGGTGCAAAGACAATAGTTGATCAATGGCGGCCCCGGCTGCACTTTGTCCACCTTCGCTGAGCCACATTCCGGGTACCATTGCAGAAAAGTATGGCCCCCAGACACCGGGTATAAATACCGGCTCCAGAGTTGTCGTCATCGTACAGGAAGAGGTGCCGAATACATAAGCCATGCTACGTGTTGCATCACCATTGATACCAACTGTCCCGATGCCTCCTGCATGCGCATCAATCATTCCTGCGGCAACAGGTGTCCCTGCCAATAATCCCATCTGTTTTGCGGCACTTTCTGTCAGACCCTGACCACAAGGCGTACCCGGTTCAACAATGCTCTGTCCAATACGATAAAAATTTTCATCTGCCAGTTCAGACAGACCAATTTTCCGGAAATAATCCGCATTCCAGCGCTTTTCATGTGCAAGGTAAGTCCATTTGCAGGTGACAGTACAAGTAGAGCGGGAAAGGGAGCTGGTGGATTTCCAGGTCAGGAAATCTGCCAGATCAAAAAATTGCCATGCGCTATCAAATGATTCTCGGTGATTTTCTTTCAGCCAGAGAATTTTGGGTGTTTCCATCTCCGGAGAGATTTTACCGCCGACATAGTTGAGAACAGAGTGATCTAACGCATTGATATGCTCTGCCTGTACTGTTGCCCTGTGATCCATCCAGACAATAATATTACGATTCGGATCCTTACTCTGGCTGACGGAAATTGGCTCCTGATCTTTTCCCAGAACAACCAGTGAGCAGGTAGCATCAAAACCAATACCAGCAACTTGTCGTGGGACACAGCCAGAGTGTGACATGACTTCCCTAATGCAATAACAGACGGCATCCCAGATTTCACGGCTGGACTGCTCGACAAAATGGGTGTTGTCACGATAAAGCGTGATATTTCGTTTAGCTGATGACAGCATGTTACCACTCATATCAAAAATACCGGCACGGGCACTGCCCGTACCGACATCAACACCAATGACCACTTTGCCGCAGTCCGGTCTATTTTCTAGATTAATGTTCATGCTTATCCTTGCTACGTGGCTAGAGATCTACACTGTTTGGCAAAATAACCAAATCACGGATAGTGACATTTCTCGGGCGAGTTAGCATAAATAGCACAGCTTCCGCCACTTCAATAGGTTGCATCAGGCTACCATTTGCCAGTGCTTCTTTCATTTTCGCTTTAGGCCAGTCATCCAATAGGGCGGTGACTACAGGCCCCGGAAGTACGGCACCAACACGCACGCCATGCTCAGCCACCTGACGACGGGTAGAGTGAACAAATGCCTGAACTGCAAATTTAGAAGCGGTGTAAATAGGCTCCCAGACCACCGGAACCACACCAGAAATAGAACTCGTAAATAATACATCGCCAGATTTTTGCTCAATAAAATGGGGTAACACAGCACGTACACTACGAAATGCGGCATTAATGTTCAGGTTGAGAACCTTATCCCAAACATCGGGGTCACCTTCAGCAACAGGCCCACCAATATATGCACCTGCATTAGCATGGAAAATATCAAGACGCCCAGCTTTTTTCAGTATCTCATTAAGTATGCCGTCAACCTGTTCTGGCTTCATAAGATCAATAACCAGCGGGATGGCATTTTCACCGAGTTCAGAAACGAGTCGCATCAGACGCTCTTCGGCACGATCAATAAGAACCACTTTGGCACCGGCCTTAATAAGTGTACGTGCACATTCAAGACCGATACCTGATGCTGCGCCTGTGATAGCAGCGACTTTATTTTCCAGCGAGATAGCCATAAAAGAAAACTCCATCAATTTTTTTGTAGGGATAAGAGGATATTGCTCAATCAATGTAGCAGTATTGCGACTTTCCCACTTTAGTGTCAATCTGGGGATTTGAGATTCAAAGACGCACGGAATGGTAATTCTGATTAGCTACGTAATTTAAAATTCATGATGTAAAGAAGTACTGCCTATAGAAAAAGATAAAGGAGAGAACATAAATAACATCTCTTTTATTTTTTGTGTTTTTTAGAGGAGAACAACAAATTAATTTCTTTAAAAAAGATAGATTTCCTAATTTTTAATAGAAAAAATTATACTTTTACCCATCCATGCTATAATTAACAGTGTGTGGAGGGGGTAAAGTTACACTATAAATGTTGAATTCACCCATATCATCATTTTAAAAATCATTTTTTAATCTTTAAATTGATGGTGTAATCGTAACATCCAGCTTCATTAATATTTAAATCAATAAAATACAACAATCTTCCACTTATAATAATAGAGATGATTTTCTCTAGCTAGCTAACGCCAATGTTTTAAAAAACATTAAAGGAGTTAATTATTATGAAAAGAATGTCATTTAGGATATTAATTTTTTTATTATCGATATTTAGTTTTTCTGTTTTTTCTACACATGCAGATCCTTCTGCAAGATCAGCAGACATTACCATTTATAACAAAACAAATAAAACTCTCAGAATATCATCAATGGAGTTGTTTCATGGTCAGTGGGCACATGAGCCACCATACAATATTTTCTCCAATAGTTCTGGTTATTTTCGCTCAGAATCTAATGGGTTTCTCACTGGTACAGAGGGAATAGTAGAGTACAAATTCAGAGATAATAGTTCTACTTTTACTATTCATTGGGATATTCCGTATTTATGGATTTTATCCAATTCCTATGAAATCAATTCATCTTCTGCTTCATACAAGATATCCCGCGAAGGAGGAGATCATGGAAATAATGTTCACGTAAAAATTACAATAGAAAATGCTGCTAATTGAAAGTTCCTCTCATTTTTATGAATATAGCAATTAATTGAAATGCTCATAAAACAAACTGAGCTGACTCAAAATATTGAAAGATATGAGTCAGCTCTTTAATTGTTAATGATTAAAAGTAATGATAATATTCATTAAACAATATTTAACTCCCATAAACTTTTATTTTTCTCAGGAACACCTATCATGCCATGGACATTTTCACACCCCGCAGCTGTTTTCCCTTTGAAAAATCTTCCGGGAGGTAAGTTATTACATTTACCAGCGCTAATTACTGGTAGTTTGTCTCCCGACCTTTTTTATTCTGTTGGATTATATGATATTGCAACAACTGCGCATGATTTATTCGGATGGTTCTATACTGCTTTACCTTTATGTTTATTGATATTTTTAATTGTACATCTATTATCGCCTTCTTTATCCAGCCTTTTCCCAACATCCCTATCTCCGAATAAACATTCGGGTTATAAGGGTTTGTTTATTTTTGTTTTTTCGTTATTTTTAGGAGCCGTCACCCACATTATATGGGATTCATTCACTCATGAAACAGGTTTTTTTGTCAAAGAAATTCCGTTATTGCAATTTCATCTTTTCCAATCTATTACTAACGGGCCGGGAGTCGGCGTCTATAAGATACTGCAACATCTCAGTTCATGCTTAGGGTTGCTGTACATTGCCATAATATACTGGCGCTATCAAAAAAGATTGAACATCACTGAGCAGAAAGAAAACATAAAAAAGCTTTCTCGTCTGATCGTTATTAGTTTTATCTCAGGTCTCTTTGTATGCCCGATAGCACTATTTTTGTCCTGGGATATATCAGGAATCAATATAGGTAAATTTATTTTTAAAGAGCTCACTTTATCTGTTCCTGTTTTTTCTATTATTTTGGTGGTAATGGTATTATGGGTAAAATATCAGGAATGGTGTACCTATCGAACCAAAAAGTAATTAACCACATCCCTGCTTAAGAAGATATGTGGTTAAATAATATCTTCGTCAAAAAATGGAAATAAAACCACTTAACGCGTTTAAAATCTACGATACACTTCTTTTGTTAGAACGTTCACAAGAATGTTTTCACCAGTAGGAAACATTCCAAAACGAAAGCACAGAGCCAGCCTTTTGTTTTTCAGTATATTCTTATCGGATGTATTAAATTGCCAAAGCTCCACCATACTAAATGAGTCAGTAAATCCAGCCTGGATTAATTCAAGCGCTTCTTTTTGGGCATCTGTCAGGGTAATTTTCATGGGCGCGATTTTGATCTGATAGGAATGAAAAATCAAGCATCTTCAATGACGATGGGTATATACACACAATAAATTTCAAGGTGCGTCGCTGCGAAAGAAGTTCATCTCTGGAAACATAGATAACGATGTGACTGGGTAAGCAATCGCAGCCAACAAAGAGGCAACTTGAAAGATGAACTGTATAGCACATTTTATGCTGAGTTTTATCGTCATATAGTAATGCTTCCATTACAGATTTTAAGCCCTCTCTTACCCGCGAGATTGTGTAAAAGCTATCACTAAGTGCTTTTTGTCCACATTATCTGTGGATAAGGTAGTAGATAAAAATGTGGATATACAGGCTATTCAGTGTGGGATGGAGGAAAAGGGCAAGTTTATCACCTGTACAAAATTAAATCAAAAAAGCAATGGGAGACGAAAGCCCTGTTTAAGGTTAATATAATCCCACTAAAAGGTTTGATTATTTGAAAATAGTCGGAATATTTTGAATTGAAAAAAGATGAAATTGAGAGGAATCTGTTATGCCTATATGGGTAGATGCCGACGCATGTCCTAAGGTGATAAAGGAAGTATTATATCGTGCGGCAGAACGTGAAAAAATACAGGTTACATTCGTCGCCAATCAACGATTAAGCGTTCCTGCATCTGCTTTTCTACGTACTTTACAAGTTCCTGCTGGGTTTGACGTCGCTGACAATGAAATTGTTCGTCGTTCAGAAAGTGGTGACCTGGTGATTACAGCGGATATTCCTCTTGCTGCTGAAGTGATGGAAAAGGGGGCTATCGCACTTAATCCGCGCGGGGAGCGTTATAGTGATGCGACAATACGTGAGCGCCTGACTATGCGGGATTTTATGGATACGATGAGAGCAAGTGGAATTCAGACAGGGGGACCAGCTACGCTAAACCAACGAGATCGTCAGCGATTCGCCAATGAACTGGATAAATGGCTATTGCAGCAAAAAAAATCCTGAAAATAAACGTAACTGCCTCCAGATAAAAAGGAAAAGGCACGGACTATTATTAAAAGAATTATCACGTAGACCTTTTATATTTTTGATAATTGCCACTTAATAACCACCTGCCAAGAGTAGGTGGAACCTTTCATATAAAAGAAAAATACCTGTTAAATTATATTTACACACAATTATGTGAATTAAAGCACATCAGTGTTAATTTTAATTGAATTTTCATTTAATTAAAAATAGGAATAATGTCATCATAGAGAAGTGTCTTTTTTAGAAAGAAAAACAAAGTAAATCTATTTGTAGTAATATCTTGTTAAAATCATTGTTGAATGCCACTTTATTTTCACGGAATTTTATTTTCATGGTTTTTATGGGGTTAACAACTAATATAAAAGGGTGGTTAACATTTTTATCTACTATTTATATGATTGCTAGGTTACTTTTATGAAAAAAAATATTGCTAGTGTTATCGTTGATATCCTTCAAAATTCCGGTGTGAAACATTGCTATGGTATTGTTGGCGATACTCTTAATTATGTAACAGATGCTATTCATGCCAGTGATATGGAATGGATCCATGTTCGTCACGAGGAAGTTGGTGGCTTTGCAGCAGGCGCTGAATCATTCATTTCTGGGCAGATTAGTGCATGTGCTGGTTCTTGTGGACCGGGAAGCTTACATTTCATCAACGGGTTGTATGAATCTCATCGGAACGGAGCGCCAGTAATACTAATCGCAAGCCAGTTAGCAACAGATGTGAATGATAGTTCTTTTCCTCAGTATGTAGATTTTAAAAAAGTTTATAGTGAGTGCTCTGTGTTTTGTGAAGAAATTAGCAACCCAGAAAAAGCGATTGAAATTACAAAGAATGCAATTAGTGCTGCTCTGAGTCAAAAAGGGGTGGCTGTTATTATATTACCTGTCAATATTAGTAAAACAGAGATTGAATATACATCAAAAATTACTGTTAATTATCATCCACCACAAGTGATTCCTGCCTTAGAAGATATTAAATCACTGGCTGATTTATTAAATAAAGGTAACAAAATCGGCATTTATGCAGGGATAGGAAGTAAAGATGCAAGAGATGAACTGCTTCAGCTTGCTGAAAAACTACAAGCTCCAATTGCACATACTTCTCGCGTAAAAGATTTCATTGAATATGATAATCCCTATAATGTGGGAATGACAGGCATGCTTGGTATGGAGTCTGGTTTTACTATGCTAAAAAATTGCAATGTTTTACTCTTGTTGGGTACTGATTTTGCCTGGCCTCAATTTTTCCCCAAAAAGGCGACTATCATACAGGTTGATATTAATTTAGCTAACATAGGGAAACGCCATTCTGTTCATTTAGGGATTAATGGTGGTGTTAAAGAAACTTTGTTAGAGTTACTTCCACTTCTTGAAAAGAAAACCGATGATGGTTTTTTGCGCAAATCTGTCGAATTCCATAAAAAGACATTGGAAAAAATAAATTGGCTGGATAAGGGCGCAAAATCAAAAATTATTCATCCTCAATATTTAGTTCAGTTGTTGGATAAACATGCAGATGCAGATGCTATTTTTACGGCAGATGGTGGTTCTCCGGTGGTGTGGTTATTGCGTTATATTAATACTAATGGTCAGAGAAGAACATTAACCAGCTTAAAACATGGCACAATGGCGAACGCAATGCCTCAGGCACTAGGGCTAAAGAAAGCCTTCCCTAAACGTCAGATTATCTCTATTTCTGGTGATGGTGGTTTAACGATGTTATTGGGGGATTTACTGACAATGACACAAGAAAAACTCGCTGTGAAGGTGGTGGTGATTAACAATAAATCACTCAACTTCGTAGAACTGGAGCAGAAAGTAGAAGGGCTTCTTAATAACTATACTAACTTAGATAACCCTGATTTTAGCAAGCTTGCGACATCATTAGGGATCTTTGGTGAATCAATTGAATCACCGGAGAAATTAGAAGAAGCAGTTATTCGCTTTCTAAATCATGATGGCCCAGCAGTGTTAGATGTACATACTTCGCCCAATGAATTGGTGATGCCACCAAATGTAGAATTAAATAGCGTAGTTGGAATGGGGTTATATACTGCAAAAGCTATTTTACACGGACGTAGCGAAGAAGCGATTGGTTTGATTATCGATAATTTTATTCGCAAATAAGGTTATATGCTACTTATAGGATATCAAATAGACTTGATATCCTAATAAAAAAGCAGTCCCTAAAATATAATTGTCAGAGGGAAGGGGATGTACAGCGCAGAAACATTTCTTCTAGAATTTCAATAATCAGCTCTGCATAATAACCATCGGGATCTAAATCAGGATCGAAAACTGAAACAGTCATGCCACAACATAGTGGGTTATTAATTAATTGTGCGCCGATATTTTTTAACCAACTCAGTTCAATGCCAGGGCTCCCGGGTGAATCAACCGCAGGCATGATGCTTTGGTCAAGAACATCAACATCTAAATGTACCCAAAAACGCCATGTCGGTTGAGCACCTAACATTTGCTCAATTTTGTTGAGGATACCTTTTTCGCCTATTGAATTTGCTGTGAATACATCAATCTGTGAAATAGCCGTTTGGTTAATATCAGGCCAAGCGAAATCGGCATCTCGGTTCTCTCGCTCGCCTAACTGGAGTACCTGCTGCTCTGGCACTAATGGGCTTTCTATATCTGGCCAATCTGTTAATAGCGCCTCACCGCGACCTGTTGCCAAAGCCAAATCCATCCCCGCCACTGCACCTAGCATTTGATTTGTATCGTAGTTGTCTGGATGGCGATAATCACTGTGTCCATCAATGTGGATGAGTGAAATAGGCCCTGTACGACGAGAACCAGCCAATGCGCCTAATAGGATTGAGCAGTCACCACCAATAACTAGTGGAAAATTGCCACTCTCTTGTACCTTAGCCACTTCTTCCGCCAACTGTAAATTAAAGTCACGAATACCATAACCATTGCGTATACGTGTCCCAATTTGAGCTTCAAGTGAATATACTGGAGACATTAATTTACTGATAGTATTAGCTCGCAGTTTTTTCTCTAATCCGTGTTCCATCAATACTTGCGGAGCCCGCCATGTCCCGGGAATGTGTCCTTCCCATAGGGGGCTTAACCCAAGATTGGTTGGTGCAAGAATGATATGAATTATGAAAGCTCCATTGATAAATAAATCATAAGCTAATGAATTAATATGGAATCATAGATAGAACAATCAGAAGAGTAAATACATTAGCTCAACAAACTATTGCCAAGCAGTTTCAACATTATGTATGCAAATAAAAAATGCAGGGTAGAGCAGTAAAACAACTATATAGCTTGTTTCTACCCATCATTAGACATCAGGCTAAGAATATCTAAACTAATTAAAGGCTATCCCGGCTATCTGCCAACTGAATTGTTCAAGTAACTGCCTATTCTGTACCAAGTAAAAACTATGGAATAAATCATGACTGACGATAACAAACAACAAATGCTCTACACATTTTCTGCGACTGACATAATCAGTAATATACAAGATGTCGATAAATGTATCTCTGTGTACAAAGCCCAGCTTGAACAAGGGGATATCCAAAAAGCATATCATTATCTATTGCGGTACATGATGCATTTAAAAGCGTATTTAACAAATAATCTTGCTGATAAATTTTCTTTCGGAAATGTCTCGCCCGGATATCTGGACTTTACGTATTTTTCGTTCTTTGACGACTATCTGCGGGAGCGAAAACTACGCTTTGGCATTGTTCTGAATCATAAAGCTTTACGCTTCGAACTATGGTTGATGGGGAAAAACGCAACTATTCAGAAAGCATACTGGAGCACTCTGAAGAATAGTTCGTGGAATGCAGAACGCACCGAAATGCCTCAGTACAGTGTATTAGAGACGGTACTTGTTGAGTCACCGGATTTCACAAATGTGGCTCTACTTACCGTACGGATCAAAGAAGAAGCGTTACGTATCTCAGAGGCTGTGCTCGACAACCTCAGAGTTTTTGAGGTGGATGACAAACCATGTTAATTGCCTATCCGCATCTCAATTTTTATATTTGTGTTATTGAAGTGATACTGCTGATTAAGAAAATAATAAAAAATATTAATTTTCAGCCTTTAACAAAGAGCTCTAAACTTTTGCGCCGTTGAGAAAGGCTTTTTCTGTCAGGGCTACTAAACCAGCCCGTCCCACGCGACCCCTGCGTTCGGCATACACCAGTCCACGAATGATAGAGGTGAAAATCTCGGTATACTCAGCTGAGCTGATGTCGAGACGGTATATCCCTTCTTTTTGCCCACGCAAGAAAAAACTGTCGAGATTGTTGCTCCATTCATCCTCTACCACCTGTTCGATCTGAAGATTTTCCCAATAAAATATCATGAATGATAATATTTCACGGTGTTCATAGTAGTTTTCAATCAATTTTCTCAAAGCTATATCTACGGGTAGTTCTTGCAGTTGTGCACCATAGATGGCTTTGTTCATAACTTTCACGCTGTGGGTTGTCAGATTTTGGATAAGCAATTCACGGGTTTTACAAAAGCGATACAGAGTCGCCTTACTAATACCCATCGCTTCAGCCAGTTCCTTGAGTGTCGCCCTAGGATGATCAACAAGCGCTATTGCTAGCGACACCATAAATTTTTCATCTTTTGTAATCATATTTGCCATGTTAGGGACGCCTTTCGTGCTTACTTAGTCCATTTATCAAATGAACATATTGTAATCATATTGTTTTGAATTAAAAAGATTCATATATAAATCATTTAAATCAGAATTGACTCCAATGCACTCTTAAATACTCTACTTTCGTCTATTTCATTAGTGAGAATGCAAATAATTTCTTGCAGATCAAAGCTTGCTTCGCTGATGTTCCGACCAAAATAATGGCGCAGTATTAACACAAACTCAAATGAATCAATATTGATTCATTTGAGTTTGTGTTGCATTATTGAAGTGGTATAGATCGCACATCACCTTGTTTGATATGAGAGCAACAGGCCACTGGTACAAATAAGAAACGTTAAGAGAATCAATTATATGATTAATCTAAAAAACATCATGCTACAGCACGGCAGCAAAGTTCTTCTGAATAAAGCAAACCTGAAAATAAATCAGGGTGAGAAGGTTGGTTTGGTCGGCAGAAACGGTGTAGGTAAATCTACTTTATTTGCTTTGATCTCTGGCAGAATGAATGAAGAAAACGGAGATGTTGATCTACCAAAATATTGTCGAATAACTCAAGTTGATCAAAACATGCCTGAATCTACTGAAAGTGCTACCGATTTTGTTATTGCCGGTGACACAGAGCTGATGGCGGCCCGAGTTCGCCTCATACAAGCGACAGAACAGGACGACGGCATGGCTATGGCTCAGGCATATTGTGATTTATCCGATGCGGGTGACTACGATGCTGCGCCACGAGCACAGTCGATTCTGATGGGACTTGGCTTCAGACCAGAAGAAATGAATACGCCAGTAAATCTGTTTTCAGGAGGATGGCGTATGCGTCTGCAACTAGCGCGTACCCTGATGTGTCCTTCTGATCTGATGCTTCTGGATGAACCGACAAACCACTTAGATCTTGATGCCTTATCATGGCTTGAATCATGGTTAAGTATTCACACAGGCACAATCATAGTTATCAGTCATGATCGTGAGTTTCTGGACAACATAACGAATGTTACCGTTCATCTGGAGCACAATCAGCTGATCCGCTATAGCGGAAATTATAGTTTATTCGAGACGCTAAGAGCACAGCAGCTAGAATTACAGCATGCTGCCTACACCAAACAACAGGGGCAGGTCAGCCACCTGCAGAAATATATAAACCGGTTTCGTTATAAAGCCACTAAAGCCAGGCAGGCCCAAAGCAGAATCAAAGCACTCGAACGAATGGAAAAAGTGTCTGCTGTAATCGCGGACAGTGAATTTACTTTGCTGTTCAGTGAGCCAGCTAGTCTTCCTAACCCGATGCTGGTGTTACGTGATCTTGACTTTGGCTATAGTCCACACGCTGGAGCTAGTGATCAGAAGTCTGTGCTGATCCTAAGTGGAATAAACCGTACTATCCTTGCAGGACAAAGGGTTGGTATTTTGGGGGCGAACGGACAGGGTAAATCGACTTTTATAAAAACGATAGCAGGGACAATTCCGCCATTATCCGGTTCTGTAACTGAAGGGAGAGGGCTGAGCATTGGATATTTCGCGCAACATGAACTTGATGTCTTACAGCCTGAAGATTCTCCTTTACAGCATATGATTCGGCTTTCTATTACTCATATTTCTTCAAGCCGAGAGCAGGAGTTACGAAACTATTTGGGCACATTTAATTTCAGCGGAAACGTGATTACACGGCCCGTGGGTACAATGAGTGGCGGAGAAAAAGCGCGTCTTGTTCTAGCAATGATCGTCTGGAAAAAACCAAACCTCCTGCTCCTTGACGAACCGACAAACCATCTTGATTTAATAACTCGAGAGGCTCTGTCGCTAGCTCTTAATCAGTATGACGGAACAGTGCTACTTGTGAGTCATGACAGAGCACTGTTACGCTCAGTATGTGATGAATTCTGGTTAGTCGGTAATGGGGATGTAAGAGACTTTGAGGGTGATCTTGAAGATTATAAGCGCTATTTACTGAATGAATCATGACATTGGATGTTTCTAATTCTCTGCTACAAAGCTTTAGTCGTTGATATGTTTTGAGGGTTAATTGTTTTATCTGAATCCCTCGTATTTTCAGAGAAGAGTAGGGAGGGAACCCTGATACATATAATGTGTAATGTGCACCAATTCATCAATAAAAAATGCAGAGTAGGATTACTTTATGATGCTTGGATTATGAATATGATTTTAATTTAACATAATATAGATTATGAGAACCTGTATCGCTGAAGACGATCTGGGCTTAGTCTGCATTCTTTATATCTCTTAAAAGAAACCGTTCGGGCACTCATAACTAAATCCCGCATAAACAATGCGTACCAAAAATCCAGCAACCTCGTTATCAATTCCGATTTATAAAATCGGAATCTACGTTTAGATACTTTGAAACGACGCGAGGATATTTGGAAAAAATATTTAGTAGTCCTGAGTAGTCCTGTCATGACTCCTGAAGAATATTATTTTTTACCGCAGTAAAAAATATTTCTGTTATATCATTTGGATAAACAGTTTCCACTGTATTGGTAAGCTGATCAATACTCCACCAATGATGGTGTTTAATAACTGATTTTTCATTTTCAGTCCATTCAGTGGTGTTGATATCTTCTTTATCAAACTGGACGATATAAAAATGTTCTTTTGCTAAAACAGTCTCTCCACTAGGGAGAATCATTTCAAATGTTCTTTGAGCAACACATTGTCCAACATTATCTTTTCGGATACCTGTTTCTTCACGAAGTTCTCTAATCGCAGCTTGCTCAAAAGACTCTCCTTTTTTAACACCTCCTCCGGGCGTAGCCCAATATGACCGACCGGCTAATGCATCTTCATTATGTACAAAATTAAACAATAATACTCGATTAGACGGGCTAATGATCAGCAGACGCGCTGAACAACGAATACGCATATCTTATTTCCTTTTAGCTATGATACACCGGTCACTGAACCAGAAATGCACCTTACACGGGATGTGCTGGATATTTACTTTAAGTAAGAGATGTAATTCAATTAATTTATTTTAGCTTATAATTTTGTGCAATTCGAAATAAATATAGTGAATATAAATTTTATTATGGAATTATAGGGTATTCATAATGAAGTTTTATGATATGTAATTACATACTATTATCAAAAAAATCAGATATCGAGAAGAATAATTAAGCGGTATAGTCAGATTGTCCGTATATCGAAAGCCCACCTCCCTGTTCTCTCTAAACACTCTTAACTAAATAGTGTTATTTTTATAGGCTAACTTTTCTTATTAACCCCTAATTTCATATTTTTAATATGCTAAACCATCCATTGATGATGACAATAATACTTGAAATTATTATGGGCTTAATATAACCTAATTAAGCTAATGATTTAATTTAGCTTAATTTTCATAGGAACTAAAAAAGACAAGGTGTTATTAAATATTATGGAAAAATTAATTAAAATTGTATTAGTAGGGACTGTTTTGGCAACATTGACTGCATGTACTGGTCGTGTGGAAAATAAAAAAAATAATTGTAGCTATGATTACCTGCTGCATCCAGCAGTATCTATCTCCAAGATCATTGGCGGCTGTGGCCCAGCAGCAGATCAATAAGATTACGAGTATTAGTAAGGTCGGATTTTCCGGCCTTATTTTATCCCATTACACACACGAAACTGTGGCGTATCTAAACCTACATCTTTTTAAGCAAACCGGTGTAGACTCTGGCACTTCCTCCTAATTCTCAACAGTTAGTAGACAACCCCAACCTCCCCTTCATTTATTACGTCTTTTCAATCCCTAAATTTTTACTTAATCAACGCACAGTTGCAAAACCATCAAAAAATACATTAATGTCTGACACTGCTTTTATAGGAAAATGCATTCCACTTAACAAAGAAAAACATCATGGTCGGACAGTAAAAATTTACAGCTAGTCTGATTCAATTTCATTACAAAACTGAACAAATAACGGGCAATAATACGGGGGAGTTTAAAGACTCTATGACAAATTCAGCTAAAAAAGACTACTACTACAACCCTAAAGAATTCCGAGGCCGAAAAAAATGGCATGACAGGCAGTATAAACAAAAAGGAGAATGTAAGTACAAGATAATGTGGTTTTTAGCAGGTGTTATGGTGGGAATTGTCATTGCAATCCTGTTAGCTATTAAAGAACCTGATATGATAAATGCGATACTTAAACAGGTTCATCACTGGTTATTACTCGAATAATAGTGTCATTTTTTTATAAATTGGTGACACCCTATTTAAGCTCACCAATTTAATATAATGCCTTACTCCATATATGTAAATTGAGTATTAATTATGAGTAATGACCGGACTTTAACAAAAAAACGCTCAATATCTAGCCCGGCTAAATTATTTACAGCAGCGCTTTATCGAGTTTATTTTCCAACACTTTTAGTGGCGAATTTTCTGGCGAAGCCATTTTAGATATTGGCAATAGATAAGTCTGCTCCAGCATAAATTGCCCTGACATCGCGGCATGGGGAGTTTGATCTGAGTAACAAATCCAGGTACTACCAGCAGGAAATTGAACTTCTAACTGAGCACCCTGCTGCTGATATTGCTGGTTGGCTTTCATCGCATCATGCAGCCCGAGCATCAGATGATCATAATGGGTACGGCGACTTTTGGTTATCCCCAGTTTGTGCTGTAACCAGCTATTAATACGGGAATAACTACGGGTCGCAGGAAGGAATTGATCGGCTATCTGAGGGAATTTATCACCAACTCGCCATACCCTAGGTTCGCCAGCTGGGTTAATGTTAGTAAATATGCGAAGAATACGCTGGCCCTGAATCGGTCTGGAAGGAAATGCATCTACATGTAACCGGCTATCGTCTTTACGCCAGGAGTTACCTGTTTTCCATGTGGTTACCGGATGAACCCGCAGCGAATTGACTGGTGTATGCAGTACTTCTGTATATATTGGCAGCAGATGCTCAATCAATTGCTGACAGTGTTCATAATAACGTTGCATCAGCACATGCACCAGTTCTTCATCAGACTGCAACGCTACTCCTGCTATTTTATGTTCATCCGGGCGGTAGCTGATATTCTTACGCCCTGCTTTGACCGCGTCTTCTCTGAGCAGCTTCTGTTCTTCTGGCATCAAAGAGAAACTCAGTTCTGGCAGATAGAGGACCTTACCCAGTTCCAGAGAAGTAAGTGCATTCTGCTGTACTGAATGAGGTACGTTTTCCGACCAACTGTGCAATGGCAGCGTTTCAATCACTTCATCAAATTCAAGCTGCTGTTCAGCCATCATATACTCCACTTTGTAAAATTTTTCGGAATGATAAAGCCTTTTTATTCAACCAAATCCACGATGAATTGAATGTTTTACAGTTTAGTCGGTTTATTCGTTTATATGGCTTAATGGCTTTTATTTTTCATTCCTGGAAAACATCCCATTTAATGGTGGCATTTGCAGCAAGTTCGTTATTCTCAGTAAGAAGAATTAAGCGGTTATTGTGGTCACTGTATTGGGCAATTATATTAACACCGGCTCGTGCAATAGCATCAGCTACTTCACCCAGTTCACCAGACCGTTCCTGATTTAGTTTTCTGATTAAAGGCTTAACTACATCACGTACATCTAAATCAGCAGCTATCAGAACCTGACGGGCCAGATCTCCATCTTCAACTAAAAAATGTGCGTGGCTTTCATTGCCAATCGTAAAAACCCCACCACCCTCCAGGCTAACGCCATTTTTACCAAGCAAAGAACCGAGCAAAGCAAGAGCACCGGGAGTATTACTGAGAACAACATGAATATCATACATACGAGTATTTTCCTTTTTCAGATTAATAGCCATACAAGGCATAGGAAATAATATAGGGGAAGGAACTGTGATGCTTCGGTGGCAAGCGAACTGTCAATATTTACGCGTCGGTTTCCGGTATCAGTCCCCTTCCATGCCTTATGAGCCATTTTTGAGATCTACTTCAAAAATCCACATTTCTGCATCATGCCAAAGTCTTTTAAAGGTGCTCTCTCGGTGAGATAGTAAGGCGTTTAAGACCTACGGCTACAGAAAGCTTTTACCTCCCAAACCCTATCTAATTTAAAAAATAACATTTAGCGATTTTGTGATTAAAAATTATGACCAGAATAAATCTTATCCAGCCAAGTGAATTGTGTGATCAACACTTGCTTGCCGAACATAGAGAGTTAACCAGAATTCCCAATGAGATAGTTAGGAGGAAAGGTAATGTGACCTTGAGTACATCGGAAAAATACCTACTAGGAAAAGGACATGTGATTTTTTTTAGAGATAAGCTGTTCTTTTTGAAGAAAAGATATGAAGCTATACACCAGGAATGTTTGAATCGAGGCTTTTCCGTCGTAAATATATGGCCAGAGGGTGTCAGTGTTTATCACCATTTATGGAACGATTATCAGGTAACTGAGGAAGATATTAGCGTTAATATGGCAAGAATTAAGGAGCGAATGCCCATAAAGGCTCGATTCTCTCCTTGTTTTGATAGAAAAATTAATGAATAAAAACAACATACATCTTCTGTTATGGAATTAAATTATGGCATTTTCTATGACTTATTTTGTGATACTAGTATTTTGGTGTGTCCTTCTGAAAATTCTTAATAAAAAATGGAAATGGATCGAACCCATGTATGCAATTATTACTACACTGGTCACATATCATTTTCTAAGCCATTTTTTTGATTTTTAACGTCATTCAATATATGGATTACTTATACGGCCATATAAAAATTATCATAAAGACGATTAGCATTTACACTCACATCAATCTCAAGGCATAGATTAACATCAGTTTCAAACCCTCTTTCCTTCAGCTCAAGTGCAGATGAACAGTTATAAAGTGATGCTAAACCATGCTGCTGTTGTTTATAGACAGCAACGGCAGCGTATGCTTCAGGAGATAATTTACGATCACCAAGAGACGCAATAATTCCACCAGCAGCAACATAGTCTTCAATAGAAAAACGGATACTCCCATCAGGCCAACGCTCTCCGCTCGGGATAACGAGAATACGCTTAAAACCCTCACAAGCTCTTGCACACGCAGTTATGTTCCTGAAGCAACCACTAAAAACCGTCACACCATAATCTTTTGCTTTGAATGAAATTGATGAACCATTAGGTGATGGTAAAACCAATTTAGTACCTTCAGGAATTGCCTGAAGAGAAACTGGTGAAAGGCTGAATTGACTGTCAGCACATTTTCTGTTGAAACTGGCAGAAAGTGCCCCTAAATTTCTCGCATACTGAATAGCTGTCTCATCTTTCCACGAGTAAGGATAAACATAAGCATTATTGTCGTTTGCTATACTGACACAGGTTGAGAACGACATAACATCAACAATAACGACACAATCAACATATTGCGCCAGATTTTCAGCGGCGTGTAATCCCCATTCCAGACGTACTTCAAATTGATTCTGACAATACCAGCTCATACGTTTTCCAAAGTTAAAATTTCATAAATACATTCATCAAACAGGCGTGTACTTCCAATATGGAGGTGTTCCAAATTTATCGAGAAAGAAATCGATAACAGCTCTTGTATTTAAAGATGGGTATTTTCCTCCCGGATACAGCATATATATGGATTTCTCAGAGGCCACCGTTGAAACATCAAAATCTATTTTTATCTCCACCAGCTTTTTTTGTTTCATTAACTCCCCTATCTGCCAGTCAGGAAATAGAATAATTCCTGCACCATCTTCAGCCGCTCGCGTTAATAGTTCAGCGTTATCTGAAACTATTCGAGTTTCGGGGGGCATTTGTACCCTTTCCTCTCCACGCGTGAATAGCCAACGTTGCGTACCCATAACACCTTTGTAGGCCAAAAGACGATGTTTACTCAAATCCTCAAGTGTTGCTGGCGCTCCATATTTCTCGATATATTCCGGGCTGGCAACCAGATAGTAAGTTTGATCAGAAATAAATCTTCCATGAAACCCTGAATCTTTCATAGAAGATATTCTATATAATAAATCTGTAGAGTCAGCAAGTGGATCAACAAAAGTATCTGTCAGATTTAATTCAATAGTCAGTGCCGGATAACGTTGACTAAGTTCACTAATCCATGGAGAAAGATGGCGTAACCCGAAGGATATCGGGGCATTAAGTCGGAAGTGCCCTCCCGGAGCCTGCCGCCTTTCACCTATTAGCGTTTTAGTATCATCTAACTGCCGAAGAATATTTCTGAAGGCATCCGCATAAAGTCGCCCTTCATCCGTCGCAATCACAGCGCGTGTATTGCGGTAAAAGAGCTGAATCCCAAGGGAATGCTCCAATAACTGTATCGTTCTCGAAACTGAAGAAGGCGAAAGACCTTATTGTCTGGCTACCTCTGAAAAACATCCCTCACTAATGACAGCAAGGAATATTTGCATCGTACGGGCATTTATTTGAGTCAGATCTTTCATCTATGCAAAATATGGTTTTTTTGAATGGTTAGCATGTTTAAGATGCGTTTTTCAAAATTTGAAATGCAATGGCTGTTCTAGAAGAGGAATTAGATGAGTACAACAACACTAGCATTTGATGAAACTGTTCGCAATCGTTTTTCTCCCCGTTCATTTTTACCAACCCCGCTAACAGAAGAGCAGATATATCAAGTTCTGTCAGATGCCCAATATTCGCCGTCCAACTGTAATACTCAGCCATGGCATGTCCATATTGCATCAGGTAAGGAAAAAGATACTCTGGAGCAGGCTATGATCCAAAAAGATATGGAAGGCCTTGCTAAGCCTGATTTTAGTTTTGATTATGCTGATTTCTATGGAGACTATTTTACCCGGAGTCAGGAACAGGCCAGAATGTATTATGAAGCCCTGGGAGTGGCACGTGAAGATAGTACTAAACGACACGAAGCATATTTACGTAACTTCAGATTTTTTGGCGCACCTCATGCTGCTTTTCTATTTATGCCGTAATTTGGTGATAATGTTCGTGTTGCATCAGATATAGGTATGTATGCTCAGACATTCCTTTTATCGCTTGCAGCCAGAGGTTATGCCGGAATTCCGCAAACATTACTTGGTTTCCATGCTGATACTGTCAGAGAGATACTTGGGGTTTCAGAACAATATCAACTCTTGTTCGGGATCTCATTTGGTTATGCTGACCCAAACGCTCCTACTCACCATGTTCGTATGAAACGCATTCCCGTTAATGAAAGCGTAACCTTTCACGATTGATAAGTAAGGTGTATATATGCGCCATGGTGAGTCAATTCCCCATGGCGATAATTCATTATATATCACCTTACTACTACAGATTTTTTATGGCTCATTCTCCCAATAATCAAAACTCTCGCCCATAAAATTCATGGCACGGAATTTCTTCATCCCATTTACATCAGATTTACATCAGATTTTGCTAAGTATTTATTTGAATGAAGCCTGAGTCCCCTCTGTGAGAGAACCTCCATGAGAAGCATACAATGGAGAACGTTCAAAATTATCCAGCTCAATTTCATTTATATTTCTGATTATAAAATCTTTCTTTGGATTATTATCTGTCACTCGTTTTTCTCCGAAATATAGCTACATTACTATTCTCTTTTACTGTTTATTTAAGGTAGGTTGATTAACGTAACGTGTTGCATTTATGAGTTATTACTTCTGATGCATCTTCGTCTTCTTCCTATGGTTCATTACACGCTGCTGCCGGCTAACATTATGCGGTTCTCTGACTTTCATTTTCCCGCTACCGGGAGGTAATGCTCTATCAATGGTCAGTTCCGCACCTGCTTTTGCCAGATTTTCTTGTAGCTGATGGTGTTGCTGACACCAGATAGCATCAATATCCCTATCACGTGTAGTATCTCTTTCTTCTGAAAATGCGACTGTCCTGACCTGAAAACGAGTACTTTCTTCACCACCAGCACCAAGCTCTAAACCATAATCCGGTGTTAACGGATGCGAGATAACCACCTGACCATCAGTCAACCATGCATTAACCTCATTTTCGTTTATCTGATACCCCAGCTCGCGTAACCCTGCCAGAACAACATTACGACGTTCAGCTGCGGTAATACGTTGTTCTATCCGAGTAATGGCGTCATTTACCGATGCAAGATGATTTGTTATTTCAGCAAGTGAACCTTGCTGTACTAGATTGCCAGCTTCACGAGCAATCATTACCGCCTCTTCATCTTCCAGACTTTCCAGTTCAGCAATAGTGACAGCTAGTTGAACGCGAAGGTTCTGCAAATGTTGTATCTGTTTGATTTCGGTTGCCAGTTCAAAAATCAGGGAATCGGCTTTGAGTTGTCTTTGCGCTTTATCATTGAGTAATAAAATCTTCTGATATTGGGTCTGATATGGTGTGAGATCCTGCTGGTTATCAAGAATACCCAACCTAATTATCATAGCTTCTATCTGCTCAAACTGAGCTATTGTCTGAGGAGACAACGTTATTGGTGCCTGATAAAGTGAATCACTCGTTGACTCTGCATCATTCTGCAATGAATGAATTAATGCCGTATCTAATGATGGTTGACTGTCCGGTAACTTATTGTCAAGAAGGTCAGTTACAAATTTCAGATTCTTACTACGATGATAACTTGCCCTTACTTCCCTCTCCTGTTCTTCCAGCAATTCTGCCTCAAGTAGAGTTATCTCACCTTGAATATCCTGTGTAAATTTCTCAATATTATTTTGCAGGGTATCAATTTCATTGGGGGACATAGTAATCCCCTTTTCCATCCGCGTATTTAATGCCTGAAATACCAGAAAGAATGGTTGATTTCGTGTCTCATCAATATGAGAAAGTGACCGACTGATTTGCTGCAAGCGTTGATAATATTTCTTTAATCGAGCATGTGAACGCTGACAAGCAATAAAATGTTGTTTTCTTACCTTTATTCTGTGCAGAGATGAACTCATAACAATACCTGTCGTTATTTATAAATTATTCATATGCTGGACTGAGAAGGCCTGTGTAATTGCTGTAACCAATTTCTGTTGTGCTATATCCGGTTGATGGAACCATTCCACAATAGAGATACGGCAACTGGCCGGTACAACGTTCTTTAATACAGTTGGACGCCATACTTCACGCGCCCTTGCCTGTTGTAATAACGTGTGATTCGGCATATCACATTCCAGACCAATGATATATTTTCCACTTTGTGTATCTTCAATAATGCAATCAAAATAGAACACACCGGCTTGTTGCACGTTAGCTATCTGCCATCCTTGATTTTGTACAAAATCTATTACGGACTGCACAAAGCCATCACTCATCTGGTTGTGGTCATTAAATCCTGTATCAGTAAGACACATTTTATTAAGTAATGCCTGATTCTGTTCATTTTGTCCGATAGACAGGTTACGGGAGAACATTAAATATCCCTGCAAAAAATCCCGGGGAATTTCAGGTTTGCGATAGCTTGCAAACAAATCAGATATTTCATCCAGCGGCATCGATGAGAAAATAACTACTTGTTTTCTGGCTCGGGTAATCGCCACATTGAGCCTGCGCTCACCACCTGTTTGCCCTAACACACCGAAATTACGCCGAAAAGTACCTTGTTTATTACGTCCGAATGTCGTGGAAAATAAAATCACATCCCGTTCATCGCCCTGTACGTTTTCAACATTTTTTACAAACAGAGCCATATCTTCACCCTGTTCCTGCCGTTGCATTTCTTGTATATAAGCCTGACAAAAATTTGTATCTGTTTCAGTCAGTTCTATCAATAACTGATGTATTAACTGGGCTTGTTTTTGATTAAAGGTGACAATCCCGACAGACGGTCGGTTTTCAAATGGTATCCGCCATATTTCAGACAGACGTATTATGATGGCTTTTGCTTCTTCAGGATTGGTCTGATTATGGTATGTTCCATTGACCATCTCCAGTGACAGGGGTTTTATCTTGCTGAGTACTGTTTCTGAATGCTGTGCCGGAATATTCAGGCGTTTTTCATAAAAAGCATGGTTGGAGAAATTAATTAAATCGCGGTAAGCAGAACGATAGTGGATGTCGAGTGTATAAACCGGCAGTACTGTGCGTGCCAGATGCAATAAATCCGGACACTCGACAAGTTGTCGATAATCCCATTCGTTATCACTCTTTTTCTGTTGCTGCTCTGGGGAATCATTTTCTTCCCCGTCTTCCAAATCATTATTTATCGATCCGCTAAAAAAACTGGAAGGCGGCATCTGTTTATCATCACCACTAACTATCATTTGCTTACTACGATATAGCGTTGGTAACGCATACTCTATCGGCATTTGTGATGCCTCATCGTAAATAACCGTATCAAAAAAACCGGGTCTGAGTGGTAAAATCTGACTGGCAATATCCGGAGTCATCAGCCATATCGGGCGAAGATGCATCAAACCAAGTGCTTCTCCTTCTTCGATAAACTCCCGTAATCTTCTGGCTCGTTTTCCGGTTAAACGGGTAATTTCTTCCCACACGCTTCGTGGGCTGATTTGCTGATACTCTAATCCTTTATTGAGTGATTCACGGTTTAACGTCTGAAGCTCCGTTAATTCTTTTTCCAGCTGCTGTGAGTTGTTATTCAGAACATCTGGCTCAGTAGATAAAGCCGGCGTTCTGCTCTCAAATAATGTTTTCAGGGCCAGGTAATAGTGGTGTTTAAGCGTTTGCTCAATTGTGTGACGGAGTTCTGTGTCGCTGAACTGAGAAAATGCATCAGCATAAGGGCGTAAGAGAGCCAAAATCTCCCGGTGAATTTCACTGAAATCAGCAGAAAGTAAACTGTACTCCAGATAAGGTTTTAATGTCGGCAGTCCAGTCTGTAACGCAATAAGATAATGATTAATGGATGCTTGGTGTTCAATCGCGCTGGAAAAGCGTTGTTGTGTCTGAATGGTCAGATATGGTTCCAACAAACCAAGTGCATTCCGACTTTTTTCCTTTGCCTGAACGCGTGTAATTGCGGCTTCAATCTCAGAACCCTGCTGTAAAAAACCGAGCTGCTCTTGATCACATATCGCACCGAATAAATGAACAGGTTGCGGATAATTAACCACTAATTGCGCCAATTCAGCAATCTGGCGAAGAGTTTCAGTTGTATTTATCGACTGCTGAAGTAATAAAAAGATATCAGAATCAGAAAGCGCTTCTAATTCAAGTTGCAGATGTAACTGGTTCAGTTCATCACGAATAAGGCGCCTAGCCTGTTCAGCCTTAATGGAATGATGAAGTGCGCTATGCGGTGCCGGATTATTTTCGATCCCATGAGTGGCAGTAAATGAGTTGAGTTTGCGCTGACGGTTATAATAAAACGGATTCAGGTGCAACCAGAATGAAGTAAGTTGTTTCTCTTTTAGCGCCAGTGACAATTGCATCAGCAGCCGGCTTTCACTTTGTGCCAAAAGATTAAAGAAACGAGGGTCGCACAAGGAGTTATCTATCTGCTGTAGCTGTTCTATCAGAACTTCCAACTGACTAATAATCTGCTGACCACGTAACCGCTGTCCTTTTTCATCGCAAAATAACGGCAACCAACGGGAAAACTGTTTCCACTCCAGAGTAGATAACAAAGAGAAAGCTGTTTTACAGGCATCCAAGGCAGCCTGGTGATCGGTCAGTTTCTCAATAGTTACCTGTGTATAAGGTAGTGTCAGGGTTTGTTCACGTGCCGTTTCGGCCTGTATAAACCCGGCTAAAACCCGGTTAAATTGCTGAAGGCTAAGCTCATCCGAAGAGAAATAACATAATTGTGAAAATGGACTGTTTTCATAATTTGCAGCCAGCCAGAGCGGAGCAGCCTGAACGATATCATCAATGATCTTAGCTATTTCAATTGGCTCTGATGAACGGAAGAACAGCTGCAGTTTTGGTAAAATCTGCGGTAAATCGAGACAAACTGCTGCTGTATTATGCTTATCGCGCAAAGTAATCAGAGATGCCAACAATTGACGATAAGAACATCCTGCCGTCTCATGATGCTGGTACAATCCGTTGTAATAGTTATCTAACTGAGTTTCATGTGTATTTATACGCTTAGCAATAAGGTCACGTTTATACTCCCAATTCATTATTTGATCGCCGGTTTTCTTCAGCATAAACAGAGAGTCTATCTGTTCACGTACTGATTGAATTACATCCCGCCCTTTCTGCGCTTGACGCACATGCACAATACGATTAATCAGGCCGCAGGCTATCAAACGTTTATACACGACTTCCAACGCTGCTGGTTTCTGACAAATCACCAGTGCCGTTTTCTGTTGACCGATAGTATCTGCAATCAAATTTACGATGGTCTGGCTTTTCCCCGTACCCGGCGGTCCTTCAACCAATAACCCCTTGTTCTGGCGTGCTGCCGATATCACTGTTTCCTGTGAGGGATCTGTTGCACTAACAAAATAACGTTCTGCTGCTTTCAGTGGAAAAGGTTCTGATATTTCAGCCTCCACCAGCCCCAGTGCTTTTTCCAGTGCTGTGTTATCAATAGGCAATCCGGCTATTTGTTGTAGATCTTCACCTATAGTTTGTCCGATAAACGATGCATGGAACAAAACAGCCGAGCAACATAATGATGCACTGTTTTCCGCTATTTCCGCATCTGATGGTAGTGCTGATAAGTCTTTTACTGATACCGGCATGATAGTAGAGAGCTTCTCCATGACCCCATCAACAGTCAAACCCGCATATCCAATCAGTTGTTCTAAAATCGTCTGCCACTCTTTTATCGGCGGAATATCATTCAGGCTGGCTAATGCCGGATTGAGTTTCACTGCTCCGCGGTCATTATCAAACTGTAAACGGGCAATACCGCGCATTCCGGTATTCATGACTAAATTAACAGGCCAGAGAAACAGCGGTGCTATACGGGGCTTCATTTGTGACGGTCGAGTATGAATAAGTAGAAAAGGAAATCCCAGATACATGCCGTTTATACCCGTGTCACGATGGTATAACTCGCTTTTCATCTGCAATATCCGCAACCTGTCGTTAACTTTAGGCATTTGCAGTAAAGTTTGACTATCGATTGCGATAGTATTTTTAGGGCGGTTAATTAGATGCTGTAACAAATCCAGAGCACTTTTTTTAACTCCATTCAGTTCTGTCATATCAACCCGACCTGCCGATGGGGTCAGGCGCATACGAACCAAATTACCCCGTTGAGTACTTGCAGTGATTTTCCGGGTAAAAAACTGCATGACGTGCTGAATGTAACGCTGTTTTTCTGGCACAAACCATTGCTCTGCCGGAACAGCCAACATCACAATAAATTGCTCAAGTGACAAACGCTGGGTCAATAAAAATTGCTCTGTCCAATCGTCAATGTCCGTAATCCCGCAACGACAAAAATCACCGATTCGTTCTTTTACCTGCTGATGGAGTGTTAATCGGGGTAACTGTAATAACGCATCTGCCTGTATACGATCAAACGTACTAATATGATAACGCTTCGCAAGTTTAGCGGCTTGATCCAGTAATGTCTGACGTGCAATAAACTGACCAATATCAGCACTCAATAATAGAATAAGATCTTCATCCTTTAAGTGTTGCTGATCAATCAGGGTTCGTAAACCACTGTGGTGTGTATCGGGGAATAACTGGTAGTGTGTCCGCCAACGGGTAATTAACTGACTATGAGAGGTAATAAGCAGATAAACTCTCAATGAATTTTCATTCAGGTTGATTTCAAGCTTCTCTGCCTGACTGTAAACCTGTTGTTGACGATGGTTAAGTTGTACCAGCCAGTGTTCAGGTTCAATTTGGCGTAACAACTGTGACAGCGGGTCATTAATTAATTTGTAGCCAATATCTGCATGTTCTAATAACCAAGAAGGCGTAATTATCTCACCACAGTAAATAAACGGTATATCCGGATTTAGTACTTTTAAAGTCAACGTCAGACGGAAATTATCATCAATATCCTGAGTATCAAGGAAAAGACGCAGCTGCGTATGAATTGATTCATAGTGACTCATTCCGGCAAGCCATGAAATGAGTTCTCCGCGTAATAATAGGGATAATGCCTCATTCCATTGCACCGCCTCTGCCGCTTTGAGAGCAAATTGAGCAGGCTGATTATATTCCTGACCGGCCAGAATAATTTGTTGTCCGTGCTGCGGTAGTTGCTGATTTATCTCAGCAGGAGCAGCCATCGGTCGACCATCCAGCCATGCAGACACCTCAGGCCATTGCCAACGTTGTGTACGATCGCGGGCTAATAATCCGAGCAAAAGAATACGGATATTTTCATCCAGATCATCAGGAATAGTGATCCCATGTGCCATTACTTGAATTAAAAAGGCATTAGTATGAACCTGCTCAAAACAGCGTCCACGAGTGATTTGTTCGAGTAGAATAATACCCATACTCCACCAGTCGGAAGCGGCAGACACTCCACCAGCTAAGGTTTCCGGTGCACTGTATCGGCTGATATCCAACGGTGAAACAATATCAAGCTCGAACTCGGACAAACAGGCTGAACCAAACTCTATAACGACAATATCCAATGGCGAACGCTGGCGGATCATTAGATGGGAAGGCTTAAGATTACGATGACGTAAACCACGCTCCGAAAAGGCATTAAGCGCCTGCCCTATTTCCAGAATAAGTTGAGGGAGTTCTTCCTGTTGCCATTCATTTCCCAGCGCAATAAAATCTTCCAGCGAACCACCGGGAATATATTCTGTCACATGCCATGACCTGTCGTATTGACGGCCGGTTTCCAGTAACTCAGGAACATGACTGTTTGGTAAAATCCGGTACACATCATAAACAGACAGGTCTGGTTCTTCTCCCTGCTGATAAAGTGTTAAAACGCCCTGTCTGCCAGTGTCCTGATGAGTTACATGATAGCGCTCACGGTAATTACCCTTGTTATTTATCCGTTCACCTACTAGCCAGTTTCCGACGGACATCAGGTTATTTGATGTTGGTTCTGTAAATGCTGATTCTATTAGTGCTTCTGCTGATAAAAAAAGAGTATCCTGATCAACATTGTCTTCCACAGAGAATTCCGCTGCATCCCCACCACATTGCAGGCAAATAAGATCATCCTCTTCCATTGGATGACCGTTCACACAAACGTAAACCTGCTCCTGAAGCCTTGCCTCTGTAGGTATTGTTGTTATATCAGTGGATATTGACTCTGGTAATTGTGGACGCCAGCCTGATTTATGGATAGGTTCAGCAGATAAGTCCCATCCACATGACTGTGTACTGATATATCCTTCACAGAAAATTTCGGTCAGGGGCCGCTCTGTCTTACAATGGGGGCAAAAACGCATCATTACCATAACATACCTGTTGTTATTCTATTTTTTAATCTGTGTTACCTGATGATCCCCTTGGATAAGCAGATCCCTGAATCGTTCCATATCTCCTTTTTCCGGAATGCCGGCAATAAATATCCGGCCTTGAGCATCCAAAGCGAGATCCAAAACTTTATCTGTCTTTTCTAATGGCAGATGATAAGAGTGATAAAGCTGCCGGCCTAATGACGTTAAAAGATGCAATTCCTGATTGTCACTACCACGCAAACGCAAAGCCTGTGTTGCTTCCTGCCGATAAGGCCCAGAAACCAACACATCAATTAAGCCGACCATAGTCTGTAACCTTGTTTTTAATATGCGGTATTCGTAGCCACTGAAAACCAGAATATCGCCAGAAAAGTGACGGCGTAACGATTTCAATAACGTATAAAGTGCCTCTGGCTGATCAAAGGGTTCACCACCGGAAATGGTAATGCCATCTGCTTTTGTCAGCCAAGGAGTAAGCTGTGTCATCAGAGTGTTAATCGCTATGCGTTGTTGTGTAGGTCTCCATGTATCCGGAGACATACATCCCTTACAACGAATGCTACATCCCTGTGTCCAAATCCCGATACGTTTTCCCGGACCAAGAGAAGTCACAGGAAAATGCAGGCGCGATAAACTAATCTCCATCAGACTAATTCCTTAACCGGTATCAGTTGTACTGTTGTTATTTCACCTGTTTCGCCTAATGCTATCTGTTCGATACAAAAAGATTTATTAGCACATTCATTCAGGTCAAAGACCGCCCTTGATAACGGATTGATAAGGTGGATTTCAAGCTGATTACGAATACCTCTTCCGCCGTTAGATAAATCTGCCAGACAATGGGATTTAAGGATGGTTATTACGGTATCCGCAATTGTGATGAACAAGCCTTGTTTTTCCAGATCGCGCAGAATGTTGCTGACCATTTGGTTAAAAATCTGCTCTGCCACATCCGGTCGGATAAAATCAAAAACAATAATATTTTCACCAATACGATTGAGCAATTCTGGGCGATTTAGTACCAATTTGAAGTGACGTTCGATTTCCCGTTTTATATTTTGTTGTACAGTGTCAAACGGTTCATCTGGAGTGGTGTTAGCAACCCGTTCCCCTTCATTATTCAGTCGATAAATGCCAAGGTTTGAGGTGAAGATAATTAATGACTCAGAAAAATAGACACGATCACCACGGCCTGATGTCAGAACACCATCATCAATAATCTGTAAAAATTTATCCATTAATTGTGGATGTGCTTTTTCAATCTCGTCAAACAGTACAACGCTGAACGGTTTTTCCCGAATCGCATTCGTCAATTCACCGCCTGAGTTATATCCCACATAACCAGGAGGAGCCCCGATAAGGCGCTGATCGGCATGTTCAGCACTGAATTCAGACATATCAAAGCGGATATAAGCACTTTCATCACCAAACAATAACTGAGTGACTGTTTTTGCCAGCTCTGTTTTACCAACACCAGTAGGGCCTGCAAGAAACAATACTCCACGAGGGCGCCCACTTTTGCTACTACCAACACCAGTTACTGCACGCTTAATAATATCCAGTAAATGTGTTACTGCATGATGCTGACCTTTTACACGCCTTTGTATGATGTCATATGCATTACGGATTTTATTTTTATCAATCTTCTGCCATGGATCTTCTGTAATACCCACTTTATAACGTCTGACAGCATCGCTGATACGTGTTACCGGAACTTTCTCAAGCCGGGCAAGTTGTATAATTGCAGTTAAATCGAGTAGTAGCAGACCTTCTGTTTCATCAATAAAATCACTTAATAAAACGGTATATTCATTATGCGATATTTGTTCAAAATCCGGTAAGGAACGTAATAAAGTCGGTGCCAGCGCTCGGCGCATTTGCCCATTAGGTTTGGCGACCGGAATATGGCGTATTCGAGAATTGTTAATCAGAAACCAGTCCGGTAAATCAGTCTCCTTTTCAACTACCCAGAAAATAGTATTAAAAAATGGCTGTCGCTGGAGGCCTGCCGGACGGGCTTTTGCCTGATGAGAAAGAACTAAGGCACGGGTAAATAAGTGGTGTTCAATAGCGGCAAGATTTTCACGCTGAGAAATCAGACAGGAAGCAAAATCCACGCATAATGCAATTGGTTCGTCTGGGTATGCTACCCATTTCTCTAGTACACTATTTAGTAAATCAATTCCACCAGGAATACTATTCGTATTTATCGGTAATCCCATGCGTTGTAATAATACTTTTCCCTGCTCTTCAGACTGGGATGAATGATTGATTAGCGTAAATCCTGAAAGAGGATTAAATGTCATGATATGGGTATAGCCCATATCAAACAGTGTATTTTGTAACACTTGTCCCAGCCCCAGTGGAGTCATAACCTCTGGAGCAATTTCATATGCCTGAAGATCCCTGACATTACCAGATAAAATAAACTGACTTTTCAATGGTAAAAAACGTTGTAGATCTCGTAGCCAGCGTGCTTTCTGGAAGGAATTTTCCATGAAGCTCTCTCTTTTTTTTATTCATATAAAATAATGAATCAGTTTACCGTATATAGATAAAAAAATGCCAGATTAGACGATTAAACATATAGTTATTTCTATCTTCTTTTTCAAAAAGAAAAATAAAATTAATAGAGACAATATCAATCAAATATTATTTAGATTGATATTTTTAATCAAATAAAAAATTCTAACATTAGTTCCAGTGGATACTATTAATAAATTATTTATTTTAAAGTTGCTACATTTTACTTCCTATATTTCACAGAATGAAAAATAGGATATAATATTGATTAGATGACAATAGGAGGAAGATATGACTGAGTCATTGCAAAAAACTAAGTTAAATAAGACTGAACATGATGTACTGGAAATATGTCGTGAAGTACTACTTGTTGAATCAATGGATATTTATGATGATTTTTTCAGTCTTGGCGCAGATTCTATTTCTTTAGTTGAAATACAAATCTTTATTGAGGATAAGCTAGGAAAGAAAATAGACTGGAGCGATGTTCTAAGATTCAGGAATGTTCAATCACTCTCTGCTTTTATTGATTCCAGTTTTCGCATTCCGCCTCATGACAGAAGGGAAATCACATGGAACGGAGTAAAATATGCTTTTCGGGTTATTGGTGACATCAGTGACCCCCAAGTAGTCCCCACATTTATTATCGTTGGTGGTTTTCAGGATATGTACTCCTTACCTCACCTAGAATACCTCCTCAAAGAAGACAGCCCTCTCATCTTTGTTGACCTTCCCGGGACGGGTTCTGCTGACGATATTCCCCCTAATCAAAATTTTGAGTTTCTGGCGGAATGCACACTACACCTTTTAGATACCTTGTCTTTACAAACAATAAACCTCATCGGTATTTCATACGGCGGAGCTACAGCGCTTGAGTTTACGTACAAATGGCCTGAAAGAGTGAATAAAACAGCATTTATTGGCACTGCACTCACCCAGCCACTTCATATTCAAGATAAGCTGGATACAGCATTAAAGGCACTGACCGAAGGGAATTATGAAGAATTTACAGAAAATACCATTGCAAGTATTCTTTGCCTTGATCCGGATGTCGACATACTAGGCAGAGAAACAACATATAAACTTGTTAAGAAAACATTACTGGAATCAACACGCCATCATGCAGAAAGATATAAGTATCTCCAAAAACGTCTTTTAAACCAACGAGAATATGAGAAAGCAAACGGCTTTAACAAAGCCACTTTATTCATAACGGGTGAATACGATATCATCACTCCACCAGAAATTATTAAACGTTGTGCCTCTATTTTCCCTAACTCTATATTTACGACAATAAAAAAATCAGACCATCTTGTTATGATAGAACGGCCTGATGTGCTGACCGATATTCTTATTCAATTCTTTAATGGAAAATTGCCAATCCAAAATAGTAACTTAAACGATATTGAGATTATCAGTTAATACTCTAACAATATCACTCCGACTTCAGGATATCTAAAACTCCTCTTAGCAAATCTGAAATACCTTGCAATTCATATGTAAGGTATTTCAGGTTAATGACAAAAACCCCTGCGTTGCCATCCACAGATACGTGATTTAAACAGATAAGCATTTCATCTACAGATAAGTGGAGTTTGCTAAGGTGAGTGATATTTGAAGAAATCGGGGACGAAAAATTATGACAACAATATCATCGTGCAGTAATAGATTGATTAGCATGTTATTTTTTGCATTAACAATCAATCCTGTGCTTGCCTTTGCCGGAACTCCAATTAGCACCGGAGAGCGTAATCTACCCACATTTTATAATTGGTCAGGGAAAACACCGGAACAAGCCGGTCAATTACTTCGTGTCGAACCATTAGACTCTGCACAAAGCCTGTCAAATGCCGATCAAAACATTCGTATTCTCTATAGTTCGACCGACGGGATCGATAACCACTCTCCAATTACGGTTTCTGGCGCGCTATTTTTACCGAAAGGAACACCACCAAAAGGGGGATGGCCATTGCTAGCCTGGGCACATGGTACCGTCGGTATCGCAAATATTTGTGCCCCATCGTTTGCAGGCCGCAGTAAACGTGATATTAGCTACCTCAACTACTGGCTCAAACAAGGATACGCCATTGTTTCTACAGATTACCAAGGATTGGGGACGCCGGGATTGCACCCATATTCTGACTATCGGGCTACAGCTTATAGTCTGCTCGATAGTATCCGCGCAGTTCAGCAAGGCAATTTTCATCTATCAAAGAAAACAATCCTCATTGGACAATCGCAAGGCGGAGGAGCAACATTTGCCGCTACCTTATACGCAAAAAGCTACTCTCCTGATCTTGATATTGTCGGTGCTGTAACAACGGGAACCAGTGTGCCTGACGCTATCAAGAAAATGGTAAAACGAGACGATACTGTCAGGCATACACTTGCTTACTTTTTATTAGCGGTAAATACTGTACCGTTAGTCAAACCATCATTATCGCCTGAGGATTATCTGAGTGACAAAGCAATCCCGGCTTTTCGCCTTTCACAGACTCACTGTCTGCGTGATATAGAAAAACAGATATTTTCAGATAACTTAACCGGCGCAAATAGTTTTAAGAAAGATCCAGCACCACTTATACAAGCTATCCTGAGCGTCAGGTATTATCCCGCCATAAAAACAGACATTCCTATTTTCTGGGGAACAGGCGGGCAGGATGTAGACTCACCAAAAGCCGGACAGATTAAGCTTGTTACTGCTGCCTGCAAACGAGGCAGCCATATTGAGTGGCACCTCTATCCTGATTTGAGCCACTCGGCCACAATGAAAGGCTCTTTGCCCGACTCTACCATTTTTGTTAAACGAGCTTTTTCAGGTGAGCACATCGATGGGAATTGCGCCACAGGCACAGAGTAATCATCACTGTATGTTTCCATGCTCATATACAAAAATATCTGCGTTTAAAACAGGGGAGCAGATCTTAACGAATGTTGTTCAGGTACCTTCTTCATAATGAAGAAGGTACCAAAAACACACTCTATTTTGCGCCAATAACCTCAAATTATTGGAGCCTACGGCTGCTGGGAAAACCATATTTTTTAGACTTCCAGACTAAAGTTAATCCAGCTAATAACAATAGACAGATCACCCAGGGGAATGAAGATACTCCACGGGTTTCCAGCAGAATTCCTCCCAGAATACCGCCACCAGCGATGGCAATATTCCATACAGTGACAACCATAGATTGCGCTATATCGGCACCATCCCCTGCGGCGTCAGCAGAAGCCGTTTGCAGTAATGTCGCTGCACCACCAAAGGTTAATCCCCAGACAGCAACTCCCAGATAAATGACTGAAGGGATATTACCACCAAAACCAAGCATAATAGCGGTTAAGGTGAATATGCTGAGGCTGAGTAACACCAGTATTCGCAGATAGTTATCAACCAATAACCCGATGATCCAGATACCCAGTAAAGCTGCTATCCCAAATATCAGGAGAATGAAATCAACACGTTCCGATAATCCGGCGGGTACAAGAAAAGGTGAGATATAGGTATAAAGAATGTTATGTGCCAACATCCAGAAAAAAATGACAAGCAACACCGGACGAACACCAGCTGTGGTAAAAACTCTGTAAACAGGAACACGCCGCTCTGCACTTTGCCCAGGAAAATCAGGTACCTTAAGTATGACCCATATCGCCAGTATTAGTGTCAGGCCAGATATAATCGCAAAGGTTCCTTTCCAGCCAACCAGATTACCCGCCCAAGTCCCGACCGGAACCCCCAGAGATAATGCAATTGGTGTTCCCACCATTGCCACGGCCATTGCCCGGCCCTGCAATGAAACTGGTACCATCAGCCGTGCATAACCGGCTAAAAACCCCCACGCAAGACCCGCTGCAACTCCAGCCAGAAAACGTACAGTTAACGTCAGAAAATAATTTGAGGATAATGCAGTAATCGTATTAAAAATCAAAAAACCAACAATAGCGCAGAGTAGAACGGGTCGTCTCCGATAACCGCGTACTGCGGCGACAAGAGGAATTGCTGCTAATAATGACCCTAGAGCATAAAGAGTGACTAACTGACCCGCTAACGCTTCTGAAACGCCAAAATCCAAGCTAATTTGAGGTAGTAACCCTGCGGGTAGTGTCTCCGTCAAAATAGCAATAAAGCCTGTCATTGCCAGCCCCAATAATCCGGAAATAGGAAGACGCTCAGTTGTCGTTACTGATAATACAGAGGTGTCTTCATGCATTTAAATGATCCTTTTAATATATGTATCGATCGATATAAAAGTAGAGATAACAAGGTTACCTTGTCAAGGACTTTTATATCGATTAGTATTTAAGTAGAGTTTAATGAGGAAATAATGATGGCTAAAATGGGGCGTCCACGTCGTTTTGATCGAGATGTAGCGGTCAATCAGGCGATGTTTCTGTTTTGGGAACACGGCTATGAATCAACGTCTCTGAGTCAGCTAAAAGCTGGAATGGGTGGCATTTCTGCTCCCAGTTTCTATGCTGCCTTTGGCTCCAAAGAGGCACTATTTAAAGAAGTAGTAACCCGTTATCTGGATACATATGGTCAGGTAACCGCAAGCCTTTGGGATCAGAACATGCCTCCCAAAGACGCGGTTGAAATGGCACTACGTCACTCAGCGAGAATGCAAACAGAATACGATCACCCCTCGGGTTGTTTGCTCGTATTGTCAGCTAGTGTTTGCTCACCAGAGCATGAACATATCCAAAAACTGCTGGCAGATATCAGAGAAGAAACGCGGAAAGGTTTTGCTTCGTGTATACAGCGCGCCATAGATAACGGTGAGTTAGCAAGCGAAAGTGATCCTTCAGCAATGGCGGCGATGTTCAATGGTCTTCTGTTAGGATTTTCAACTTTAGCCAGAGATGACGTTTCGCTGGAGGTTCTTGAATCATCCATTACACAAATAATGAAAATTTGGGATCTCAGAGCCAATCATTGTTGAATAATAACGGGCTGTATTTTACTTTAAACACAGCCCGTTGCAGATTTTTTACGACAAAAATGCTTTAACCAAAAGAGTCGTTATAGGGTCTGGAGAGTAAGATCTCCCACCGGAAAGTGTAAGAATCTTTCAAAGTCTTCTCTGAGAGCCGTTTCTGGTAAAGACTGTAAAGATAAGTCCCTCTGCTGACAATCAAAAATACCATCTTTCTGTCCAAGATCGCTTTGTATCTTTGATTCATCAACAAACAATTCGGTTCTTGGGATACGAACTTTCTCGTATTGACGCAGAGCGGCAACTGGATCTGGCTGCTGCTTCAACATATGCCCCAGAACAGCAGCATCTTCAATCGCCATCCCGGCACCTTGGCCCAGTGTCGTAAGCATAGGGTGAGCGGCATCACCTAAAAGAGTAATTCTTCCTTTCCCCCAAAGCGGGGAAAAAGGCCTGTCCTGCGCAGATACGGAGATAATATCTTCCGATGGCGTTTGTGAAATAATGTCGGAAACAATTGTCGGCCAACCCTCAAAATAGGCCAGAACATCCTGATTACTCCCTTCCCAATGACAGGCCTGCTCGTTACTCATGTTTGCAGTTCCCCACCAATAAACTTCCCCTCCGCCTATATCGATTAAACCGACTCGTTTTCCCTGCCCCAAATAATGGACAACATAGCCGGGCGTAATCTGCGGATGCTGATAACGGGTAATTGCCAGCCAGCAGATATAATCAGAAGCACGGAGCGGCTGATTCCCCTGTAGATATTCCCGGACAACAGAGTGGATACCATCAGCACCAATCAACAGATCACCCTGTGTTTCTCTGCCGTCAGCAAAACGGACAGTAACCGCATTATCACTTTCGATAATTTTATCTACTTTCGCATCGACATGAATAATGCTCTGATCTAACTGCTGCAACAGAGCTTCCTGTAGTGCCTTACGTGATAAACAGACACTATCAAATCCATTGGAAGACGAGATTTCAGGTACAGGCATTCTGCGTATAAGCTGATCCTTAACGTTCCTGACTTCGAAATTCTTAACCGGAGCACCAAAGTTTTCCAGTTTCAGATTAACTCCAATAGAGGATAGCGCCGCAACAGCATTAGTTATCACAGACAGGCCAGAGCCTGCCGTTCGTAAAGTCGTTGCTTGTTCGTAAACTTCAACCTCATAACCAAGACGCTGTAAAACAACCGCCGTCGTTAATCCGCCAATACCTGCACCAGCTATAATAACTTTCAATGGACGGGACATATTTTCTCCGAATCCGATATGACTTGTTTTGTAGACGATTTTTTCATTTCCTGAAGAATGACCTTTGCCACTTCCTGTACATAAGGTTCTTCCATGATTTCCAGATGATCCCCGGGCACATCAATGACATTGATATAACCGCTTGTCTTGCTCTCCCAGCCATTTTTCGGATCACGATACTCACTTCGTACCGCATCATGCATAGAGCGCAAAATGACAGGTAACGGCCGTGTTGCATGTAATAAAGTCATATTGATATCCGCTTTATCAGCAACATGATCTGTAGCCGCTTTCCAGTTAGCTTTATACACATCGAATAACCGCTGTATGACTGCACGGGAACTACCCTGAGGAATTGCACCTGTCGCGATAGCATGCTCGGTGATATATTCAAACTGTTCCTGCAAAGAGGTAATCTGTTCCGGTAAGGTCTGTTCCGGAAGTGTGGCGCCTTCGTTCAGCCACAATAATTCCCAAAAGAACCATCGCAGCAAAGCGCCTTCATTTATTGTTGTCTGAGACGATGCGTTAACAGCAACCGTATCTAAAATAAAAAGGTCTGTGACATCTTCACCCTGCTCTTTCAATTGTCGGGCCATCTCGAATGCGACAAAACCACCATAAGACCAACCTCCGATTGAATATGGGCCATGTGGCTGTATTTCACGTATCGCTTCCAGATAATTAGCAGCCTGTTCTTGTATGCTGTTCAGCGGTATAGATCCTGCGTCTACACCATGCGCCTGTAATGCATAGAAAGGCTGATCGTCAGGGAAATACTTCACTAACCGCAAATAGGACAACACATTCCCCCCCATAGGATGGACAAAAAACAGTGGCTGTTTATGCCCTGTCGTTCGCATGGGGACAAGCGGACTGAATTTTGGATACCCTCCCTCTTCCCTGATATGTGCCGCTAACTGGGCAACCGTCGGGTAACTGATAAAAAGAGACAAAGGAACACTGGTACTGAAATGCTTTTCAATCAAGACCACCATTCTCATGGCAGTTAATGAAGTAGCCCCGATATCAAACAGATTCTGGTGAACAGATACAGCAGGAATTTTCAGCAAATCAGCGGCCAAATCACACAGAACCTGTTCATAATTGTCTCGTGGCGCAATATCTTCTGCGTTGTTATGGTATTGCATAATCTTCATACTACGTAATGCAGCATCATCACGCTTACCACTTAGCGTTTTAGGCAAAGTACTCAGCCACTCTATTCGGGAAGGCACCATGTATTTAGGCAATTTTTCAGACAAATGTTGCTGTATACGCCCAGTTAAGGCTTCATTCTTTTCTCCTACCAAGAATGCCACCAGCAGGCTATCATTTTCCCCATGTTGCTGAACGACAACAGCGACGTCTTGCAGAACCTTATCAGCACCGGGCGTACTCGATATCGCTAATTCTATTTCTGCCAGTTCTACACGATACCCACGTACTTTAACCTGAGTATCTTTACGGCCTAAGCTGAGGATATTGCCATCCCTGAGTTTTACACCCAGATCACCGGTTCGATAGAGTGTCTCCTCGCTGCTTTTAAGGACAATAAAGCGTTCTGCGGTTAATTCTGGCTGGCGGTAATAGCCCTGTGCAACAGGTAAACCACGGGCATAAATTTCCCCCTGTTCACCGATAGCGACTTCTTCTAACTGGCTATTAAGCAAGATGATATCTGCGTTGCTGATGCTTTTACCAATGGGAGGAAGCGCCGGAAAAACTGCCGGATCACCCTGCATGGTAAATGCCGTGATAACATGGGTTTCCGTCGGACCGTACTGGTTCTCAAGAATACCGTTATTAATCTGACCGATAAGCAAACGAATATCATCAGTCACCCGAAGTTGTTCTCCTGATGAAATAACAACTTTCAGGTTTTTCGGGTAGGTTTCCAGTGCAACGGCTGTTTCAGCTAATTGCTGAAGCGCAACATAAGGCAAATAAATTCTTTCTGTCCGGTAATTATCAAGAGTACGCAGTAATTGCAAAGGATCGCGTCGTTCATCTTCACTGATAAGATGTAGCTCGCCACCGGCAGTCAGCGTAGAGAAAATCTCCTGAAATGAAACGTCAAAACTCAGTGGTGCATACTGTAAGGTAGAACCAATATTTTTACCGGATTGGGTTTCATTCTGCCAAATAATCATATTTGACAGGCTACGATGCGGCATTGCCACACCTTTGGGTTTCCCCGTTGAACCGGAAGTAAACAGTAAATAAGCCAGTTGTTCAGGCACTATTTCTGTCTCTGGTTTCTCTGTATCTGATAAAGGCACATCCCTGTGTATCAACTTGTCAGCCCTGACGGTTGGAATTGCCGCCACGTTAAATAACTGACTGGATTTATCATCAACAATGACAAGTGCTGGCTGAGCCTGTTCCGTCATGGCTTCAATACGCTGAGCCGGATAGCTTAAATCCAACGGAAGACAAACTCCGCCTGCTCTCATAACGCCAATCAGTGATGCAACCAGTATCGGAGAACGTTCAAGCGCAATGGCAACAGGCGTATTTTGCACAACGCCACCAGCAATCAACACGGAAGCAATTTTCCCGGATTCCGACCAGAGTTTCCTGTAACTCCATTGCAGATCATGATGACGGATTGCAATTGCATCCGGCTGTTCCCGTACATTTTTGGCCATCATCGCCAGTACAGAGATAAATTCCTGAGAATATATGCCTTTGTTGCTTTGTGTAAGCGGCTGGCTCAGCGTTGCCGGTTGATCACGATGGCTGACCATTCTGTTCAATATGGACATATAAATATCCATATAGGTATCAGCCTGAATCTGTGAGAACACCCTGCCATCAAAATCACATCGCAGATAATGTTGGCCGGTACTGAAATCGGTCATGACATTGAGCAGTAATTCAAAGTTAGTCTCTTCCCACGGATCAAATGCAATGAGAGATAAATCAGGAGTGTCAAAAACGTCTTTTAATACATGAAAATGAATGTAATTAAACGCGGAACTTATTTCCGCTCCTTCTCCTGCTACTTGCCGGATAGCATTAAGCGGATATTTACGATATGGAGCATGACGCTGTTCAGCGCTAAATACAGCATGGATACACTCTTTCCATGTTTTGTTCTGCGCAGAAAAACGGACAGGTAATGTATTGAGAAACAAACCCAGTGTTTGCTCTGAATTCTGTGCATCTGGTCTGCCGTGAGTGACTAACCCGGTTGCAATCTCATCCTGAGCCGTAATTTTAGCCACAGTCAAACAATGGGCGGCAAAGAATACTGATTTAACTGAAACACGTTCACGCTGGACTAACGTCGTCAGCTTTTCTTCAGTTTCTTTGGGAATAATTGCTTTTTTAGTGAAGACCCGATCTTCTGACTCACTGTCGTACAACCGGTAGGCAGGTAATTGCGTTCTGGTCAGCCCTCTGAACATGTTTTTCCAGAACAATTGGTGTTCCTGACACTGTAATGCGTGGATCTCATCCTGAACATATAGAGCTGGTGATGGTAATACATCTGCCTCTGAATAATACATCCCCTCATGCTGGTAACGAGAAAAGAGTTCACGTATCAAATTTGCCACACTGCCACCATCCAGAATGGCATGATGAAAACTGAATACCATATCGATAGTATCTGCCGTTCTGAATAAGCTGATTCGATACAATGGCGCACAATCAAACTGGTAGTTATGACGACGTCCCTTTTCCATGCACTCTTTGATCGTTATTTCGGAATCATCCTGTGTCAGTGAGCTGATATCACGAATCTCTACAACATCATCAAGCCTGATATTGTGGTTGATAATTTGTAATGGTTCACTGAAATCCGCCAGATTAAAGTGGGAACGCAGGACAGGATGCCGCTGGATTATCGCTGATATACTTTGGCGAAAAATTTCAGGCTCCCACTTTCCTTTCAGCGTATAGCGGAAAACATCTTTATAAGTGGCTGAATGTTTGCTCTGCTGGCTGTGATATATCAAACCAAGCTGGAGTTGAGTGGCAGGAAACGCATCTTCATAGTGTGAAAGTGCTGCACGCTCTTTTTCTTTAATCAAGGCAAACGGAGATAGCTCAACATGTTTTTGAATTTTCCGGCCAGCATCAATTTGCTGGCTCAACTCAACTATCGTCAAATATTGTGATAACTCAGAAAGCGTGACATTCATTCCTGCTTTTTCAGCCTCAGAACGCACTTTCAACATCAGGATTGAATCACCACCTAATGTGTAAAAATTATCCTGCACGCTGAGCTTCTCAATCTTTAATACCCGTTGCCATATTTCAGCCAATTGATGTTCAGTTTCAGTCTGAGCATCATCATAGCTAGGCGAAACCTCCGTTTTTACCAATGAGCTATTTACCAGCGTAATAAGTGCCTGACGATCAACTTTACCGTTTGGAGTAAGAGGAATATAAGAAACGGAGATAAATTGCTGCGGGATCATGAAATCAGGTAAGCATTCCAGTAACATTTCACGCAGTTTTTCAGGAGTAAAATACTGGTTATTGATGACATTCGGGTTAATAACATAATATGCACACAGGTAAGTATCACCATTACTGTTTACTTGTGGTAAAACCTCCGCTCGGCTGATCCCCTGAATACGCTCAAGCGTATTTTGTATTTCCCCCAGCTCAATACGGTTACCCCTGATTTTTACCTGATTATCAATTCGCCCCAAATATTCAATGCTGCCATCAGGTAACCATTTAGCTAAATCCCCTGTGCGATACCAGCGTTCACCTCCATCCAGAATGAATTTCTCGTCTGTTAATTCAGTCTTATTGTGGTAACCACGGGCTAACCCAATGCCGCTAATCTGCAACTCACCCGCAATACCTATTGGTTGCCGGGTGCCATGCTGGGACACGATTCTCAGTGTAATATTGTTGATCGGGAATCCAATAGGAACCCGATTGATAACACTGTTATTTTCGGGAAGAAACTCAAAATATGACACATCTACGGTTGCCTCAGTCGGGCCATAGAGATTGATCAAAGCCGGTGCATTTAAACCAAAAGCGGAAAAAATCTGACGGAATTGATTAACCCGTGCCGGAGGCAAGGCTTCACCGCTGGTGAATACGCGGCGTAAGCTGGTTAGTTGATTCACTAACTCTGGTTCAGCTTCCAGAATATCGAGGAAAGGCTGAAGCATAGAAGGAACAAAGTGCAATGTTGTTACGTTGTGTGCACTTATCGCGTTTATTATCTCCAGCGGATCTTTATGAGCACCGGGAGGTAATAAGTGAACAGATGCCCCGGAAATTGACCACCAGAATAACTCCCAGACAGACACATCAAATGAAACAGGCGTCTTTTGTAATATCACATCCGTGCTATTGAGTGGATAACGTTCCTGCATCCACTCAATCCGGTTTACTGCTGAATTATGGTTAATCATTACACCTTTAGGCTGCCCGGTAGAACCTGAGGTATAAATCATATAAGCCAGCGAATCTGCGGTAGATAAATTGGGCTGCTTTATATACTCATGAATTGAAATGCGACTTCCATCAATGACAACATACGATTGCTCACTCAAAGACGGTTTAAGCTGGTCGGAAATGATGACCGTGACACGGCTGTCCTTCAGCATATAGTTAACCCGCTCTTGCGGATAATTGGGATCTACAGGCAAATAAGCCGCACCGGCTTTCAAGACCGCGAAAATCGCTGTGAGCATATCTGTACTACGATCCATCAAAATAGCAACCATGTCCCCTTTTCTCACACCAGCCTTCAGTAAAACGGCTACCATATTATCTATACGGTTTTGGAATTGGAGATAAGTCAGGGCTGGTTTCCCGCCAGAACTTGCGATAGCGATTGCTTCACCATCTAATGCAACCTGAGTATCAAATAGCGTTGATAAGGTTTCTTGTTTTGAGAATTCAGTAACCGGCCCTTGTTCAAAAAGAACAAGTCGTGCCACTTCTTCGATTGAAGAGAGGTTCACATGAGCAATAGTCTGCTCTGGCGATGCAACCATCTGTTCAATGATATGTGCTAAAGACGAAGTAAAGGCTTCAAATGAGTAATCTTCATCGAAAATATCCTCGGCCCCGGTAATATCAATGGCAACTTCCCTGTTATTCCCACAGCTATGAACATGAATCGCAATAGCATCATCTTCATGGGCCGTTGCTGCGGCATAAATCTCTTCGTCGTTATAGAGATCACGGGAAGCCGCAGTTAGGGGTGAATAGTTATAAGATACAGTGACATCAAAACACTGACGTTTCCCGGCACCTATAGATTTAAGTAAACGCCCAAGAGGAATATGTTCAAACGCTTTTAGATTTGAAATATCGGCTTTAATACGCGCCGCCAGTTCAATAAACGTATCCTGTGCGTTGACCATAACAGCCAGTGGCAATGTATTAGCCCACTCCCCTGCAATATCAAGCTGACTCATACGACGGTTAAGAAATGGAATACCAATGGTTAATCGGGTGTTATTGTGTACTCGTGATAACAAGATAGCCACCGAAGCCATAACAACCTGATAAGGGTTGATTCCCTGAGAAAGCATCTTCTCTACTTTAGCGGGCGCTAATAGGTGCCTATGTTGTATAAAATGAGACTGATGCGTTTTCTTTTTCCGATTAAAAAAAACCGGTTCATGACGTTGTGTAAGATCAGCCAGTTGTGTTATTTGCTGTTCGGTTTCTGGCTGTGACAGAATTTTTTCTTGTTCAAGGATCGATGAAATATACTTTTCAGTGTTGAGGGATAATGACTCAGTATTATCATCAGTATTCCGATAATATTTAGCGATTTTTTTTGTTAACTGATTTATTCCCCAGCCATCACAAACAATATGATGGGCGCGAATAAAAATAGCCGACTGGTTATTTTTCAAATTGCGCAGTAAGACAACTTCAAGTAATGATTTGTCATTCAGAGTAAAAATGTGTTCTGACCATTCTTTGAAAAGAACAGAAATATCCTTATCTTCAGCATCAATAATTTTTACTTGATTAATAGCACTGTTTTTTATCTGCTGATTCAGCACTCCATCCTGTTCAAGGATACGTATTTGACGTGTTACATCGCAATTTATAGTGTTGTTAACTGCATGAAAATACCTTTCAAAATTAATATTTTCTTTTAATTTCCGTGCTATGGCTATAGTAAATTGATTACTTTCTGGATTACGTTGGGTTTCATAATAAATTTCTTTTTGGTACTGGGTAAGAGGTACTACTTGTGAAGTTTTCATAGCGGTTTACTGCTTACATCGTAATTCGGGTGTTTTATTTTATGAACCACGCTCTACTCAACACAAGGGGTATTATTTTACATTGCATTACATTTTTTATTAATCGCATAATAAAATCAAATTTTATGGCAATTAATTGATATTAATCAAAGAAAAATTATTTAATTAACAGCTAATCATAAAGTCTGATTGATAATATTTAATCTGTTTTTTCATGGTAATAATTATTGCTCTTATGGCATAATTTGATAATGCAAGATTTATTAAAAGAATATATTTTAGTTCTGATTAATTATATATGCGGGAGAAAATAATGTTATCAGAAATGACTGTGTCTTATCGTAAGTCTGCTGCACTGTTTGCCTTTGTGGAAAGTAAGGCACCATTATATTTAACCACTCAAGAGGGTAAAACAGCGAAACACCTTGCTCAATTATGTCATGTTTCTGAGGATAGGTTTCATAGGCTGTTGAATTACATGCAAACACTCAATGTGTTAACAAAAAAAGAAGATAAATTTTATCTCACTGAGGAATGCTCAACTCTCAGTGATCCAAACAGCCTTGAGACATTACACATAAAACTCGAATTAAACCCAGCCATTTGGAATGCATGGTCACAATACAGCACATCTCTGAATGAAATGAGCGACAAACCGGCGTTTGAAATTCACAATCATCAATCATTTTTCGCTTATGCGGGTCATGAAAGTAATAAAAACTTCAAAGTGACTTTTGATGATTTTATGTCAAAAGCAACTGAGTCAAAGAGTGATCCAATTATTGAAAATATGCCTCTAGATGGCATTACTTCATTTATTGATATAGGTGGAGGTCTTGGCGCTTTAGCAAAAGATATAAAAACGCACTATCCCCATATCCAGTGTCACGTCATGGATTTGTATGATTTTGACAAAAAAGAATCTGAAGGTGTGACTTTAATCAACGGTGATTTTTTTGCTGATATTCCTTCAGGATACGATGCTTATTGTATAAAAAACGTATTGCATAACTGGCCAGATCAAAAAGCCGTTGACATTCTCAGAAATTGCCATAAAGCAATGAGAAAAGATTCTGTTTTATATATTATCGAGATGATTAAAGAGAAAAATAATGCGACTTCAGAATCTTTTGATTTATATATGGACGTCACAGTATCGGGTAAATCACGATATCGCTCAGAATTCGAATCAATAGCAGGACAAGCGGGCCTCACTATAACAAATGCATATAATCTTAATTTCTCCCTGACAGGAAGTCATCACTATATTATTGAAATGAAAAAATAAGCAGTCAATAACCCGAATTACGGATAGTGATCCGGGTTATTTTCCTTATTTACCCCTTTTCTACCTCTCACTACTATTCAGGAAAATAACATGCAACAAACATTAACCACTCAAACCTCTCGTCTCGAGCTGACTGAACGTATTATCACAGCCAAACTTGCAAAAAACCTCTCATGGGAAGACATTGCGCAGGGCACAGGGCTGAGTGTGACTTTTGTTACAGCGGCCTTACTTGGGCAACATTCATTACCGATGGAAGCGGCCAAAAAGGTTGTCGAACAATTGGGGCTGAAAGATGATGCGGTAAAACTTCTACAGGCAATTCCTATGCGGGGTTCAATCCCAACCGGAATACCGACTGACCCAACGATTTATCGCTTCTATGAAATATTACAAGTCTACGGAACAACCTTAAAAGCGTTAATTCATGAGCAATTTGGCGACGGTATTATTAGTGCAATTGACTTTAAATTAGATATCAGGAAAATCGAAGATCCCGCAGGCGGAAGCCGGGCTGTAATCACTCTGGACGGTAAATATTTACCGACAAAACCATTTTAATCATGTGAAACCCGTGTGCTGGTGGATGTTTTCCTGTGAGCGAAGAAGAGTTCGGGGTGATGAATGAGAAGACGTATATAATAAGAGATTCGGATCAGAAAGAGTCTTAAATCAACACTTTTAAATTATACCCTATGGATTTTGAGTTGCATCACTCCCCTACCAATGAGTATTCTTTATGACTGATTTTTTAACTGCGAACCAAATAGCCTGGGATAAACAAGCCGAAGAGCAGCATCCGTGGTCTGTTCCTGTTAGTTCCGAGACGGTTTCACAAGCCAAAAAAGGTGAATGGCAGGTTCATCTCACTCCGAAAGCGCTTCCCAAAGAGTGGCTTGGTGATATTAGCCAGAAACGTATCCTATGTCTGGCCTCAGCCGGAGGGCAGCAAGCGCCAATACTGGCGGCAGCCGGAGCTGAAGTCACTGTTTTTGATCTTTCCATAAAACAACTGGAGCAAGACAGAGTCGTTGCAGAAAGAGACGAACTCCGAATTGAGACTGTTCAGGGAGATATGCGGGATCTCAGTATATTCGCCGATGAAACATTTGATTTCATTTTTCACCCTATCTCTAATTTGTATATTCCCGATGTCAATCCTGTATGGCAAGAGTGTCACCGGGTTTTAAAAAGAAAAGGGAAATTATTAGCGAGCTTTTTCAACCCTGTCGTTTTTGTCGGAGAACGCAATCAAGAACATATGCAGCAAGGAATTATTAAGCCACTGTATAAAATGCCTTTTTCTGAAATGGATATTCTGACACCAGAACAAATAACTGATAAAAACCAGAAACAGGAAGCGTTTGTTTTCGGGCACTCTTTAACTGATTTAATTGGCGGGCAACTACGTGTTGGATTCCGGTTAATTGATTTTTATGAGGATTGGCAACCCCATCCCCGTTTTGTCATAGATCAGTATTTACCTACTTTTATGGCAACCCGCTCGATTAAAGATTAGCTTGCACACTGTGTGGTTACTTTATCCTATACACAAATCGGATGTTACGGGGTTAGGCAAGTAACCCACTTTTTGACTAAAAATATTTTTCCAGTTGTATTCGTACTTCGTTTTGATCATAGCTGTATATCCAGCTAGCATTACTACGATTATGTGTGTGGCGAAAGGTAATAGAAGGTCTCATCCCCAATATCTCAGCAACAGGAAATTTAACGGAGGCATTATAGATTTGTCCGCTATCTCTACGTCTGGCCCCCAGAAACCCGTTGTAAGCACCAAAATGTTGTTTTTTCAGTGTAGCAAACAACGAACCCTCAATGCCGGAATAATAGAGTGGCCCGGATATTCCCACGGTAGCTCCCCATTGGTGATAACTACTGACTAATTGTTTATTCGTCCTATAGCTCCAGTTAGTCCCGCCAAACAAGGTAACATCGTGGGCTATGGCATGAGAGAGCATGAAATTAGATAAGAAAATATCACCGTTTTTCCAGTGAAAACGAGGCTGATAACTGAATCGTTCGTGCTCAAGGAAAGTACTGAAAATAGTTCGATCGGTGAGTGCCCATTGCCAGTCTAATTGGGTTCCGACCGCGTTGTATTCGGGACGACCGGCATCTAATCTATATTCGAACAAAGGCGCAATGGATAAATCATGGTTTCTGTTTTTAAAATTGTAGCCAGCGATCAGCGAGAATACATTTTCATTCCCATCATGATATTGAGGATAAAACTCACCATCAAACATTCCACGACCAAAAATACCATGATGACCAACAAGCTGGTAACGACGGCTTAATGTACCATTATAAGCGTTTCCCAATGCCTTGATCCTTTTTGGTGCCTCCATTTTAACAATACATTCATTGCCTTCACATTTATCGTCTAATATATATACGTATTTTGATCTTCTTGAAGACATATTGATATTATCGTCATAGACAGAACTGAGTGAAAATGAACTGCGCCAGCGGTCTCTTTGTTCTATGGCTTTTATATATCCGTCAATATTTTTCAGCACAATCTTCGGCAACTGTTTCTGTTTACTTAATTCCTCCATTAACTGCTTAGCTTCCCTATTTTTCTGATCCTCAAAATAAACACGGGCCAACTCCAGTTTAATTCGGGTGAGATCGGGTTTTTGACGTAAGATTTCTTGATAGAGGGAAGCGGCTAAGGCCAAATTTCCTTCATTACGGGCCAATCCACCCTGAGCAAAATTAATCAATACAGCGTCATGCCCCGATAACTTTTGATAAGCCGCCAAAAAGCGTTTTACATCTGACCATTGCTGATAGTTAATAGTCAGATACAGAGCCTGAGAAATATCTTTAAGATTATTTTCAACCTTAAATTTTTGCCCATCAATGACAATTGATGAAATATCATCCTTTGGCAAAATCGCATTTGATATATTACTGGCGTAGCCTGTTGAGAAAAATAATTGTGTCAGTAGTAACGTAAACAATACAGGCATATTTATATTAAAAATCATAGAGATAATCTCCATTTGCAGAATTCATCTTCCGAAAAGAAATAATGATATTAGGCCGTTATAAGAAGATGAAATGGAGGAGATAAGAGAAGATAACAGTGTTAAGAACACTGTTATCCTGTAAGACTAATCACTACTGTTTAGAGCCCCCAAAAGCAGTATCTTTTCTGCTGTCGCTATCAAAGTGGGTTTGCCCTGCTATAACAGAAGCACCATCACCAAAGAATCTTCCGGAAGTGATACCATCGATACTACCATTGGCTTTGGCTTTACCTGAAAAGCTAGCATCTTGTTGATTAATATCAGCATGGATATCTATATTGGTGGAGTTATTTTTGAATGAACCATCCATTTTTTGGCTATCAAAATCAGCGGTTGCCTTACCATGAAGGAGATTACTACCATCATATTGATTTATACCGGTAATGCTGTAGGTAGCTTTGCCACTTTTTGGCATATTGGTTGTAACATCTTTACCCGCATAAAAAACGGTGTGGGTTTTGTTTGCCTCCTCTCCCGTTCCGTGTGCCCATTCACCGAAGTAAACTTCCGTATCGGGAATTTGCACTATATCAATCTTATGGTGACCACTCATGGGTGTTTCAAACTCATAGACGCCATTATGATCGAGTTTTGCCCAGTTTTTCAGGTTAGATGCAGAGAAAAGCTGACCGTTCAGAACTGAAGAGATACCAAGAGCTGGCTCACCGTCTTTTTCTCCGATAACCAAATGTGGATCAGTTTTTGTTTGGCTTATACCGTATCCAACTTTTGCATGAGCCTGTGTTATTAACCCCAAGGTGCCAATTGCTATAATAAATATATTAACAATTTTCATCAATAACCTCACTAAGTATAAAGAATATAGTTTTATCCATTAATAAATAGCCAGTTTTATTTTCCATTCCGAATAAATTACACTTAGAAAATATTAATGTTAATGAAAAATAACATTACGTTAACAGTTGGTTAATGATTTTATTTTTGCTGGGAGTTGGACGATTACAAAGTGGTATAGCAAACTTCATTATTGCTGCTTTACAAAAGTGTTAATGATGAGGGATATTTTTGCGAAGCATGGAAAAAAGCTGTTGCTCTGTCTTGCACAAAGACAAACCACCTTCAGTGTGTACTTTCACCAGCCACGGCTGTACCAATCCAGCCTGCTCAAGCTGAGTTTTTTGCAGGAACACGGTTTCAGTGCTGCCGGAACTGATCATTTCTCCATTTGCCAGCACATATAAGCCATCGCAGATTTGATAAATTAAATCTATATCGTGACTGGAAATAATGATCCTTTTACCTTCAGCAGCAATAGTGTGGATAATATCTAACATTTGTTGGCGACCTGCCGGATCAAGCCCTGCGGTTGGTTCATCCAGCAATAAATAATCAGCATCCATAACCAGCGCACCCGCAATAGCAACTCTTTTTTTCTGACCAAAACTCAGGTATTGAATTGGCTTATTGCGAAAAGTGTGTGCATCTACCTGTGTCAGTGCATATTCTATCCGGCGCTGAATTTCAGTTTCATCAACACCCAGATTACGCAAACTAAAAGCAAGATCGCTGTTGATATCGGTATAAAAAATTTGTTGGTTGGGGTCCTGAAAAACTGTCACAACACGCTGGCGCAGAGCCATCAGACCTTTTTTACTGTAATCCAGCGGTGTGTTATTCCACCAGACTGCGCCTTTTTGTGGGCGCAGAATACCGGAAAGATTCATAAATAAGGTGGATTTGCCACAGCCATTTGCACCAATAATGCCAGTAACCTGAAAGCGACTGAAATCAAGTGTGAGATCTTTTAAGACCGGATCATCCTGATAGCTGAAAGACAGTGCCCGAGTTTCTAACATATTATTTCACCTTACTTTATGGTTTTCTTATTGTTAAATGGAAATTCCCCTGATATAGCTTAAGTTCCAATGCCACGCTCATTTGCTGATAACGGTTCATTACCCGCACAAATAACATACTGATTAGCATTGCCAGTGAGTGGTAACTCGTTCGCAAAGTGCGGTAACCGAACCGTAATGATTGCGCATGATGAATTGCGGCTGCTTCCTCTACAAAGATAAAAATAAAACGCCATGTCAGCAGGAGTTGTTCGATTAGCAAATGAGGAACACGGCAAAATTTCAGTAATCTGATTATCTGTTCAAAGGGCATATTCATCATGAACCAGAATGTTGCAGATAGCGCAGCAAGGCTGCGCCAGAGAGTTTGATTAGCTATCTGAATTCCATGCGTATCAATACCAAGCCAATATTGCCCGATACGAAATCCCCACAGCATTTTTTCCGGCTGCATACCAACGGACAACACAATCGCAATCAGGCCGAATACCAAAAAACTGCAAGGAATTAACAGCCATTTCAAATAACGCAGCAGGCTGATCCGCAATAGATAGCAGCTAAGCATCACAAGCCCGACCAACAACACGGCCTGCCCCAATGGCGAAAGCACCATTGCCAGAGTCATGAACAGGAGATACAGGGCGAATTTCGCCCTGGGATCTTTATCACGCCAGCGGCTCTGGTAACTGAGTTTATCTATTCCGATCATGATCTTTCCGATTACGGTGATAGTAACCAAAAATGTAGAAAATCACGGCAGTACCCAGGCTTCCCTGTAAAGTAAACAACAGGCTTTCAATCTCACCACTGGCAGGTTCATAGAGGGACTCAAACCACGGTGTATAATCCGGCGCTATTTCCATAATCTGGGCTTCTGCCTGTCCATCTGCTCCACCGAATTCCCCGCCATGCTCAATGAAAAACGGGATAATGCACAGTGCTGCAACGAGGGACAGTAATATCAAGGTCTTTTTCATTTGTTGTTCTCCTCAGAAACTGCGGGCCTGAATTAATTGTCTTTTTACCAACTGGTCGTAAATCAGTACGGTTAGTAACCCTTCAGCCACGGCAATGGGAAGTTGAGTTATGCAGAAAATACCCATGAATTTAAGGATCGCCGCCCCCATACCGAGTTGCGGATCAGGAAAAGCAACACCCAACTGAATGGAGGTAATGGCGTAAGTGACAATATCAGCGACAAAAGCACACAAAAAGACGCTAATATCTTTGCGCATTCCCATCTTGCAGGAGAAACGCCAGATCAAATACCCGGCCAGTGGGCCAATAACTGCCATTGACATTCCGTTAGCACCCAGCGTTGTGATACCGCCATGTGCCAGCAATAACGCCTGAAACAACAAGACAATTGCACCCAGTATCGCCACAACAGAAGGGCCAAATAGAATCACCGCCAGCGCCACGCCGGTAGGATGTGAGCAACTTCCGGTAACCGAAGGAATTTTCAGGGCTGAAAGGACAAAAATAAATGCGCCACACAGTGCCAGCAGCACTTTCTGATTCCCCTCATCCTGCACAATCTGGCGTAACTTTACCAACCCGACCGCCAGACAAGGCAGAAAAGCCAGCCACCAGCCAATCGCCCACATGGGGGGCAAAAACCCCTCCATGACATGCATAGCAAAAACTTCCTGCGGTGCCATCACCAACAACAGTGCGATAATTGCACTCAATAACGTAGAGTTCGTCAGTTTCTGTTGCATAACTCACCTCGATAATTGCCAGTTTTTATTAATTAAAATCGTTGAAAAATAAGATAATTCCTGTCTGCAATCTTTTTCACTGAACGGCAGTGTGGTGAGATCGCGCCAGCATTGTTCATCCGGCAATGTGGCATCAGCCATCATCAATGCATGTTCCAGAAGATTGTGACGTTGTAACAAGTTACGGATCAGGGGGAAACGTGAATAGACTTTCATCAGGACAAGGCAATCGTGATTAAGCAATGCCTGTTCTAAAGTGGTTTCAGAAGCAGTACAGGAAATAACAGCCAATGTCTGGTTTTCCATTGCCAATGGCATCGTACTGGCGGCGGCAATGGCAGAAAATGAAGTTATTCCCGGCACAATTTCCAGCCACGGCGGAATGGCCATCTGCGTCGATACCAGACGCTGTAAAAGGAATACCCATGTGCTGAACAGCATAGGATCACCCAAAGTGATAAAACCGACTTTTCTGCCACTGAACACTTCTTCTTGCAATGAGTGAGCGACTTCATCCCACACTGCGTTTTTAGCGTCTATATCGGCTTTCATTAAAAAGTGGTAAGTGAAAACTTTGGTTTCCGCCAAAAGATATTCTTCAATAATTGAGTGAGCGAGGCTTTTGGTTCCTTTTTTGCCCGTTGGGGTATAGATCACATCAAGTTCAGCAAGAATGCGGGCTGCCCGTACCGTAATCAGATCACTGGCTCCCGGCCCCACGCCAATAACATACAGTCTCCCCATATTATCCGACGATTTTTTATCCATCAGGCTTTCTCCTGACAGTTCAGCGCACAAGTAAGGTGGTCGACAAACATCTGCCGAATTTTCGGATTTTCTCCCAATCCCTGTAGCCAGGGGATTGCGGCTATTCCGGCCTTTTCCAGCTGTGATTTCCACGAACCGTCTTCACTTGAAGCCATGTCATTGATGGCATGATCTCCGGCCACCAGCATCAATGGCATCAGATATACTTTGCGGATCCGTTGCTCTTTTAATCCTTTTATAATCAAGGGAAGTTCCGGATAACTTTCAACCGCACCTACCCGTGCCGGAAAGTGATAATGATTCATCAGATGGTCAAGACAGGCGTAAGCAGAAAAAGCATGGTGTTCTGTGCCATGTCCCATAAAGACGACACGTTCGTTTTCCGTCAGTACAGGAAGCTGGTGGTGTAATGCCCGCATCAGTTGCAGATAATCATCAAAATGGCTGAGTAACGGAGCGCCAAGCACTAATCGTCTAAAGCGAGGACGAAATTTTTCAACTTCATGTAACACCTTTTCATATTCATCGCCCTTGATAATATGCAAACACTGAACAGCAACATCGTTATAACCGGCGTGGTGTAATCTGGTTAACGCATCATGCGGGTTATCAATGTGAATATCATCGCGCTGGCGCAATTTGCGAATGATCATACCGGAGGTGAATGCCCTGAAGAGTTCCCTGTCCGGAAATACAGATGCCAGTTGTTGTTCACAGGCTTCAATATTATTTTTCAGTGTTTCGTGATAACTGGTTCCGAAACTGATCACCAATAGTGCTTTTTTCATTTCGTTTTTCCTTATTGGTTTATTTTAATTTGCCAACAAGCACGCCATCTCTTCTAATCCATGAATCTGAGTGATCCCCTCGCCTTCAAATTGTTGTTCCGGGCGACAAAGCACAATGCAGGGCAGCCCAAGAGAAAGACACGGTTCCACTTTTTCCCTGAAACCTCCTTGCTCACCCGACTCTTTGGTAATCACAACATCCGCCCGGCAAAATTGGTAAAAAGCCCGATTAAAATCAGCACTGAACGGGCCTTTCAGGGCAAAAATCTGATCGACAGATAAGCCACAGGATTCACATATTTTCAACACTTCTGCGGTTGGTAAGACTCGGGCCAGTACCGTTTTCTCTTTCAGGTACGTCATATAATCGGCCAGCTGTTTACTGCCGGTTGTCAGCAAAATCCGTGTACCCAGCCTGACCGCTGTTTCACATGCCTGTTTGATGGTTGTGACTTTATGAATAAGCGGGTTCTCGACAGCATCAATATCGCTGGGTCGGATATAACGAATAAGAGGAATACCTAACTTTCGGCAGGCGCTGACAATATTCTGGCTCAGCCGTTCAGCATAGGGATGCGAGGCATCAATCACCCTTTCCATTTCCCGCTTTTTCAGATAATCCACCATCTGTTCCGCTTCCATTCTGCCGGTAATTATTTCGCCACGGATCCCCGTCGCCTGTTGTACGCCTGCGGAAGTCGCCACTGACAGGCAGTAATTGATGCCGACAGTATCCATCATCTGACAAATCTGGCGGGCATCGCTGGTTCCGCCAAAAATGAGAGTCGCTGGCCGTTTCATAACCGGTATCCCCTTGGTGTGATCATCAGCCCGTCACGTACATATGTTGACTGATTACCCACTATCACCAGACTGCGCATATCAACACGGGAGAAATCCATTGAGCCAAAAGTGGTCAGCCATTTATCTTCATGTTTACGTCCTGCTGCTTTCACGACTCCCACAGGCGTATCTGTTGATTTCCACGGTTCCATCAGGGCAAATGCCCGGGCCAGATGTTCTTCCCGTTCACGGCTGCGCGGATTATAGAAACAGATGACAAAATCGGCTTCTGCCGCCGCCTTCACCCGTTTTTCGATCAATTCCCACGGCGTCAGCAGATCACTCAGGCTGATATGACAAAAATCATGCATTAACGGCGCCCCCAGCAAAGCAGCACAGGCGGTACTTGCCGTCACTCCAGCCACCAGCCTGACTTCTACATTACGTTTTTGCTGGCTGACCAGTTCCAGAATCAGACCGGCCATGCCATAAATACCCGCATCACCACTGCAAACCACCGCCACATTTTTACCCTGTTCTGCCAGCTCAATAGCGGTCTGACAACGTTCTATCTCCTTACACATGCCAGTTTTAATAATTTCCTTGTCACCAACCAACGGTTTCACTAAATGGGTGTAGGTTTTATAACCCACCACGATATCAGCGGCTTTTAGTGCCATTATCGCTTCCTGCGTCATCATGACTTCGCTACCGGGACCAATTCCAATGACAGTTAACATGGACTCAATACTCCTAATGTGATGGTGACACCTTGCTCTCGCAGAGTATGGCCAACCAAGTGCCCTTTACTCATTAGCCAGGCCACAGGCTGGGAGACACTGCCGATGCCTACCGTTTTCCGGACAAATTCAGACGTGGGAAATACTTGCTCATAGTGGGAAAGCTGATTAACAGAAAAAGTCTGGAATGGAATTTGATGCTGCTGGCTTAATTGGATTAACGCTGGCTCGTCTTTTTTCAATTCAATACTGCCGATAGCTTTCAGTGCCAGTGGTTCAAGGTTGAGTTCCAACAGATGGCGTTCTAAGAGTTCGGCGCATTGCTCAGGTTCTACTCCTAACCGGCAACCTATTCCTGCCACAATACGGCGAGGAATTAATTTAAATACAGGGATTGCCAGCATTAGATTAGTTCGCTCATAACTGACATATACCAAAGCATCCAGCTCAGGGCGTTCTTCCAGAGAATCAACGGGAATGAACCCACGTATATCGTAGCGATTTTTTTCATCACTCAAATCAGGGTGAAACCAAATTCCAACCCGTTTACCGTTAACCAGCATTTGATTAACGGTTTTAACGCTCTCCCGGAAATTCTCCATTCTTCCATCTAATTGTTGGGATAAGAGATCCAGCGCTGCGACCTGATTGACATCCGTTGCAGTCGTAATGACAGCCTGACCATCAAGGATATCGGCAATCTGCTGTGCCAGTTTATTTGCTCCTCCCATATGCCCTGACAATAAACTGATAGCAAACTGCCCTTTTTCATCCAGCACGATAACCGCCGGATCAGTCATTTTATCCCGGAGTAAAGGCGCAATAACCCGAATGGCGATCCCCGTTGCACCAACCATGATCAGTGCGCTATATCGTGTGAATACTTTGCGTACCGTATTGGAAAAACTGCCGTCAAATGTGAAAAAACCACTTTCCACCAGCTCAGGAGAGGTAAAGCAATCTATCGCTAAATAGGACTGCAAACGACGAGCCAGTGCGATGCCTCCCGCTGTCAGACAAAACAAGGCATATTTGTTATCAGGTGCGACTGCATTAAGTGACGTTGTCACTCCATCTGTTATAGTGTCAGCAATCATTATGTCAGGCGCTACGGTATTCATGGCTGAACCTCGCATCGTACAGTTTTGAATAGTGGTACTCTTGCCCAAGAAAAGCGCCCACCAGAATCAGAGCCGTTTTACGAATACCGGCACTGCGGACCTGTTCAGTAATGGTTTCCAGTGTTCCACGCACAATCTGTGAATCAGGCCACGTTGCCTTATAAACCACAGCAACCGGTGTTTCCTGTTCATAACCTCCCTGAATTAACCGTGCAACAACCTCCCTGATGTTCTGTACCGAAAGAAAAATCGCCATTGAGGTTTGATGAGCAGCAAAGGCTTCCAGTGTCTCCTGCGGGGGCATTGGTGTTCTGCCTTCCATACGGGTAATAATTAAACTCTGGGCAACTTCAGGGACGGTGTACTCCACGCCCAATTGCGCGGCGGCACCAAGAAATGAACTCACGCCGGGAACAGAGATAAAACTGATCCCGTGGTTTTTCAGCTCTTCTGCCTGTTCACGAATAGAGCCAAACAGCGATAAATCTCCCGTTTGCAGACGAACCACCAATTTTTTCCCTTTCACGCCATTCACCATTAATTCGGTGATCTCTGATAGCGTTAATCCGGCACTGTCATGGCATTCAGCATCGGGTCGGCAGTAATCCAAAAGCTCGTGATTAACCAGTGATCCGGCATAAATCACTATCTGGGCCTGACGTAATAATTGATATCCCTTTAGGGTAATCAGACTCTTATCTCCCGGCCCCGCACCAACAAACCAGACTTTTTCAGTGTCAAAGCTGACGTTATCCATTCTGTACCTCCTGATCAGAACTCTTCAGGCAGGACAATAGATAAGTCGGATTGTTAGGCCTGAAATAATGCCCCTGTCCTAATGCTGTCAGTTCTCCCACCTGAATTTCACGCCCGTCCAGCTCTGCTACCGGACACGCTCCCAAATAGGACAATGCCTGTGTGAAGTTTTCTAACAGAATGAAAGTCATGACCAAACGCCCGCCTGAATTCAGGTTGAGCAACGTCCAGTCAATAATTTCGGTCAGATGGCCACCCGTTCCGCCAATGAAAATAGCATCTGCACTGATTTCCAGTGGCACAGGGGCTACCCCCGATTGAATACGGACCTTATGGCAGGAAAAATGCTGAACATTTTCAGCCAGTAGCAGTAATGCATCTTCTTTGCGCTCAATGGCGATAATATCCAGTGCGGGATAACGCAGTGCCGCTTCAATACTGACGCTGCCAGTGCCTGCACCGACATCAATAAAATGTCGGGCGTTTTCCAGTTGCAAACGTTCCAGTGCCAGCGCTCTAACCACTTCTTTGGTCATTGGAATGCGATGACCACGCAAAAACAGTTCATCTTTCATAGAAATCACCATTCAGGATAATCACGACATTCAGGCCATAATGAATGTCGCCACGTTGCGCGATCTGCTCTGCTGTCAGGCAACGAATGTGTTCATGTTTGTGGGATAAGTTTTCACCAATCACCATGTAACGATGTTGCCCTCGCGCCAGAATTTCCTGGGCAATCTGGTAAGGGCCAATAACGTTATCCGTCACCATGGCGATTTTTTCGTGTTGGAGTAACCAGTCAAAATCCGGCTTGCGACCGTGACTGCTGGTGAGATAAATGTCATTCATATCCAGCAAAATTTGCGCGCACAAATACTGGACTGAACTGATACCGGGGATAATGCGGATATTTTTTCTACTATGATGCTGTTCATCAGCATCTGGTTCTTTTGTAGTAAAAGATAGCTTTGAGAAATGCTGGCTAATCCGTTTACCGATGCCATAGAAAAGAGGATCACCTGAAGCCAGTACAACAACTTTGCGATGCTGATTCTGTTCCAGCCACTGCATTAACGTATCCATATCAGCATTCACAGGATGGGTTTCACCATCGAAGTAAGGAAATTCGGCAAGATGACGTTTTCCTCCAACCAGAACATCGGCCTGACTGATAACATCCAGCGCAGACAATGTCTGATTTTCTAAAGCACCCGGGCCAACGCCTACAACCGTGATCATCGGCCGCCCTCCATAAAATCCTGCACTATCTGGTCTACAGGCCGGTTACAGCCTAATATCTGATTATCAAAGGAGAACAAAATGGCGTCACACTGTGGCTTGCTCTTGGCGAAACGCAGCATTTGGTCGATACGCCAACATATCTTCTGCGCTATCTGCTGGTACACTCCCTGCCAGCCCTGTTCAGCAATCAATTCAATGGCTGCTTCAGTGGTATCACACTGATCCACGGCCTGAATCAGTTCGAAAGGAGCTCCCATTAAAGCCAGACTGGCAATCAGAGTTTCCATGCGTCCATCGGCAATATGGCTGTGAGTATGAAAAATACCTGCGGCAATTTTCACTAATTTGCCGACATGCCCGACCAGCACGATATGGCGGAATTCCAAACGTACTGCTTCCTGTAACATGTAACCGACAAAGTTACTCATGGTGACGACATAGCTGGCATCAATACCCAGCTGCTGGCTGACAAAACGCTCTCCATGATTGCCCGGCACAAAAATAATGCTATCCAACCCACTGGCCCGTTTCGTTTCTAACTCCAGCGCCAGTGAACGTTTCCAGCTCTCTTCTGACATCGGAGTTACAATGCCTGTTGTGCCGATAATCGAAATTCCGCCCTTAATTCCCAATCGGTCGTTATAAGTTTGCTTCGCTCGCTCCTCACCTTCAGGTGCAAAAATGATGATATCTGCCCCTCGATTCGGACCGATTACCTCCCGTACCGTCTCTTCTATGGTCTGGCGCGGGGTTTTATTGATTGCCGCCCAGCCTATAGGTAACCCGACCCCCACCCGCGTTACCCTGCCAATACCGTCACCGCCATCCAGTGTGATAACACCGCTGTCGTTCAGGGATACCCGGGCAAAAATCAGCATTCCGTGAGTTGCGTCTACGTCATCACCGCCATCTTTGCGGATAGCCGCGACAGCTTGATCACCTTCAATCAAGGGTTGTTCAATATTCAAAGCCAGAGTGATGCCGGAAGGTGTGACAATTGAAACCTGATGGATAATCTGCTGACGCAGGATCATTAACGCAGCAACCTTTGCCGCAGCGGTCGCACAAGAGCCGGTAGTATAGCCTTTACGATACTGCTTTCCTCTGTGCCAGACTGTACCGAGTTCAATGAGATCATTCATGGCTCACCTCTGGCATCCGGTACAGAATCGCGTTGATTATCGCAGCTGCAATATTGCTGCCTCCTTTACGGCCTTTTGCTGCAATACAGCTTATTCCGCTCTGGATCAGGGCATTTTTTGATTCTTCTGCCCCAACAAACCCAACCGGTACACCGACGACAGCAATGGGTGCAACTTGATGTTCCATCAAACGAAACAAGGCTGTCGGAGCATTGCCAAAGATAAAAATCTTCTCTCCCGGTTCTTGCAGAGCCAGATCGACAGCCGCCATCGAACGCGTAATTTGCTGCGCTTTTGCCATGTGCATAGTACGACAATCGCTGACATAACAACGGCATTTGCTTCCATACTGAGCCAGACGGGTTTTGTTGATGCCGGACAGTACCATAGTTGTATCGGTGTATAGCGTACAGCCACGCAATATACCGTTACGAATAAGATGAAAAACATCAGGGGAAAAATAGAGAAGATTAAGCCAGTCAAAATCAGCAGTGGTATGAATGACCCGTTTGATGACCGCTTCCTGCTCTTCATCGACAAAATGAAAATCAGGATATGACTCGAAAATAATCCGGCTGATGATATCGAAACTATTTTTTTCAATCTGTTGGGGCTGTCGGATGTAATCACTCATGTTATTCCCTCCTTATATCATCACGCTGAACAGACTATACAGCAGGGCAAAAAGCAGAAGCGCCATGACTGATGCTACTTGCATTATTCGAACAGACTGAGGTATATCCTCTGGTGTGACTTCGCGCTTTGCATCACCAATCCACGGCTTTTCAACCAGCTGGTTAAAGTAAACATTCGGCCCACCCAAGAGGATACCTAATGCCCCTGCCATCGTTGCCTCTGACCAGCCGCTATTCGGGCTGCTGTGCTGGTAGCGGTCACGCCAGCCAATGCGCAATGCCTGACGAAAATCCTGCCCCTGCCATTTTGCGGCCATTGCCAGCAGGAGCCATCCAAGACGCGCAGGTAACCAATTCGCGACATCATCCATACGGGCTGAAAACATTCCTATTGCCTGATAACGGGGAGTTTTATATCCCACCATTGAATCAAGGGTATTGATTGCCTTATAAGCCATAGCAAGTGGAGCGCCGCCAAGCATTAAGAAGAATAAGGGAGCAATAACGCCGTCTACGCTGTTTTCAGCCACGGTTTCAATCACAGCGCAGCTGATTTGTGGTGGTTGTAATTGAGAAGTGTCACGACCAACAATTTTGGCAAGTTCCTGTCGGCTGATATTCAAATTATTGTGATCTGTAGCTTCCTTACACAATGCCTGATAAACCGCATTTGCTGCATCGCTCAGGCTGCGCCCTGCCAGCATGGTATAAATCAGCCAGATTTCTGCTACACATCCCAGCCAGAACATAAGCCCATAGGCCAGTTGTAAAAACCAATAGCTCGCCAGCCAAGTACTTCCCACAACGACAAGCCATAGCAACACACCGCCCCATTTCAGGCTGGTTTCGGTCTGACAAACCCGACGAATAAATTGCTCAGACCGGCTGATAAGCCGCCCTATCCAGCGCACGGGATGAGGCCAATGAAGAGGGTCGCCTAACTTCATATCCAGAATAAAAGCGGAGAACCACAATAACACGGTCATAACAGCCTCCGTGCCAGCATTAACCAGCGATGGAGCAAATGAGGCCGTTGGGCAAAATGGATATGCAGATAACCCGCCAGTGTATTGCCATTCAGGTAACTGCCCTGCCAGCTTTTCTGGATTTTCTCTGAGGCTTCTCTAGTGTGTGTTTTCTTAATGCATTGAAAAACGGCAGGCTGAGTCGTAATAAAATCTGAGTAATGAAATTCATGCCCACGCAACGTTTCTCCCTTCGCAATTAAAGGCGTATCGCACATTGCCGTGGCTTCGCAGTAACCAAAGCGTTTCAGGTGATCACCCATCCGGCTTTCACCAGAAATCAGCCCCACCATGCTATGCCTCACACCATCCGCATCAATCAGGGCATCACCGAGATACATCAATCCCCCGCATTCTGCATAAATCGGAATACCTTTCTGGTGTGCCTGACGTAATGCTGTATGCATGGTGTAGTTGGCAGCTAAAGTACGGGCATAAATTTCAGGATATCCTCCCCCCAGATAAACCATCTGACATTCAGGAAGTTGGTGATCATGCAGAGGGCTGAAACGTTTGATAGATACACCGGCCTTTTCCAATAACAACAGGTTATCCGGGTAATAAAAGTGAAAGGCTTCGTCTTCTGCCAGTGCCAGCGTTAACCCCCGCCCTAGAGTAGGATCAACCAAAGAACCTATATCGCCTTTTGGCAGCGAAGATAGCCGGGTTAAATCCAGCAACTTATCCAAATCTATCGAGTCTGCAACCTGCTGAGCAAGACGGGACCAGCGTTCAGCAGGTTGATCTCGCTGTTCTTGTGCTGGGAGCAGCCCTAAATGACGGGAGGGCAGTGTCACTTCAGGCATAACGGGAAGCCGCCCCAAAACGGGAATACCGGAGTAATTTTCAATTGCCTGTTTTAAAAGCTGAAAATGACTATCCCGATTAACGCGATTAATCAGTACACCTGCAATATTCACTGCCGGATCAAAGAGCTGAAATCCCATCACTGTTGCAGCAATCGAGGTGGAAACAGCCTTACCATCCACCACCAAAATTACCGGACAACCCAGTTGCTTTGCCATCGCTGCACTGCTGCAATAGTCAGGATCTGTGCCATAACCATCATACAGCCCCATCACGCCTTCAATGACGGCAACATCGTAATCGGCTATAGCTTCGTTAAATAAACCGTTCAGGATAGGTTCCGGGAGCATAAAAGCATCAAGATTCCGTGAAGCAACCCCCGTTACCGCACAATGCCATCCTCCATCCAGATAATCAGGCCCGATTTTAAACGGTTGTACCCGTAATTTTCGGTTTATCAAGGATCGCATAATGCCCAACGTTACCGTTGTCTTACCACATCCGCTGCCTGTACCTGCGATAACAAAAGCATATTTCTGTTGCATGTGCTGACCCCAAAACATATAAATTCTGATTTGATATTAAAATCAGATTTAGTTTTTAAGACTTTCTTAGTTTTAATCTTGTATTAGTAATAGGATGTTAAATTCATGCATTCCTAATCATTGACATATATCAAACAAAATGATTTTTAATTAACCCGTCATATAACAATTAATATTCCATTAATAATTTTAATGACAACCTATAATGATTATTTATAGTGAGATAAAATAAAAAACAATACATAACAACAATGAAATAGCAATGAAAACCAGTAGCGCATTGACATTCTATAGTTTAAGCAAAGACCCCATTTATCTTTAATTAAATTAACTTCACATAAAACACCTTAATTTAAAACGATAACATCTAATCTGAAAAATATTCATTATCAAAAAATACAAAAGTTGATTTGAATCAATTTCAGTTGTTCAGCGTTTCAGTAATAATTATCAACATATTTATATTGTGTATAGTAAAAACCCTGAGATAAAGAAAAATATAATTCCATTATATTTTACATCCATAGAGGTCATATCATGAATAAAGGATGTGTATGGTTAGTCGGTGCAGGTCCCGGCGATGTGGGTTTAATTACGGTCAAGGGATTACATTGCATTCAATCTGCGGATGTCATTGTTCATGATCGTCTCGTTAATCCTGAACTTATTGCTCAAATACCCGATTACTGCGAAATTATTAATGTTGGTAAAGAACATGATTATCACCCTATTCCACAGGAGGCGATTAACGAAATTCTGGTACAACATGCTCTGGACGGAAAACGAGTCGTGCGCTTAAAAGGCGGCGATCCTTATGTTTTCGGTCGTGGAGGAGAAGAAGCAGAAATTCTGGCACAACATGGTATTAAATTTGAAATTGTTCCGGGGATCAGTTCCTCAATTGGCGGATTAGCCTATGCAGGGATCCCGGTCACTCACCGTAATTACGCATCCGGTTTTCATATAGTGACCGGGCACACCTCTCAGGAAGACAAACAACAAAACTGGAAAATACTTGCTCAGCTGGAAGGCACTCTGATCATTTTGATGGGAATGACCCGCCTGACAGATATCTGTCAGCAATTAGTTCAGCATGGTAAACCCGCGACAACGCCAGCGGCAGTGGTTATGTATGCCAGCCATCCGAAACAGGAAAGCGTTATCGGCACACTGGAAACACTGGCGGCAAAGGCAGAAGAAAAGGAACTTCATGCTCCTGCTCTGATTGTGATCGGTGATGTGGTTAATTTAAGTGAAATGCTGGCCTTCTCTCCCTCTTATCTGAATCTTTCTTCGCTTTGCCCTGCACTGGAAGATTCTATTGACGGAGTAATACCATGAGTGAACATGGCGGCAATATTATCGGCATTTCTCAGCAATATGGTCTTTCAGCCGATGCACTCATTGATTTTAGTGCAAATATTAATCCGCTAGGCCCGCCGGAAAGCGTTAATACGTTGATAAAGAATAGCCTGACCGATATTGAGAAATATCCCGATGTGGAATATCGCTATTTACATCAGGCAATAGCAAAAGCGCATAAATGCGATGAGGCAAAGGTTATTGCAGGCAACGGTGCAACAGAGCTGATTTATGCCATTGTCCGTTATCTTAATCCCAGACTCGCTTTACTTCTTACACCGGGGTTTGCCGAATATCGACGGGCTTTGCAGCAAATCGGAACAAAAATCATCGATTATCCATTAACAGAAGAAACCGGATTTCAGCCTGATTTGCGTCTACTGGATATGCTTGCTGTAATTAAACCCGATTGTTTGTTTATTGCCACGCCCAATAACCCCACGGGGTTAATGCCGGATAATCAAGTTATACAGGCGCTGGTGGAATATTGCGAGAAAAACGGAATTTCACTGATTGTCGATGAATCCTTTATTGATTTTTTACCTGATAATCGAGGATTGATCCCACAAATTTCGGCCACAAAACATCTCTATATATTGCGTTCAATGACAAAATTTTTTGCTATTCCCGGCCTACGTTTAGGTTATTTAATCAGCGGAAATACAACCGTTATTGCAGAGATGAAAAACAGACGTGAGCCGTGGTCAATTAACGCCTTTGCCGCAAAAGTCGGTGAAATTTTATTTGATGAGCATGACTATATTGCTGCGACACATCAGTGGCTGAAATCACAGCGATATTATTTATGGAACCAGCTTTCAGCCTTTTCTGAACTGACAGTCTGGCCGCCATCAGCCAATTTTTTATTTTTTCGCTGTGAGCGACCTGAGATTGATCTGTGGCATGCCTTACTGAAACATCAGTTGCTAATCCGTCATTGTAAAAATTATGCTGGACTAGATAACCGTTACTATCGAATAGCCGTACGCAGTGAGTGGGAAAATCAGCGCTTAATTACCGCCATGGAGCAAATCTTTTCTTCACGGAGCGCCTCAATCAGGTGATAAGTGATAAAGTCCGCTTTGCTACGGCAATATTTATCACTATCATTATTGCAGACTTTAACTATTTGTTTTTTAAGCTCCCCATATTTTTTCGCAATATTAGAGTGTTTCTTTAAATAATCACGAAAAGCCAAATGATCTACAATACGTGGATTGCCGACTTCAAAAGCATGTATGTGGTGAGTCCGGTTATTGCCCCCTTTCTGGAAATATCGCCTTCCTGCGATACCATTTTCCCCTTTTGCTTTATAACCATGAAGAAACATAATATCTGAACAACTGTCCAGTAAGTTAATATCATTCACTTCAACTAAAATATCGATAATTGGTTTTGCAGCAAGATGTTCAACACTAGTACTACCTATATGATGAATCTTAGATATATTTTTATTCAGTATGCTAATTAACAAATCAGCTTCTTTTTGATACAGAACGGGCCACTGAGGATTGCAATCAACGACTTCAAGTATTCTTTTACGCATATGTATCTCATCAGTACAAAGGTATTATTGAGTAATAAGAATACATTTATAGTAAGAATTTACCACGCAATCCTATCAGATTTCCGAACGGATCTTCTAATTGACACATTCCTAAATTATTTTCAATTTTCATCGGTCCCCTATATAGTTTCGCACCTATTTCTTCGAAGTTATGAATAGCTGATTTAAGACAAGGGACTGACCAATACAGAACAGTACCATTTTTTCCAGCATAAACCTTTTCATCGGCCTGGACTATTTCCAGAATAAAATTTTTTATTTTTAATATAGTAAAGTTAAACCTCTCCAAATAAATACTTTCTGCTTCTGGAAATGCCTGTTTATACCATTCCAAACCCTGACTAACATCAGGTACAGGGATCAGAAGCGTAGCTGGTTTTATCATGAATATGCTCTCCTTGATAAAATTATCAGATAATTAAAACCGTACTCAACGTAACATCATACTCAGTTAAAAATTCTGATCACTTTATCTGTCTTTTTTTAAAAACAAAACATTTGCAAAAACTTTATGGTGTATGAATAATTTGAACACTTTTTTGTTATGGACGATAAACTATGAAAACATTTTTAAAAGTTGGTGTATTAAGTAGCGCAGTATTACTCCTTGCAGCCTGTGATGCCTTAGATCCTGACAGCAATAAGAACAAATTCTATTACAGCAACCCGACAAACAGCCCTATCACATTTAAAATTGACGATAAGGATTACACTATTGAACCGGGGATCAACGGAAGTGTAAAACTGTCACCAGGAGTACATTATCTTGATGATAATAAAGGTAATAAATCTACCTTTATGGTACTGGAACACAATAATGGCGGTATCCTCAATCCGAACAATTATATGTATTACACCTTATCAGAAGTATATGCGTTAAAGGGGCAGGCAGACCGTTTCATGCCAGCAGAATATGAGGTTACTATTAACGGGCATGAGCTTGAAATGCCATTAAGAAGTAGTAACGCAGCAGTTATTGATGGCAATGTCTTTAACTGCCAATTTCCTTTAGGCAAACCATTCCCAGAAGAAATTAATATTTATGATAAAAAATCACAGGGGAAAATAACCTCAAAATGTTTTGATAAACCAGAGTTATTGCAATACTTTTTAACAGAATACGATGAAAAGTTCACTCCTGATACCAAAGCTGATGAAAACAACGATACTGTGAATACAGTACTTGATTACACTCTTCCTGAGCCGAAATTTAAACATGCAGATGTACAAAAAGAGGCAGAAAAATTGGTTTCATTATTAAATCAGATTAAGTCTTCTGATAATCCAGATATTTACGATAACTTCAGAGAAAAAATCAATCAGGCATACACGGATTTGTCTGAAACATACCGAAACTATTCCCCAAAAGATACGGTGGAAGAACATAAATATTTTGATAAGTTCGTTTCCGAAATCAATCAGTTCCAACGTTTTGGTGTATTCATTAAATAGTTCAAGCCATTAAAATTAAGGTCCAGTATCCCTGCTGCAAGTGGCAGGGAATTAATATTGTATTCCCATGATTTTCTGTAATCCATAAAATAACTCATTATGGTTAATTATCGAAATACTCCCCATTGTTTTACGAAGATAAAAAACCAAAAAAATCAAATTAATATCATATGGTTACATTAATCGATGAGCTCTGAATACCCTTCATTTTGTCATCACAACTAAAGAGCTTATTAAATTCTTTCTTGACTAAAGATAAATAACTTTCTCTAATTAATAGTTAAATAGGAAAATTAGTTAATCATCGGTAAAAGGGGACGGCTATGATTGTTTTTGTGACTGGAGCAACAGCTGGCTTTGGTGAAGTGATTGCCCGAAAATTTATTGAAAACGGTTCCATCGTTATTGCGACCGGGCGTCGCAAAGAACGTCTGGATAAGTTAAGGGAAGAATTAGGTGAAAATTTTTATCCTGTACAACTGGATGTGAGGGATCGTGCTGCAATAGAGAAAGTTATGCAGGATTTGCCCGATAACTTACGTAATATCGATATTCTCGTGAATAATGCCGGTCTTGCATTAGGGCTAGAGCCCGCTCATCAGGCTAACCCTGATGATTGGGAAACTATGATTGATACCAATACAAAAGGCTTAGTGAATATGACCCGCGCCTTATTACCTAACATGGTAAAAATGAATCACGGTCATATTATTAATATTGGTTCAGTCGCAGCAAGCTGGCCATATGCGGGCGGTAACGTTTACGGTGCTACTAAAGCATTTGTAAAACAGTTCAGTCTGGGTCTTCGTGCTGATTTACAAGGGAAGAAAATTCGGGTTACAGATATTGAGCCGGGTTTGGTCGGAGGAACGGAGTTTTCTCAGGTTCGCTTTAAAGGTGATGGTGAAAAAGTGAATAAAACCTATGAAGGCGCAGATGCACTGACTGCAGATGATATTGCAGAAGCTGTATTCTGGGTTGCTAACCTGCCGGGTCGCGTCAATATCAATACATTAGAAATGATGCCTGTTTGCCAGACATTTGCAGGCCTGAGTATACACAGAGCTTAAAAATTTAATCTGTTGACCAATGGGTAATGGTATAGGTGTTATTTTATACCCGAAATAATAAGGCGACTCTTTAAAACAGGTTTCAATTATTTCGGGTATCATTCATGAATACTTTGTGAGAGAGGTTAAAGCATGAATATTCATAATCCCTTAATAGCCAAGTACTTCCCTGCTATTGCCCTTCTTTTACTGCTATTTTGGCAGACTCCTGCGCTATCCAGATCTAATCCTTGTACATCAGATAACTGCGTCATTATTAATGGTGGTGGTGAGAACTCTATGACCAGAGAGACCGCCAGACAGGATAGAGAAGAGTGGAACTCACAACGTGATTTGCGTAATAAAATTAATAAACGCAAAGAAAAGAGATTTGAAGAATATGAGAATGACGTTGACAATGAGGATGCTTGTTTGAAAAACTTCAACCTGAATGCTTATTGGGAACCAAAAACAAAGCGCTGTCTGGATGTGAATACAGGTCGCCCTATTAATCCTGAATAGGCTATACCCATACCAATAAAATAAGGAGATAAGGTGAGAAAGTTCTTACTAACCGGGGCTATTTTAATGACTGCTGCTACATCTTTTGTAACGCAGGCATCACAAGATCAAAATCCGCAATCCAATGTAGTGACAAACAAAGTTGTGACATGTGATGTTCTAAAAGAGCAAATAGCGCAGAAAATTATTAACAACGGTGTTAAACAAGCAAACTTTAAGCTTGAAGTTATCGATAATGATCAAGTGGTTAACAGTGATGAGAAAGTCGTTGGAAGCTGTAACCGTGGCAAACAGAAAATTATTTATACCCGACTTCTTCACACTAATGACGAAAGCCAGTCCACTCACTAATCTATCGCCACAAGTAATTACTTCACAAGAAGGGAGTGAACACAGTGGCACTCCCTTCTTGTATTCACAGATGATCAAATGCCGATATAACAGTGCTATCCAGATAATGAGATAATTCCCGCTCTTCTGGCCTTAATAGATAAGGAATTTCACCCAGTTGAGGTGCTGGTATGTGACAACGTAACCTTTCCAGTACTTCAGCGTAATGTGCTAAACCGGGATTAATGCGATTGGCTATCCAACCAAGCAATGGCACACCATCACTGATAATGGATTGTGCAGTCAAAATAGCATGATTAACACACCCGGTTTGAATACCTACAACTAAAATTACGGGTAGTTTTTCTTTCACAACCCAGTCAGAATAGAAAGAATTATCTTGTAATAACGCCCGCCAGCCACCATTTCCGTCAACAATCACACGATCTGCCTTATGACTCAGCTTATTAAGACAATCAGTCATTTGAGCAAAATCAACTGAAGTTCCTTCCCCTGTTATAGGTTCATACCCTACAGCAATTTCCTTTTCATGATTAAAGAACTGCAGTAATGCGCGGGTAACAACCGTTTTACCGATATTGGTATCCGTGCCTGTAACAAATAAGCGCGTTAACATAAAATTATTTCCGTAATAACCGATTAGACTGGTTACTCTTTGCTGTAACTAGAGAACTGAGTTGAAGTTTAGGTGATATGTTTGAGATAGGGATTGCGTTAGCTCAATGTTTTGCCTGATGTGTGCTATCCCTGCATAATTTCGAGCAGTAAATGCCCACTGTACAAGGATTGCTTGATCAATGATGCGGCTGGTAAGGTTCCTGAATTGGCAAATGCGGTCGCTGCTATATTGACTCTTTGACTGTATCCGGGGAGTGAAAGCTGCGTTATTTTCTGTTGAATAACAGGATAAAGCATATGTTTCGCCTCGTTTAGCGGTGAACCAATCAATATCTTATCTGGATTGAAGATATTGACCATAATCGCCATGATTTGCCCTATTCTTTCCCCTACACCCCGGATAATCTCTGTTGCCAGAAGATCACCCTGATTAGCAGCCAGACAAAGCAATTCCACTGTCAGAGGTGTTGCCGGAGATATTAATGAACTAGGGTATTGGCTGGCTAATTCTCGAGCTTTCAGCAAAATATTTTTAATACCGACAACAGTTTCCAGACAGCCCGTATTGCCACAATAGCAACGCTCACCATCAGGTTCGACCTGAGTATGCCCAATCTCAACAACACTCTGATTTCCCGCATGGAGCATTTTCCCGGCGATCATAATGCCAACACCAACGTTATCATCAATAACAACCTGAATAATGTTCTGGCAACCCTTCCCTGCACCATATAAAGATTCAGCTATTGTCCATGCGGTAATGCCATGCTGCAAAAAAACCGGCACGCCGATACGTCGGTATAAAAATGTGCTAATAGGAAGGTTCTGAATACTGTAATGCGGCGAGTTATGAATAACTCCATTAATCGGGTCAATAATCCCGTTTGTGGTCACACTGATAGCCGTTAAACGCTCGAGGTGGGATTGATGCCGGAAAAAAAAATTATCGATCAGCTCAGCAAGGCAATTCAGAAAAGACTGGTTTTCAGAAGCAGATAAGAATAACTCTTCTTCAACAATAAGATTATTGCCCAAATCCCTTAGCCCAAATACAGTGCTATCTTTATCAATCCGTATACATAAGAATTGCCACCCTTTACTGTCGGTTTTTAACCCGATTGCCGGACGCCCACGAAACCCTAGATCAGGAAATTCAACTTCTTTCACTAAGTGAGCATCGAACAGTTCTCGGGTAATTTTTGTAATACTGGCAGGTGCTAACTGAGATTTTTTAGAAAGTGCAATACGTGAAATAGGCCCATATTGATCTATCAGACCGTAAACCAGACCAAGATTAATCTGTTTGATTTGGTCAACATGGCTTGGTTGTACGTCTATACTCACTGAGCCTCCCGCTATTTAATTTACACCTCTAAATAATTAGTAATGATTATGTCGTTGTTTAAATTTGAAGATATCCGTTTAGAACAAAAATGTGATCTTTCACACGAATTTCTCGTGATTGTTACGTTTGTTTAACTACTCTCTGTCAACTGTAGATATTTGAGAGCAATAGTTCAGTTAACCGCTCTACTGCCGGATTGTTCTGCCGTTTTTTATGGTTAACCAGCCAAACTTCAGAGTGAACCGACGTATGAGCTAACGGAATATATTGCACCCCATCGATTTTCATCCGTATAAATGATTCCGTAACAATACTAACTCCCAAACCAGCGGCAACAAGGCCAAGTATAGTCATCGCTTCGCCTGCTTCCTGTGAAATCATCGGAGATACTCCGGCACTGATAAACAAAGCAATAATTTCATCATATAGAGCCGTTCCCACATCCCGCTCAAAAAAAACCAAAGGGTATTCAGATAACATTTTTATTGTGATCCCTTCGTTTACACACTCCAGTAGAGGGTGGCCATCGTACACAGCGAGCATAAAACGCTCACGAAACAATAGCCGGTGCTGCAAATTATCAGGTAATAACGTATTGCGCATGATCCCGATATCAATCCGACCAGTCTGCAATGGAGCAATCTGAGTTTTGGTGTTCATCTGATGCATGTGAACCGATACATCAGGGTAACGTTCCCGAAACTGACGTAAGCTAAGCGCCACTTTATGCATAAAAGGTGTGGTAGATGTGAAACCGATTGATATTTCGCCTAATTCACCCTGCTGCATTCTGGCTGCTTTAGTTGCCGCAGCATCAACCTGAGATAATATCTGATAGGCCTCTTTGAGGAACATATGACCAGCTGGTGTAAGGGTAACTGTACGATTATTACGTGCCAGCAATTTAGCTTTAATATTTGTTTCAAGAGACTGGATTTGCTGGCTTAATGGAGGCTGTGAAATGTTCAGTCGCTCTGCTGCGCGCCCAAAATGCAGTTCTTCTGCAACCGCAATAAAATAACGTAAGTGCCTTAATTCTATATTAATATTCATCATCTTCCGTCAATTGATATGTTTAAAATATCATTTATTATTATTAATATATTAGACAAAATATTGACAACTTCCTACTCTTGTTCCGGAACCTTTTTATGAAACAAAACATTAACGTTTTTTTAGCCTCTTAGTATAAATCCTGAATGAAGGGATTTTAAGGAAGTAGAATGGGTACAATCTCTGATATCAGTAGAGATTCAGTAGGTGCTGATGTTACACGAGATACTGAAAAAGAAGTTCGTTATAGGGAACATAGTGGTTATATACAGAGCAGCGACCCTGCCTACCTACGTGTTACTTTGTCATTTTTTGCGGTCGGGTTAGCAACTTTTGCCCTGCTTTACTTCATCCAGCCTATATTACCTATATTATCGAAAGAGTTTTCAGTTTCACCGGCTAACAGCAGCTTAGCTCTCTCATTATCTACTGGCATGTTATCACTGGGATTATTGATCACTGGCCCTCTGTCTGATGCAATTGGTCGTAAAAATGTGATAGCTATTTCTCTGATTTTCGCTTCCTTACTTACACTTTTAAGCAGCATGACTACCAGCTGGTATGGTTTTTTAATTATCCGGGCTTTGGTAGGTTTGTCTTTAAGCGGCGTAGCAGCCGTTGCAATGACTTATCTCAGTGAAGAAATTCATCCGAGTTGTGCAGCCTTATCGATTGGACTGTATATCAGTGGAAATTCGTTTGGTGGAATGAGCGGACGATTAGTAACCGGTGTAATGACAGATTATTATTCCTGGCATCTTGCCGTCATTTTATTAGGTTCATTTTCACTTATTGCCGCTATCGTATTTTGGGTGATGCTTCCTTCCTCCCAACATTTTAAATCCAGTTCTCTCAAGCCTAAGACATTATTTATTAATCTGAAATTACATTTCCGCGATCAAGGATTGCCCCTTTTATTCGCCGAAGCTTTCTTATTGATGGGAAGCTTTATCACAATGTTTAACTATATTGGCTATCGGTTATTAGATGCTCCCTATCATTTGAGCCAGACAGTAGTGGGATTATTATCTGTTGTTTATCTGACAGGTGTTTACAGTGCAACAAAAGCCGGCTCATTATTGAATAAGCATGGACGAGGAAAGGTGTTACTCATTGCGATCAGTATGATGCTGATTGGTAATTTAATCATGGTTTTTTCGTCTCTCTGGGCTTTGTTCCTCGGTATGACAATTTTGACAATGGGCTTCTTTGCCGCTCATACCGTAGCCAGTGGATGGATAGGCGCAAGAACTAAACGAGCCAAAGCACAGGCTTCATCACTTTATCTGTTCTGTTATTATGCGGGTTCGAGTATATCAGGAACATTAGGTGGAGTATTTTGGTTTTACTATCAATGGAACGGTGTTGCTATTTTTATTTCATTATTAACAATTATAGCTTTTTATATAGGTATGAAGCTCAATAAACTAGCAGCATAATAAAATATATCCAGTGGATCTTGAAAGGCAGAACCCTCTCAAGATCCAGAAAAATATAGATAATCATATGTTATAAAAACGATTATTGTTGAGTGCAGACAATAAAAAAGTGACTTAAAAAAGATAGATATGATTATTAATAATATGATTCTGTTGGCAAAAAAATAACCTTTACTAAATAACCATCAATAATCTCAATATTTTTACTTTTTTTCAGAGAAGCTAATATGCGCTGAATACAACTGCGCGAAAGTGTACATCGCTGTTCTATATATTTAATAGCTGAGATATTTTCTCTGAATTCATTAGGTAATGTGATAAGACGAGATAATAGACTACATACTATATCTTTAGCGCCGTGACGGAATATACTCATATCTCTGGCATATAGGAATGCCATTTTATATGAAATCACTCTCATCCACTCTCTGTAAAGATCATGTTTTTTTATAGCATTCAATGCACTAATACGAGGTAATTGATATATCTTACAATCAGGGCCAAGCTCGATAGAATAATAGGTTTCTGAACCAGAATAAAAAGATAACCCTAAGATATAAGGAGAAAAAACAGTCGAAATAATTAAATTATCTTCTACTCTGCGTATGTTCACATATCCCTGCACTAATAAAAAGAACTTGGCAAATTCATTCTCAATTTTAATTAATGAACCTTGCGTTGGTAAATCTGATAAAATTTCTTCAGAGGAAGGTAATAATGCATCAATAATTTTATTAAAAGAATTCACTGGCTTAATTAATTTATTCATATCAAACCACCCCAGAATAACGTTCATAAAAAATAAAATTTTCTCATACGCTTTAAAAAATGAAGAGCGCTTTACCCAACCGATTTCAAAAAACTCTCCCAAGAGCGAAGTAAGCGCACTGATAGCAAGTATCTATTTTTAGCTTTTACCATAATGTAGAAATAATTAGCAATAGCCAATTTAAAAGATAATTTGCCATAAACTTCCCTATTTGGCTTTATTTTCTTCTGTTATTGATAGTTGCACTGGATTTTTTGTATTTTAATAAGTATGTTGTAACTAAATTAATAAGTATGTTGTAACTAGACTTAAGAAAATCCACTAGAATACAAGTGTGAGCATTCGAATATGAATAAATACCTTTCAATAGAGTCACTTACTTCTTGCTTTAAAAAACAGGAAAAAAAATTAGCTGAATTGGCTGAACTGTTGATGAAATATCCCCTTATTGATGCCCGGGTATTCCAATTGCCACAAATTGAAAAAGGCGATGAACATGAACAGGTTACTGAAATTGAAGTCACTCCTCTACAGGGTGAAGACGCCCTTAACTTAGGTTTACGGTTTTATCAGAAGTTATTCATACATCATAATCATCCCAATATCAGCAGCAAAGCCGCAAGCCGATTACCGGGCGCATTGTGTTTTTCTGTCAGCCAGCAACAATATAAAGCGGCCATGAGTGTTATTGATGAAATCAACGAGTTAAAAACAGAGCTGGAAAATATAGTAACTAAGGAATCAGGCGTCAGCAAAGAACAGCGGTTTGAATTCGTTCATGATCATTTACGCGGTTTAATTACCTTAAATGCCTATCGAACGATTACCCCACTCGTAGATCCGGATACTATCAACTTTGGCTGGGCCAATAAAAACATCATTAATAAAGTAACAAAACAACAAATTCTGGAAAGGCTGGAAAAGAGTTATAATTCCGGTCGTGCAGTCCCACCCTACTCCAGCGATCAGTGGACTGCATTGGTCGCATTGGAAATCACCGATATTAAGAAGTTGCCTGATGATGTTGTTTTGAAAATTAAACGACCAGTAAAAGTACAGCCTATCGCACGAGTCTGGTATTCAGAAATACAAAAACAGGTTCAATATGCCTGCTCTCTCCCCATCATCGCTTTTTATACAAAAGATCGTGGCGTAACCCCCAAAGTAGGTTCACTACCAAATTATAACGCCAATACAATCAAATACCGCCACAAACCCAAAGCTAAGCCGCTTGAGCTAGTAATTCCCCGTTTACATCTTTATCGGGAAATATAAATAAGTATCCCCCGGCATAGCCGGGGGTTTTTCATATGCGCCTATAAGGCTCTCTTACCTGCCGCGCCCTAACAGGCGCATCGCAATCTGACATTTGCATTCTAGTGA
>NZ_CAWNQF010000058.1:0-245 GCF_963876465.1 Xenorhabdus sp. KK7.4
CTGAGAATGTACGCCCCGGAGAGGAGCAAGCCGCCAGTCAGCAGACACAAGCAGTACCTGAGCCGAAGCAGGCAAAATTTGAGCGTGTACACCCTGAACCGTTGATACCAGATGAATCTATCCAGCTGTTTGATGCAGAAGCACAGGCCATGTTTGATGACTGGATGAAAGAAAACGAGCAGAAGCGATTTGAACAGGAGCAGAAACGGCTTGAACAGGAGCAAAAGCAGCTTGAACAGAAGCTG
>NZ_CAWNQF010000059.1:0-238 GCF_963876465.1 Xenorhabdus sp. KK7.4
TACGGCGTTTCACTGCTGAGTTCGGCATGGGGTCAGGTGGGACCACCGCGCTATTGCCGCCAGACAAATTCGGGTTGTTATCTCGAACAAGCTGTGACCCTCTTTTGTGGGTCCTTTTTCTCTGAAACTTTTCGTCTTTCTCTCAATCCCCGCAAAACACCTTCGGTGTTGTCAGGTTAAGCCGCACGGTTCATTAGTACTGGTTAGCTCAACGTCTCGCAACGCTTACACACCCAGC
>NZ_CAWNQF010000060.1:0-222 GCF_963876465.1 Xenorhabdus sp. KK7.4
GTTTTAACAAATCAAAAGGGGTTTTTATAGCTGCCTCATCGCTGAAAGCTCTACGGAACCCCCTGCCTAGCAGGGGGTTTTCTATATACAAAAAAGCCATCCGGTGAAGGATGGCTTCTCTGACAAAGTGATGTCTGGCAGTGTCCTACTCTCACATGGGGAGACCCCACACTACCATCGGCGCTACGGCGTTTCACTGCTGAGTTCGGCATGGGGTCAGGT
>NZ_CAWNQF010000061.1:0-211 GCF_963876465.1 Xenorhabdus sp. KK7.4
TCGGGTATCAAAGGCGAGCAGGCTGTTTAACAGATAAGCATCTTCGTGCTCCTGTAACTGATGATGGAACAGGATACCGGCCTGTAACGGCGCCAGCGGGTAGATATCCTGTACATTGGCATGGCCGCCGGTCACGGCCGCCGCAATGGTGTCAATATCAGTCTGTGACAGGGTCACCAGTGGCAACATATCGGGCGTGACGTGTGTGCAA
>NZ_CAWNQF010000062.1:0-211 GCF_963876465.1 Xenorhabdus sp. KK7.4
ACTCAGGAACTCGCCAATGCCAAGACTGAAATTGACACTCTTCGGGCTGATGTTGCCGCTGGTCGTCGCAAGCTGCGCATCCAAGCCACCTGTCCTGTGTCTGAAACCTCTCCCTCCGGCAGCGTGGGCGATGCAGGAACCCCACAACTTACAGAATCAGCTAAACAAGATTATTACGATCTCCTCAGAATGATGGCGGAAAACAGGCAGC
>NZ_CAWNQF010000063.1:0-6453 GCF_963876465.1 Xenorhabdus sp. KK7.4
GCCAATCGTTTTCCGATTTAGCCGCTTGATGCGAGTACGCAGGGTGAGGTTGGTTCTTTCGATACGCTGAGTGAATTTCTTGCCTCTGAGGTGTTTTTCCACAGGAAGGCAATTGTAAACGGCATAATCATCTGTACAGTAAAATTTAATTTTGAACGGAGCCAGAAGTGCCAGCAATTTTTTCAGTGTTTTCTGACTGCGGTCACCAAATACATGCGCCACTATCTGCTTCTTCTTTGGCTCCCAGGCATACCAAAGCCAGCGCTGATTCTTCTTGTTACCGACAAAGGACCATATATGGACGCCCCCGGTTATGCAAGCATTGAGTCGATACGGTTTGCTGCCATATATCCGGCGTCATAATGAACTCACTTGTTCGCGCCATGATGTCATCCGCACCCTGCTTCCTTATCACTGCTCGGGCATGTTATTGCCTTGGTCATTCTCAGGCTATGACAGGGACGGTAGCCGTTTTTTCATCAGTGTTTGCAAACTCAGTTAAAGCGTCTGTTTCAATTTATTCAATTAATTGATAGAAAAAGCCTTCTTCATATTGAATTCCACATTATCTTTCAGAATACGCCAGATAATCCGAGTCAGCTTGTTGGCTAAGGCGACTGTTGTTTTCAAAACCCCACATCGAGTAATCAGTGCTCTCAGCCACTCGCCTAAGCGGTCATTCCGTTTTGGGGCACAGCGCATCACGGCACGGGCTCCGTGGATCATTAACGTTCGGAGATGACGGTTACCATTTTTGCTCAGGGAAGATAGACGGTTTTTTCCACCCGGACTGTGTTGCCGGGGAACCAGCCCGCACCAGGCAGAAAGTTGTCGGCCATTAGCAAACTGGGCGATACTGACTTCACTCACGAAGGCAGCCGCAATGAGAGGTCCCACACCGGGAATGGTCAGCAGGGAGTGATAGCCCACTTGCTGGCAGGACAAAGCTTCCGTTTCTTTCTCCATATCATGAATGTGTTTATTCAGCGTGCACAGGGTTTCCCACAAGGTATGCAGTAGATGCCGTAGGGCGAAAGACAAAACGTTGCTTTCATCTTCTAGAATATCAGGCAGATGTTGTCTCAGCTGCTGGATACCCACAGGAATAATCAGTCCCAATTCAGCCAGAAAAGCCCGTATCTGATTGGCAAGTGCAGTCCGTTGTTCCACCATAAGCTGTCGGGCGCTACGCAGTGCTTTGATATCTTGCTGTTCCACGGTTTTGATCGGGACAAAATGGATACCCGGACGACAAGCTGCCTCACAGATAGCGAGTGCATCATTCGCATCGTTCTTTTGATGGTGGCTAAAGGCTTTGACATGCTGCGTGGGAATGAGCCTGACGGTATATCCCATTGCCTGCAGTGTCCTACCCCAATGATGAGAAGTCGCACACGCTTCTATGGCAATAAGCGTTGCCGGAGGGAAAGCCCGTACTGCATCAAGAAATTTTTGCCGTGAAATCTTTCTGTTAGAGGCAACGGAACCGTCTGCCATCCAGACGCAGATCTGAAAAACGTTTTTGGCGAGGTCAATGCCAACGACTTTGATCGTATTCATGATGTGTTCTCCTGAAACTCAGTGCACCGGATAACAGGATGACCCTGTTTATAGCGGGAAAAGGGGGACGTCCATCACATCACTGTTCGTCGATTTCACAGATAATATGGATATCACTTCCCGCCAGAGGCCGTGTCGTTACTTGTCTTGGTTCAAGTTTTTTAACGTGCGAAGAACGGTGTTGATACCGACCTTCAGGACGCGAGCGGTGTCTCTGATACCACCATTATTCTCTTCCATATCAAAGATTTGTTCTTTCACTCCGAGTGTACAGGCTTGTGACCCCGGGTAATGTGAATGATCGGCAGCCTATTCGCGAATTATCAAAAGTTTTAACGGGTTCTCTTTACGGAAACAAAGGATATCTGAGTCAAGAATTAGCGGATGATTTAGCTAAAACGGATATCGCCTTTATCACGAAAAATCGCCGTAACATGAAAGCACGTCTATTGGCCGAGTGGGATAATATCATGCTTAAAAACGTTTTATTATTGAAATGATTAATGGGCAGTTAAAAAATATCGCTCAAATAAAACATTCTCGTCACCGAAGTATGACTGGATTTTTGTTAACTGTTTTAACCGGATTGATTGCTTACTGCCTTAAGGAGAAGAAGCCATCACTGAAAGTTTTCTACTCAGAAGAAGGTATTTCAGCAATGGCTTAAACGGAATTGGGGTTAATTATTGGGAGCATGACCTTCTGATAACATAGGTCATGGCATGATAGTTCGGGTGACCAGTTTTTTGGCGAAAATAAGAGGCCAAATTATCATGCCGTTCCATTCCCTTCGAGTAAGCGCTAACACGCCCTAATCATTGGGCACATAACTCATTAATCATTATAAAATTTATTTATATTAAACCTCTTCCGTAAATTCTGATTCATTAATTATTTCCATGCTAATAATAGAAGTGCATTCAAGAATGTTATTGTGATGATAATTCAATAATTTAATTTTCAATGGTTTGGTTACCCATTGAGAAATATTGTTATCTGTCAATTTTATGACTAATTTAACCAATTCCATTTGCGAATGATCATTATGAATAGGATTGATCTCACCTGCTTTAAATAGCGTAACATTTGTATTTTTTAATGTTCCACTTAAGTTGCAATTAGATATTTCAAGTTCCAATGACGCAGTCTCTAACACTTTATTGATATAGGTATCACTGGCCCCCATTCTCTGTAATTCATTAGTGATTAATAGGTTTGAATTTGATATATCAATATTATCTTTAAGCATCTTTATTTCAGCATTGTTAATTACTGTATCTAATAAAAATAATTGGATTTTTTGTGCACCAAGCTGTTCTAATTGATAGGCAATTTCCATCGCTAACTGTCCGCCTAATGACCAACCTAAGATACGGATAGTTTTATCAATAGATATTTCAGTTAGAATTAACTCCATATAAATATGAGCTAATCGTTGCAATGAATCTATTTTGTTATCTGTACTGAGATTGTAATTATCGATACCAATGCAGTTATAGTTATCTGCTAACATATTTGCCAGAGAGATATAGGGTTCACTACCGCCATTAGCTGGATGAATCATAAATAATTTATCTATTGCTACTGATTCTGGTGTTAGAAAATTAAGTGAACTGTTTTTTTTATTATCCGTTACCAACCACTGGGATAATAAAGCAATGCACTTGCAGTTGAATAAAATATTTAACGGAATATCAATGGACATTTTATGGCGTATTGCCGAAGTGAGTTTAATCGCCAGCAGAGAATTTCCTCCGATACGGAAGAAGTTATCTTCAATACCCACCCGCTCCAACTCTAAAATATCCTGCCAAATAGTACAGAACTGAGTTTCCAGGAGATTACGGGGGGCAACATAACTTTCTCTGTTACCGAAAACAGGTTCTGGTAATGCCTGACGATTTACCTTGCCGTTTAGAGTCAACGGAATAGCCTCCATAAAGGTAAAGCTGACAGGCAGCATATAATCCGGCAGGCGCTCAGATAAGTGCGCCAGCAGCATTTCATCAGATACCGCATCCTCAACAACCAGATAGGCGACTAAGACTTTATGCCCGCTATGCTCAAGGTCAATCACTACGGCCTGTTTGACATGGGGATGTGCCGCTAACGCATTCTCAATTTCCCCCAGCTCAATACGGAATCCTCGAATTTTAACCTGAAAATCATTACGACCCAGATAGTCGATATTGTCGTCCGGCAGCCAGCGCCCCAGATCCCCCGTTTTATACATTTTGGCCCCCGGCTCTGAGGAGAACGGATCAGCGAGGAAACGTTCCGCTGTCAGTTCCGGCTGATTAAGATAACCCCGCGCCACGCCGTCACCGCCAATATAAATCTCGCCCACGGCCCCTCGTGGAACAGGTTGGCCGTATTTGTTCAAAATATAGATTTGAGTATTACTAATTGGCCGCCCAATAGGGAGTTTTTCTTCTTCATTCTCAGTCAAAGGGATATCGTAGGCGGTTGCGAACGTGGTCGTTTCTGTTGGCCCATAAACATGTAGCAGGTGTGTAGGAGCATGTGTGGCTCTGAGACGAATGGCTGCCCGACTATTACTTAGTTCACCGCCGAACAAAACATAACGTAACCCTGATAATGCAGGAGCGATTAGATCTGCATATTGATTAAATAACGCGGTAGTTAGAAACAGAGCGCTGACGCCTTCTGATGACAGGCATTGGCTAAACCGGTCAGGATGTAACAGCGTTTTTTCCGGAATGAGTAGAATACAGCCACCATGAATTAATCCCGACCAAATTTCCCAGGTGGCGGCATCGAAGGCAGGGTTGGCACAATGGGCAACGCAGTCATCCGGGCCGATATCCGCAAAACCATTGTTGATGATCAGACGCAGAACATTACGGTGCTCCACCATCACGCCTTTGGGTTGTCCGGTGGAGCCGGAGGTGTAAATCACGTAAGCCAAATGACGGGAAGTCAGCCCCAGTGCCTGTGTATCCGGATTGGTGTCCGGTTGAGCCTCAAGGTGCAGAGCAGGGTTGCCGAGCAATACCGTGGGCACTGAACAGGCCAGTTTATCTGCCAGTGTGGTTTGCGTCAGTAAGACCACCGGTGTTGCATCATCCAGCATATAGCTTAATCGCTCGGCGGGATAAGCCGGATCGAGGGGCAGATACGCCCCGCCCGCCTTGAGAATGGCCAGTATTCCGACCACCATATTCAAACTGCGTTCAAGGCAAATGGCGACGAGATTATCTGGTTTGACTCCCAGATCTATCAAATGATGGGCCAGCCGGTTGGCGCGGCGGTTGAGTTCGCTATAACTGATGCTTTGGTCTTCAAATACGATTGCCGTGCTATCCGGACGTTGAGCGGCCTGTGCTTCAAACAACTGTGACAAGGTTTTATTCTGCGGATAAGGGGTGTCAGTCTGGTTCCAGCGGTGCAATAAGGTATGACGTTCCTGCGCTGATAATATATCAATACTGGATAACGGTTGTTGCTGATCGGCCACAAACGCCTTCAATACCCGCTGGTAACTTTCTGCGATACGGGTAATGCTGATGTTGTTAAACAGGCTCACGGCGTAGTTCAGGCAACCGGTAATTGCCGTTTTGCCATCGGACAAAAACAGGCTCAGGTCAAATTTGGCCGGGCTGTATAACGTTTCATCCAGTGCGACCGGGCTAAACGGCAGATTACCGTCTGACGGATTTTCACCGAAAGTCTGTACACTGAACATCACCTGAAAGAGCGGATGGCGGGCGGTATCCCGTTCAATGTTCAGGGCTTCAATCAGTTGCTCAAACGGCATATCCTGATGGGCTTTGGCGCCAGTAACCAGTTTGTGTACTTGTGCAATCAACACGGTCACGCCGTCGGTGTGTTGTAGTTGTGCCCTTAACGCCAGTGAATTAACAAACATGCCTAACAGGGGTAGTGTTTGCGCATGGTGGCGGTTATCGGTCGGCGTGCCGATAACGATATCATCCTGTCCGGTTAATTTTGCCAGCGTGACGTAAAACGCACTGAGCAGCACGGTATACAGGGTGGTTTCCTGTGTTTTTGCCAGTGTCCGTAGCTGTTCAGACAGTTGAGCATCCAGCGCAAAGTGGATGTCTCGTCCCTGATAATTGACCTGTGCCGGCCGGGGGTGATCGGTGGGCAGCGCCAGCGATTCATAGCCTGCCAGCGTGTGTTGCCAGTAAGTCAGTTGTTGCTCCCGGATGTCCCCCTGCAAATAATCCCGTTGCCATGCCGCGTAATCGCCGTAGGTAATCTCTAACTCAGGGAGCTGGCTGTCACGGCCTGCTTGCAGCGCGTGGTAAATCTCCGCCAGTTCCGCCATAAAGATATCAATGGACCAGCCATCCATCGCAATATGGTGCCATAACAGTAAGAGATAGTGACTGTCTGCGACCGGATAATACCGCAGGCGTAGGCTCGGTTCGGTGGTTAAATCAAAGGGGGTCGCGATTTCGCTGCGGACGTTAGCCAGTAACGTCGCCCTGTCGTCACAAATTTGAGACGGGATCACGAAATGCGTCTCCAGTGCCTGCTGATACATCAGGTCTTGATCATCACTGCGATACACGGTGCTCAGCACCGCATGACGTTCCGCTAATCGGTTAATGGCGGTTTCCAGTACAGGCAGGGAAGCCTCCTGAGCCAACTGAACCAGATACGGAATATGATAGACATCAGAGCCCTGCTCAAACTGCTCGATAAACAGCATCCTCTCCTGCGCAAATGATAAGGGATAGCGCGCTTGTGCCAGCGGCGGGATAACCGTATAAATTTTTGTGTCCATCTGTGTGGCTAACCCGGCGATGGTTTTTAATTCAAACAGTTGTGCCAGTGAAATATCCGTAGACAGGGTACGGCGAATGGCGGCAATCAACTTAATGGCGGTCAGGGAATTGCCGCCGA
>NZ_CAWNQF010000063.1:6553-11637 GCF_963876465.1 Xenorhabdus sp. KK7.4
GCGATCAACTTAATGGCGGTCAGGGAATTACCGCCGATACGGAAAAAGTTATCGTCAATACCGACCTGTTCCAGTGCTAAAACATCCTGCCAAATCGCGCAAAGCTGAGTTTCCAGCACATTGCGGGGCGCGACATAACTGTCTCTGTTACCGAAAATAGGTTCTGGTAATGCCTGACGATTTACCTTGCCGTTTAGAGTCAACGGAATAGCCTCCATAAAGGTAAAGCTGGCAGGCAGCATATAGTCCGGCAGACGATCAGATAAGTGCGCCAGCAGCATGTCATCGGAAACAGCATCCTCAACAACCAGATAAGCAGCCAAAACTTTATGCCCGCTATGCTCACGGTCAATCACGATAGCCTGTTTAACCTGAGGATGCGCCGCAAGGGCACTTTCAATTTCCCCCAGTTCAATACGGAAGCCGCGGATTTTAACCTGAGAGTCATTGCGCCCCAGATAGTCGATATTGCCATCGGGCAGCCAGCGACCTAAATCACCGGTTTTGTACATGCGAGTGCCCGGCTCGGCAGAGAACGGATCGGTGAGGAAACGTTCGGCGGTCAGTGCGGGTTGGTTCAGATAACCTCGTGCCACGCCCTCGCCACTGATATAAATTTCACCCGGTGCCCCCATTGGTACTGGGTGTTGATGGGCGTCAAGCAGGTAAATCCGGGTATTGGCGATAGGACGGCCAATCGGGATCGACTGCATGCTATCAACCGGCGCGGTGATCGCATAGGTCGTGGCAAATGTGGTGGATTCCGTCGGGCCATAGCCGTTAATTAAATGAGCAGGCGGATGGTCTGCCGACAACACCTGTTTTATCTTCTGCGGGTTGAGGGCATCGCCCCCGACCAGCAGGTAGCGGAGCTGTCCGAACACAGGCTGTAATGTATCAAGGTATTCATTAAATAAACCGGCAGTTAACCATAATGCGGTTACTTTTCCCCTGATTAGTGCCTCACGACAATCGGTGGGTTCGAGCACTACCGTCTGAGGCACAATATGCAGACAACTGCCATTTAACAGGGCCGACCAGATTTCCCAGGTGGTAGCATCAAAGGCGGGATTGGCACAATGGGCAACGCAGTCATCCGGGCCGATATCCGCAAAACCATTGTTGATGATCAGACGCAGGATATTACGGTGCTCCACCATCACGCCTTTGGGTTGTCCGGTGGAACCGGAGGTGTAAATCACGTAAGCCAGATGATTTGAAGTCAGTCCCAGCGCTTGTGTATCCGGATTGGTATCCGGTTGCGTGTCAAAGCCTCGCGTCGGGTTATCCAGCCACACGGTGGGGACTGACGAGGTCAGTTTATCTGCCAGTGTGGTTTGCGTCAGTAAGGCCACCGGTGTTGCATCATCCAGCATATAGTTCAATCGTTCGGCGGGATAAGCCGGATCGAGGGGCAGATACGCCCCGCCCGCCTTGAGAATAGCCAGTATCCCGACCACCATATCCGCACTGCGTTCAAGGCAAATGGCGACGAGATTATCTGGCCTGACGCCCAGTGCAATCAGATGATGGGCCAGCCGGTTGGCGCGGCGGTTGAGTTCACCATAGCTGATGCTTTGGTTTTCAAAGGTAATTGCAATCGCATCCGGGCGTTGAGCCGCCTGCGCTTCAAACAACTGGGGCAGGGTTTTATCCTTCGGATAAGGCGCATCCGTCTGATTCCAGCGGTGCAATAAGGTATGGCGTTCCTGCGCTGATAAAATATCAATGTTGGATAACGGTTGTTGCTGGTCGGCGACAAACGCGCTCAATACCCGCTGGTAACTCTCTGCGATACGGGTAATGCTGATGTTGTTAAACAGGCTTAGGGCGTAATTAAGGCAACCGGTAATCGTTGTTTTGCCATAGGACAAAAACAGGCTCAGATCAAACTTAGCCGGGCTGTATAACGTTTCATCCAGTGCGACCGGGCTAAACGGCAGATTGCCGTCTGACGGGTTTTCACCGAAAGCCTGCACGCTGAACATCACCTGAAATAGCGGATGACGGGCGGTATCCCGCTCAATGTTCAGGGCTTCAATCAGTTGCTCAAACGGCATATCCTGATGGGCTTTGGCGCCGATAATCAGTTTGTGTACCTGTGCAATCAGCGCGGTCACGCCATCGGTGTGTTGTAGCTGTGCCCTTAACGCCAGTGAATTAACAAACATGCCTAACAGGGGCAGCGTTTGCGCATGGTGGCGGTTATCGGTCGGCGTGCCGATAACGATATCGTTCTGTCCGGATAATTTTGCCAGCGTGACGTAAAATGCACTGAGCAGCACGGTATACAGGGTGGTTTCCTGCGTTCTTGCCAGTGTCCGTAGCTGTTCAGACAGCTGTGCGTCCAGCGTAAAATTAATATCCCATCCCTGATAATTGACCTGTGCTGGCCGGGGGTGATCGGTGGGCAGGGCCAGCGATTCATAGCCCGCCAGCGTCTGTTGCCAGTAAGCCAGTTGTTGTTCGCGGATATCCCCCTGTAAATAATCCCGTTGCCAGGCCGCGTAATCGCCGTAGGTAATCTCTAACTCAGGGAGCTGACTGTCTCGGCCTGCTTGCAGCGCGTGGTAAACCTCCGCCAGCTCCGCCATAAAGATATCAATGGACCAGCCATCCATTGCGATATGGTGCCATAACAGTAATAAATAGTGACGGTCTGCGACCTGATAATGCCGCAGGCGCAGGCTCGGTTCGGTGGCTAAATCAAAGGGGGTCGCGATTTCGCTGCGGACGTTAGCCAGTAGCGTCGCCCTGTCGTCACAAATTTGAGACGGGATCACGAAATGTGTCTCCAGTGCCTGCTGATACATCTGATCGTGATCATCACTGCGATACACGGTGCTCAGCACCGCATGACGTTCCGCTAATCGGTTAATAGCGGTTTCCAGTACAGGCAGGGAAGCCTCCTGAGCCAACTGAACCAGATACGGGATATGGTAAACATCGGAACCCTGCTCATATTGCTCGATAAACAGCATCCGCTCCTGCGCAAACGATAAGGGATAACGCTTTTGTGTTCGATGTGGGATAACGATACAAATTTGAGCTTCTATCTGAGTCACTAAACCCGCAATGGTTTTCAGTTCAAACAATTGTGCCAATGAAATATCCGTAGACAGGGTACGGCGAATGGCGGCAATCAGCTTAATGGCGGTCAGGGAATTACCGCCGATACGGAAGAAATTATCGTTAGTACCGACCCGTTCCAGCCCTAAAACATCCTGCCAAATTGCGCAAAGCTGGGTTTCCAGTGTATTGCGGGGCGCGACATAGCTGTCTCTGTTACCGAAAACCGGCTCGGGCAAGGCTCTGCGGTTGACTTTACCGTTTAGTGTGAGCGGAATAGCGTCCATAAAAGTAAAACTGGCAGGCAGCATATAGTCCGGCAGGCGATCAGATAAGTGCGCCAGCAGCATGTCATCGGATACCGCATCCTCAACAACCAGATAGGCGGCTAAGACTTTATGCCCGCTATGCTCACGATCAATCACGACGGCCTGTTTGATCTGCGGATGTGTCGCTAACGCATTCTCAATTTCGCCCAGTTCAATCCGGAAACCCCGAATTTTAACTTGAAAATCATTGCGCCCCAGATAGTCAATATTGCCGTCCGGCAGCCAACGACCCAAATCACCGGTTTTGTACATGCGTGCTCCCGGCTCGTTAGAGAACGGGCAGCTCAGAAAACGTTCAGCCGTTAATTCAGGACGATTGAGATAGCCACGGGCAACGCCTTGACCCGCGATATAAATTTCGCCTGCGACACCGAAAGGCACCAGACGACCATACGGATCAAGAATATAGATTTGCGTATTGGCGATCGGGCGTCCGATCGGCGGTAATGTCGGCCAGTACTCTGTCTCGTTGTCCAGCGTGTATGACGTCGCAGCGTGGCTTTCTGTCGGGCCGTAGTGGTTATGTAACCGGCAATGACCAGCACGTTGCATCAGATGCTGAATGGCGGGGGTGATACGCAATTGTTCACCGGCCGTAATAATATGCTTCAGGCAGGAAAGATCATCTTCTGCATTGAGGTTAACGGCATCGGCAAAATGCTGAAGAGCAACATAAGGCAGAAAGACTCGCTCAATCTGTTGTTGCTGAACCAGTTTAAGAATCTGTTGCGGCTCCCGGCGTAGGGCTTCATTAATCAGCACCAAACAACCGCCTTCACACAGCGTGGTAAAGATTTCCTGAAAAGCGACATCAAAGCCCAGTGCTGCAAATTGCAGGGTTTTACCTGTTGTCGTGGGATGTTCAGGCGCATAGTGATGCCAGTGCAGCAGGTTTGATAAGGCTGACTGTGGCATTTCCACCCCTTTGGGTAAGCCAGTGGAGCCGGAGGTGTAGATCACATAGGCCAGATGGTGTGGTGCCAGTGCTTGTACATCCGGGTTATGATCCGGCTGTTCGGTGAGATAAACAGCCTGTTTATCGAGTAATACCGTCATATAGCTGACAGAGGGTAGCGCAGCATCAAAAACATGTGCGAGAGTCGATTGGGTGAGTAAAACCACGGGGGCCGAATCTTCCAGCATGTGAGCCAACCGCTCATCTGGATGGGCGGGATCGAGTGGCACATAAGCGCCGCCCGCTTTAAGAATGGCGAGTAAGCCCACTACCATTTCCGGGCTGCGTTCAACACAAATGGCAACACGTTCGTCAGGGCCTACCCCCTGCGTCATCAGGTAATGAGCCAAACGATTGGCGCGGCAGTTAAGTTCCCCATAGCTCAATACCTGTTCTTCAAATTCCACGGCAATGGCATCAGGGTGTTGGGCTGCCTGCGCTTCAAACAACTGTGGCAGGGTTTTATCCTGCGGATAAGGCGCATCGGTCTGGTTCCAGCTGTGTAGCAAAGTATGGCGCTCTGCCTCACTGAGACAGGTGATGGTGGTATGAGGTTGTTCCGGATGACAGGCCAGCGCATGCAGAATACGTTCAAGCTGGCTCAGTAATCGTTGAGCCTGTTCACCAGTCAACCAGTCTTCACCGTAATTAAATCTGATGATGAACTGGTTACCTTGCTCATAGGCGATCAACGACAACGGATAATCCACTTTTTCCACCACACGGCGGAA
>NZ_CAWNQF010000063.1:11737-118806 GCF_963876465.1 Xenorhabdus sp. KK7.4
TTCACCGTAATTAAATCTGATGATGAACTGGTTACCTTGCTCATAGGCGATCAACGACAACGGATAATCCACTTTTTCCACCACACGGCGGAATGTCAGCGACTGTTCGATGCCGATTGGGTTTTCGTCTGCTACCGGCGCAGGGTAGTTTTCAAACACCAGCAAGCTCTGGAATAACCGCTCTCCATCAGATTGCAAGCCAGAGAGAGAAACGGCACTGTAACTGTTGAGGTCTGCGATATCTTTTTGGATGTTTTGTAAAATGGTAGCTATGTTATCTGATTCTCCCCATTGCACAGCCAACGGCAACGTATTGATATACAGACCGACACTGGATTCGATCCCTGCAACGGGAATATCACGACCGGAGACAGTAGTGCCGACAATCGTCTGCTCATCCCCGGTGTAAGTGTGCAACAATTTATGCCAGGCAAATTGCAGGGCGACATTCAGCGTTGTCCCTTGTGCCCGGCAGGTGTTTTTCAACTGCTCATACGCGTTACCCTGCACAGTGAGTTGCTGTTCTGCCGGTTTTTCCACTGTTTTTATCTGGGTTAAGTCAACCCGATGGCTTAGCAACGCCGATAAATCATTCGCACCCTGCCATTGTGCTTTGCGTTCAGACCAATAAAGGTCAGTATCGGCCTGATGATCCCGGTAATATTGCTGGGTCGCCAGATAAGCGTTATCCACGACGATTTCAGGCGTGTATCCTTGTGCGAGTGCGTTGTAGTAGTTATGAACAGTTTGCAATAAAATCGGGTAGCTCCAGCCATCAATAATGCTGTGATGCAGTGTGATAAGCACCGTAACCAGCTGCTGATGTTGTTTAATCAGGGTAAAGCGCGCTAATCCAGACTGGCTTAAGTCAAACGGCAAAGTGCGATCAGATTGCTGAAGCGTATCAATCGCCTCGTTCCACATTTCCTCGGGTAACTGACTGATATCTTTCGTATCAAAGCTTGCCGCTCCAATACTGGCTCTCGCAGTCACGATTTGTAAGACGTCTTCAGACCAGTTAAAGGCGGTTCTGAGGATCGGGAAACGTAGAGAAGCCAGCGTCCAGGCTTTTTGATAGGCCGCAACATCAATGGCGGTGTGATAATCCAATAGTAGTTGCACACGATAGGCATCATCCTGTGGCTGAGCCAGATGATGGTAAACAAATCCTTGTTGTAAGCTGGTGGCGGGGTATAGTGCTTCAAGCTGATAGTGCTGCTGAAGCTGGCGCAGGTGTGTGACGGAAAGTCCCTTGATACCGTAGTCACTGGCGGTTTTGATCCCCCCCGCCTGCGCCTGTTTTTGTGCCACAGAGATAACGTCATGGAGTGCCTGTCCGAATGCCCGGATAAACAGGGCTGTCTTAGGCTGAGGCAGGCGGGAATCAACATAAAACCGTAGTCTTCCGGTTTGAACGGCACCATTAATGCCCAGCAACACATGACTGTCGTTTTCGCTGGCTATCATCGTTCCGCAATCATCGTCAGTGATTGACCAGTCCTGATGGCTGGCACAGCCTAACTGCCCCAGATAGTTGAAACTGATAGACGGTAAATCACCGTCCAGATAGCCCGCCTGCTGTAATGCGCCGTAACCCATGCCTTTGTTCGGCACCGTGCGAAGCATCTCTTTGGTATGGATTAGGGTATCGACTATATCTGTCTGGTTTTCGAGACGAACCGGATAAAGTGTTGTAAACCAACCGACGGTTTCCGAGACATCGATGGTGTTATCAATCGATTCCCGTCCATGGCTTTCCAGAATGATGTGATTGGCGGATTGGTCGAATGTTTCCTGTAAGGCTACGGTCAGCGCACTCAACAGCAAGTCATTAATTTCCGTGTGATAACCCTTATTCGCTTCATGCAGCAGAATATCGGTCATTTCCGCCGACAGACCTAGCTGATGGTGTGTGAGGCTGTCCAGCGCCAGTTGGTTATGATGGCCTGCCAGCACCTGTTGCCAGTAAGGCACTTCATGTTGATGCTGTTGGGCATACTCCTGAACAGCGGCTACCCATTGGCGATAACTGCTGGTTTTTGCCGGTAAGGTCATACCCTGCAAGAGCAAACGCATATCTTCGGCAATAATCCGCCAGGATACGGCATCAATAATCAGATGGTGGCAGGCAAAAAATAACCGGGCGCTATCATCGGCGTAGCCGGTCAGATAAGCGGCCTGCCAGAGTGGCCCGTTGTGGTAATCAAACCCACTTTGCCACTGAGTGAGTTGTTGACGCAGTGCCTCCGGCTCACACTGACGGACATCCGCGTGTTTTAACCGAGGCAGCGAAGCTGAAACCTCCGCAGAATAACACTGGCGATATCCCTGCTCGGTGGCAACAAAGCGGGTGCGTAACATGTCGTGCCGCTCCGTTAAGGCGATCAGAGCGTGTTCAAGCTGTGCCGCTTGGAGATGGCCGGGGATCTGAACCATAAAGGCCTGATTCCAGTGATGTGGCTGCGCTAACTGCCAGTCAAAGAAGGTTTGCTGAATCGGCAATAACGCAAACTCCCCATTTAATAATCCCTGCTCGGCAATGATTTCAGATTTGCTGGTGGAAGTGGTCTGCATAAGCAATTGAGCCAATTGTGCCACTGTCGGGGACTCAAAAAAGGTTTTCACCTGAATCGAAAAACCGGCCTGACGCAGTTTAGATACTAACTGGATGCTGACAATCGAATCTCCACCAATGCGGAAGAAATTATCGTGGATACTCACCTGTTCCAATCCTAAAACCGCCTGCCAAATCTCACAAAGCTGGGTTTCTAAGGCATTACGGGGCGCAGCATAATTCTCTATGTCACCGAAAACCGGTTCTGATAAGGCTCTGCGATCCACTTTGCCGTTCAGCGTCAGGGGAATAGCCTCGATAAAAGTGAAGCTGGCGGGCAACATATAGTCCGGCAGACGATCAGATAAGTGCATTAGTAACATCTCATCGGATACAGCATCTTCGGCAACCAGATAGGCGACCAAAACTTTATGACCCTGATGTTCACGATCAATCACCACGGCCTGTTTTATCTGGGGATACGCCGTCAGGGTACTTTCAATTTCCCCCAGTTCAATCCGGAAGCCGCGGATTTTGACCTGAAAATCATTGCGCCCCAGATATTCGATACTGCCGTCCGGTAAGTAGCGTCCCAGATCCCCCGTTTTATACATTTTTTCTTCCGGCACTGAGGAAAATGGATCGGTGAGGAAACGTTCGGCGGTCATTTCGGGCTGGTTCAGATAACCTCGCGCCACGCCATCGCCACCGATATAAATTTCCCCCAGAGCGCCCATTGGTACAGGCTGTTGATCGGCGTCAAGCAGGTAAATCCGGGTATTAGCGATAGGGCGGCCGATCGGGATAGACTGAGTGACATCAACCGGAGCCATGATTTCATAGGTCATTGCAAACGTAGTGGATTCCGTTGGGCCATAGCCGTTAAGCAGGTGCACAGGCGGATGGTCTGCCGACAGCACCTGTTTTATCTTCTGCGGATTAAGGACATCCCCCCCGACCAACAGGTAGCGGAGCTGCCCGAACACCGCTTGCAACGTATCAAGATATTCATTAAACAACCCGACGGTTAAGCATAACGCGGTCACTTTCCCCTTGCGCAGCGCCTCACGGAAACTGGTGGGTTCGAGTAATACCGCCTGAGGCACAATATGCAGACAACTGCCATTCAGTAGGGCCGACCAGATTTCCCAAGTGGCAGCATCGAATGTGGGATTGGCACAATGGGCAACGCAGTCATCCGGGCCGATATCCGCAAAACCATTGTTGATGATCAGGCGCAGGACATTGCGGTGTTCAACCATCACCCCTTTGGGTTGTCCGGTGGAGCCAGAAGTATAGATGACGTAGGCCAGATGACGAGAAGTCAGCCCCCGTGCCTGTGTCTCCGGATTGGTGTCCGGCTGCGTACCAAAATCCAGCGGCGGGTTATCCAGCCACACTGTAGGGACTGAAGTCGTCAGTTTATCTGCCAGTGTGGTTTGCGTCAGTAAGACTACCGGTGCCGCATCTTCCAGCATATAGGTCAATCGTTCCACCGGATAAGCCGGATCGAGTGACAGATAAGCCCCACCTGCCTTAAGAATGGCCAGTATCCCGACCACCATATCCGGGCTGCGCTCAAGGCAAATGGCAACCCGATCATCCGGCCTGACGCCTAGTGCAATCAGATGATGGGCTAGCTGGTTGGCTCGCCGATTGAGTTCACCATAACTGATGCTTTGGTCTTCAAAGATGATCGCAGTTGCATCCGGGCGTTGAACTGCCTGCGCTTCAAACAACTGTGGCAGGGTTTTATCCTGCGGATAAGGGGTATCGGTCTGATTCCAGATATTTAATAAGGTATCGCGTTCCTGCTCTAATAAGATAGGTAATTCACTGACTAAAACAGCAGGATTATCAATAATAACCGTTAGCAGGTTATTTAACCGCTCAAGGATATTATTGATATCTGAATCACTAAAATAAGCGTGTAAATATTGGACAGTGATTTTTAATTCCTGATCATAGCCATGATCTTTCAGTCGAAATACGATGGGATTAATATTTAAAATATCTACATGAAAATGCTGAATTTGGTTAGTTGCAGTAGCTGATGCTGAAAAACGGTCATATAAAATAAGGATATTGGGTAAAGAAAACCCATATTGCTTCGCAAGCCGGGTGAAATGTGAACTGGGGAACTTCCCATGGCGATGACTGCGTTTAAGCGCTGATTCGACCTTCTTAACTTGTTCAACAATAAGAGAATCTTGTGAAATAAGGCAATGTATCGGATACATATTTGCCTGCATCCCGACAATATATTTCTCAGATTTTGTTGTTCTTCCGTGTGTTGTTGTATTGAAAACCAGCTCTTGTTGCCCTGTTAATTTAGCCATGATAATAGAGATAAGGCTATAAAAAACGCCAGATATGCTTATGTTATTTTCATGACAAAAAGCGCGTAATTCATTTTTAACTGAGAGGGGAAATGTTAGTGTTTTATGATCAGTGCCTGTTTTCTGGTAATAAGGTTTTAATTGGTATATTTCATTTTTCTTTAAAAAATCCAGCCAATAATTTTTGTCAGATTCATAATTAAAATTACTCAAATACTCTCTTGTTTTTTTTACTGTCGTAAGATATTTCGGAATTTCAGATAACCACGTTGTAGATGTTCCATTCTTAAGGCATCTATACAACTTATAAACATATTCGTGAAATCGGTATAATCCGACACCATCAATAAAAATATGGTGGAATATTGTGAAAAAGTAATTTTTTTCATTGTTCAGGCGGATTAATGTGAATTGGTAGGGTATTTCATTTAAGTAATCTATAGGGGTATTGGTTTGTTGCTTCATCCACTGAAGCGCGCTATTTTCAGGATCAGGCAGCCTTGAAACATCGTATTCATTGATTAACACAGGCGTGCTTTGTTCCTGAATGTATTGAACCGCTTCATTGTCAATATTAATAAATATACGTAAACGTAAAGTATCGATATGCTGATATAGCAAATTCCATGTTTTTTGTAACAGGGTGATATCAACATTTTCCTCTATTAATGTATACCAATTTAGGGTATGTATCGCGCTATTTTCATAAAGAATTTGTTCGTAAAACACATTTTCCTGAGCAGGATGGAGGGGATAAAAATCTGGACTAACATGATCTGCCGCTTTTCTCATCATTAATTATATGAGTGTATTCCGATTACAAGTTAATCATAGTTGATAGTACAAAATGAATAAGGCTGGTGATTTTCCTAGCCTTAACCTCCACGTTAGAACGCAGCATAATTTCTCATGATGCCCTTACAAATAATCTTGCAACCTTTCAACACTCATCCTCATGAAAGATAGTTATTGTTTAATTGTTAGTTTTTGTCTTCAAAAAACTATACTCACTTAACTTGAAGATGCAGGTTTTAAAATATTAAATTTATCAGTTAGTTATTCTGGCGGTCAGTGCTTTCGCTTTTTCTGGCAAGGTAATATGCAAAAAACGGCGAGTGTTTCACGAATCGTTTTTGCATCCGGGAAATAGACATAGTTTCGTACCTGTTCATTGGCATACTTCCATAATCGTTCTATGGGATTGATATTCGGGCTGTAAGGCAGCAAATAATGCAATTCAATGTTGAAAACTCTAGCGATATCTTTTTCTTATAGCTGAAACTCTGACGATGAAGCCATTTTGTCATGCCAGCCACAGTGCCAACGTGACCAGACATAAGCCACAAAACCACCTTATTTGGCGATTTTGACTCATAGCAACTTAACGTCGTTATACCGGTTTTTCAATGGATATTGAAGCTTGGGCTGCAAATGACTTTCGACAAAATGTATACACGCAGTCCGCGAATTGTTCTGAAATATACTCATACTTGATTACTGAATATGTAACTCGTTGTTATAGGAGGTTTTAGCCTGTGGTGAGGAAAGCGACACAAAAGGTAATACGTTTGCTTCTGGCACAAAGCCGCCTGTCTGGTTAGATCTCACTCATCATCAATAGTGTCAGATTAAGTCTTATTTGGTAATCACATTGGTACAACTAACTCTCTTTTGTCGGTCATGCGGTTATTCCAAATCCGAAGAGATGCATGACAAAGTGGTCGGTACGTTCATTGAGTGTGAATACTCTATTTCATAAGAGATCTAACTATTGGGAGCATGACCCGGCTCTACCGCAAAGAAGATGTTTGCCAGTGTAGCCCCCTCTTCAACCATGACGGTGTGACGAAAAAAACAAATGGGATTTATATTCAATTAGATTAAAAAATCTTCCCGAATAGAACATTAGAGACACCGTAGTCCGATAAGTTTCCTATTGAAACCAAATCGCAACTACGTGTCTCTGAGTTAGCTATTCTTAAACAATTCGAAGGGTTTTCCTACTTCGTAATTGCCTTAACTTGCAATCGATATGTAATCAATGATGCAAGTTCAGTCAGCGGCTTATCACTTAACAACAATTCCAGCGGAATATCCAAACGTAATTGATTGTTGATTTTTTGTACCAACATTAAACCATTCAATGAATCAATACCGTTGTTAGTCAAAGGCAGATCGGGATGGAATACTTCTGTTGACGTTCCAACAATCTCACCACAAAAGGTTTGTAGCAAGCTAACGACATCGTCCAGATCACTCACTGCAAGCGCCGCTTCTATGGGTAAAGTCGGAACTACATTTTCTTGCTGAACATCACGCAATAGCGGTAGGTGACGCATCTGGCTGGACAGTAAATTTGACCAATTCGTCAAGAATGGCACCAGTTGCGGCTCAATCCGAGCAAACAAGCGCTCTAAAACAGCTAATCCCTCCTCTGAACCAAATGGCTGTAAGCCACTATTTTCCAATATTGGCAGCGTTCGACTATCCCGCAAAGCGATCCCCGCTTCCCATGGCCCCCAATTAAGGCTTAACGCAGGTAAACCTTGCTGACGCCGTAAACAGGCCAGACTATCCAACATAGCGTTAGCCGCTGCATAAGATGCCATACCCGGTAAAGCCAATAATGCCCCCAACGAGGAAAACATAACAAAATGCTCTAAAGGTGCATCAGCCAACGCCTGATGTAATGTCCAGGCAGCTAATGCTTTAGTGGCAAATACTCTATCAAACGCCTCTGGGCTGAGTTCACGATATCCCTGATCTTCAACATGCGCAGCACAATGAATCACCCCACGCAGCGGCCTGCTGGCTTGTTGTCGATACTCAGCCAAACAAATGCGGGTCCTTTCCACATCACCGAGATCAACCGACAGATAATTAGCCTCTATCCCTTGTTGATGTAGCATTTCCAATAACTTTTGTTCAGCCGTATCAAGGGCAAGGCGACGCCCAATCAATAACAAATGTTGAGCACCATGTTGTACCATCCAGGGAATCAATTGGCGCCCAATATCACCAAAAGCACCAGTCAGCAGATAGCAGCCATCTGGACGAAAACGCACTGGTGGTAACGCGGGTATTTCAGGTAATGGCACAAGGCGTAGCACATAACGCTGGTCATGGCGCAGAGCTAATTGATCCTCGCCATCACCTATCAATAGTGCGTCCCACCATTTGGCTGGGGCCGTGATACTGTCAATATCCAGTAATCCACCCCATAATGCGGTTGCTTCTTGTTGACCAATAACGCGCATCATTCCCCATAATGCAGCGGCAAATGGATCGGGCTGATCCTGCTCAGTAATTTGATGAGCACATTGAGTCACTATCCACAAACGTGGTTTTATCGACCGTTCGGCCAGCGCTGCACACAAATGTATCAACGAATGATAAGCCATCTGCGGGGTCTGCAACGGCCAGAGGATTAGGATCCTTTCGGTTTCAACAGGAAGAGTATCAACTAATTCTTGAATTTTCTGATAACTGTCAGGCAGACCAGAATATAACGAGGCACATCCACCACGGCGTTGCAACTCATCAACTAACTCTTCTGCCAGAGCGTTTTCACCCCCAAGGATAGCCCATTGCGTCACAGACTCTGTTGATGGCTGAGCTGGCAGTTTACGCCACTGTGGTTGGCCGACAACCAGATTGTGCAGTTTGGCAGACAAGCTGTTTTTTCTATTACCAACAAGCTGAACGCAAAACCCGCTAATCTGACAAAGCAACATACCGCTATCAGTATAGACGTCAATATCACCAATCCATTGTTGTTGCGTCTGCTTAGTATTTCGGGCATGGGCATGAACCCGACCTGACAATTTACCATTGATACGCAAATGCTGAATACTGACCGGGATACGGAACTCGTTGGCAGGAATTGGCGCGTGAACATCAGCAGACTGAATCGCCAACAATGATTGGAAGATGCCATCCAAAGCCGCTGGGTGAAAATTCATTCCCTCCGGTGCAGATGGTAATTCAATCTCACAGATTGTTTCTTCTTTACCAACAAACGCATGGCGCAGAGTACAAAAAACACCACTATAACTGAAATGTAGATGTTGAAATGCCTGATACAACATCTCTTGGTTCCACATGCAAGGATAGCGATCATTTACCGCTAATGGAGGAATAGCACAAGCAGTAGCACCCGGTACAACGATGTTCACCTGTGCACTGGCTGCAAGTTGGTAATGTACACTCTCATCCAGATTACGGGTAATGTGCACTTGCACTTCCATTCGCTGGCGATCTAGCTGTGTCTTTAACCTGAATTGTATGCCAGGCTCTAGCAGTAAAGCCGATTGCAACACAATATTATCAAGCGCTAATCCAACGTCAGGAAAACAGATACGAGCCGCCGCCAACATGATTTCAATATAGCCCGCAGCCGGAAACATTGCATTTCCCATGACAACATGATCGAGTAACCAAGGTACTTGTTCTACAGCTAACTCAGCTTGCCAACTCTCGCTGCCCGGCTGAGCTTCGCCCAATAATACACCGCTCAATATACGTAATCGGCGGCGACGGCTAATCTCTGGTTCATGCCAATAAGATTGCTGATGCCAGGAGTAAGTGGGTAGATCAATTGGGCAAGCGGTAGGCATCAGAGTCCGCCAGTCCGGTTCAACCCCAGCTTCAAACAGCTGTCCTAACAGTTGTGGCCAATTCTGCCCTGAGCGACAAGCAAACACCTGTCCTCGATAAGGCTGGCTCCAATCCTTTAATCCTGCACTCAGTAGGGATTTAGGTGAAACTTCCAGAAAATGGTGGAAACCCGCTTTGAGCATGTTTTCTACCGCATCGTCAAAACGGAGTGACGAGACGACATTGTCAGCCCAATGCTCGGGACTCAACTTTCCATTAATCAACTCCCCGGTGACTGATGAAAATACTGGCAACAAAGGTTCTGCCACGGGAACGGTTGCCGCATCCGCAGTCAACCCAGCCCTGATTGACTCTATATAATGGGAATGAGAAGCAATTCTATAATTAAGCCAACTACTGGCGATACGCTGCTGCTTTAAGCGCTCAGCAACAGCGGTTAATTCACTTATCGGCCCAGACAGTAAGCAACGATTGATACTATTACGCCCTGCTATCACCACGGCAGGCTCGGCACCGGGGGCAGACAAATGAGGCAATATCTGCTCAACTGTCGCCGCCACGATTAATAAGCCGCCTCCTTTATTCAACACACGTTCCAGATAATGATAACGCTGATGTAACAGTGTCAGTGCCTGCGTCAGATCATAAATTCCCGCCAGATAACAAGCCGACATTTCACCGGAACTATGACCAAGTAACGCCGCTGGTTTGAACCCCCACTTCTGCAACTGCGCAGCCATTGAGATTTGTACAGCAAACTGCATTGGCGGCTCTATCAGTTCATCGGCAGAGATCAATGCCGCATATAAAGAAGGTGCAGAAAATCCCGTCCAAATTGCCTCACAACGCTCGAATTGTGCTGTAAATTCGGGAAATTGCTGAAACCAAGCGATAGAGTCTTGCCAATCTTCACTGCCAATACCCGCAAATATCCAAGCCAGACGATCAACTTTTTTATTGTTATGCTCCGACGACACATTCAGATTAGTCAACCGCTGTCGCAACTGTTCTCGGTTACTGAATGCGATCCCCTTACGTAACGGAAAGCGGTGACGAGTCGTCGCCAAGCTATAGCACAAATCATCAAGGGCAATATCTGGCTGTTGTTGCAACAAATCAGCAATGCTCTGAGCTTGTTGCTTCAGAGAAAACTCAGACTGCGCAGACAATGGCAGCATGAAAGCTTTCCCTTGCGTCGTCCGAAGTTGTACGGAAGATTCTGCATTATTACTTAACACCACATGGACATTCGTTCCGCCAAAACCAAAGGAATTCACTCCTGCTATTACTTTTCCTTCAGACAATGGAGTTAACTGCTGTGGAACTTGCAATCCCAACTCAGTAAAACGAATGTGGCGGTTAGGCGGCTCGGCATGTAAATTGCCCGGTACCTGTCCTCGTTGTAAACACAATACCGCTTTAATTAATCCAGCAATGCCTGCCGCAGCTTCCGTATGACCAATTACGGATTTACACGCACCAATCAACAATGGGCGGTCTGTCGGTTCGGGCCGACAGACCAGCCCCAGTGCTTCTGCTTCTATCGGATCACCCACCCCAGTCCCAGTACCATGGGCCTCAATATAATCAATCTCTTCCGGGGAAATTCCCGCCTGAGCACAGGCCATCCGAATCACTCGTTGTTGTGCGGTGCTACTTGGCTGAGTAATCGTGGGAGTGCGACCATCTTGATTGGCAGCTGAACCGTGGATCACCGCCAAAACGGGATCGCCATCCTGTAAAGCTGCATTCAAAGGTTTCAGCAAAACAGCACCGACTCCTTCACTACGCACATAACCATCAGCGTTAGCTGAAAAGCTATGACAGCGGTTGGTTAATGATAGAAAACCAGTACGGCTTTCTACTATCGAAAAATCAGGCATCAACATTAACTGGCTGCCACCCGCTAGCGCCAGTTGTGATTCTCCGCGCCGCAAACTTTCACAAGCCAAATGGACCGCTAACAGGGACGATGAACAGGCGCTATCAATAGTCAAGGATGGTCCTTGAAAATCAAACGCATGGGATATCCGGTTTGATAACATGGTTCCCATTGCACCGGTTGAGGTATAACCGGTAGCCTGACGCAAATCAGTAAATTGCAGGTGCATATAATCATGAGTGAAAGCACCGATATAGACACCAACCGCCTGACCCGCCAACGATTTTGGCGCTATTCTCGCCCGTTCCAGCGTTTCCCATGTCACCTGTAACATCAAACGATGCTGTGGATCGATAAAAGGTGCTTCTGTATTACTGATATCAAACACCGCCGCATCGAAACCGGTAACATCAGTGATAAATCCGCCTTCTCGCGCCACCATTTTCCCCGGCAAATTGCGATTTCGGGAACTATAAGCCTGAGTTGACCAGCGTTCAGGAGGGACTGGGGTAATTGCGTCACTTGAACCACACAACAGCTGCCAGAATTCCTCTGGAGAGCTAACATCCCCCGGGAAGCGGCAACTCATACCGATAATGGCAATCGGCATATTATCGCTTCTCATCATATTAATATCCATAATGGTATTCTTTGCTCCGATTAGTTGTTTGCCAGATCATCGTGTTTACTTATCAACACCAAGTCGTCGGACTGGGAATACATTTTGGCGGATGAGGTGGTAACCCCGGTGTCATCAATGACTGATAGCTGATGCCCGTATTGAGTAACTGATAACGCAAACCACTTGGGCAGGTGGTGGCTCCATCCATTGCCTGAGTGATATCAATTGTCACCCCAAAAGCGACATTAACCGGTTGCAATGTATTGTCAGCCGCAGTACGAATGATACGTAATGGCGATCCACCACAAACTTGCAGATGGTTATTACCGACTTCACTCACCCGAATCACCATAAAGTTACAATATCCTCGATAATTCAGATCGGTGTCTGGCGGCTGGTTGGAGATAATCCAATATTGATTACTTTGCTTTTCAATGATTTTGGCATTAGATAACAGACTGTAGCCGTTATCAGTGAATACCTGACGCAACTCTTTTGAGACTGTGCCACTATTTAATGAACTCATCAGCTCAAGCGCCGCACTGAATAAAGGTACACCTGTCAACTTATTGCCTGTTTCCTCAAACGGTAAAGCCACCGCGCCATTGGTCAGATTAGCGCCGGTCAATTTAGCTTCCGTAAAGATAGTGCCTTGAATTGAAGCAAAGGCCAGAGATGCCGGCTTCAGACCTTCGGTGGGTTCTAACATTGCCTTGCTGAAATCAGTATTCACCAGACTAGCATAGGACAAATTCGCACCAAACAATCGAGCCTGAGTGAAATTCATTGTCGCTAAGTTAGCATTCGACAAATTGACCTGTTCCAAATTGGCGTTATCGGCTCTGGCGTTACTGCCGTACCAATGAGCGCCAGACATATCAACTGCGTACAGATTAGCGCCAGTCAGGATAGCATTAGGCATAAATGTGTTGGCAAGAATTGCCGCATTACCGCCATTATCTTGCGCAACGTTTAATTGCCCATCCTGATAGTGAATAAATAACGGTTTACCATCATGTTCCACCAGCCAGTTCTGGCCCGGCTGACGAACCAACACCTCTGCCTGACCATTAACCAATATCTTTCCCTGATACAACATTTGACGTAACCGTTCAGGCAGTTGCTGATTATCCAGTGTCTGAGCATCGGCTTTATCCAAATGTGTCACTGTGGATAAAGCACCAAATTGAGCACCAGTTAAATTAACATTCTCCAGACTCGCATTAGATAAATTCGCGCCAACTAAAGAGACATTCCCCAGAACAGTGGCACCGGCCAGATTAGCACCGACCAGAACTGCGCCATTCAGTGACGTAAAATCCAAATTTGCCTTTTTCATCGACGCCATCAGGAATATGACTTGATCCAGCTTCTGGCGGCTCAGATTAACGCCATCCATCTGCGCCTGAGTAAAATCCGTTTTAGCAGTAATCGTGGCATCAACCAAGTTCATCTTTGTCAGCACCGTCGCTAATAAGGTACTGTCGCTGAGGTTAAGCTGGCTATAACCGGTGGTTAACGATAATCGTGCGTTGGTCAGATTTGCGCCACTGAAATTAACATGATTGATATTCGCCCCGGTAAAATCCGTCCCCACTAACGTGGCTTGACTAAAATTCGAGGTTTGCAAAGTGGTATTCTGCAAATTCACCAACGTCATGATCGCCGCGGTAAAATTGCAGGAAGCCAGACTGGCGCCGCTGAGATCAACATTAACCAGATTCGCCTGAGATAAATCAGCATTCTCCATTATTACCGAAGGTAACAGCGCTCCAGAGAAATCTGCACCGGGCGCTTTTAGACGATTCAATATCGGCTGACCACCACTACTCTTACAACCACGGAAAATGGCGTTCGGTAGCTCAGCGTCAGGCATATTGGTATCACTACCGACGATACACTTTTCAAAAAGCGCATTTTTACCATGAATATGCGTTAGATCAGTCTTGCTTAAGTCACAACCATTAAAATTACAATCATCAACTTTGATATTAGTTAAATCAGCGTCAAGCAATGTCGAACCATGCAGGTCAGCATTGGATAAATCGACGGCCATCATCACCATTTCATTCAAATTCTCTTTAGCGAGATAAGCAAAACGCAGATCGGCTCCCATTGCCCCCCATTCTTTGAGGAATTCCAGATCCTTTGTCACAATAGTACGAGTAAATTGGGCTGACAGAGGCGGACTGCCAGTGACTGCCTGCCAAACCAGCCCAGATTGTTGTGCCACCAAATAGCTGTCACCACTGCTACTGATACGACGCAGGCGAAATCCAGATCCTCCAACCTCTTCCAACCGGATCTCAGCAACCGTACCAGTGCGCGGTTGATTAGCTTGAGGAGTATTGCCGCTCGCGGCCAGGTATTGACCATTGCCAGCCTGTAACCAAAAGCTAGTCATGCCATAAGCATTAATCATTTGATTCATCGCCCCTGATTGCTTGGCTGACAGGCGAAGCGTACCATCGTCCTGAACAGTAATCAGTTGGCCAGAAGCCGCAGCAAATTGCCATTTGCCAGCAAAAGATCTAGATTCGCTCATGTCATTATCCTTGCAGCAATTGATTTACAGAAACCTTCCCAGCTCTCCCAGCCTGACCACCGCTGGCGCTAATCCCTCCAATACCATATTTTCCATCGGCTGCATGTGAACCGTCACCATTTACCCCACCGCGCCCGGCAATCCCCCCAGCACCTCCGGGTTGCCCGAACCCTCCACTCCCACCATTAGAGGTGGCAGCTACCGGTTTTGGTAAGCTAGTCTGGATATATCTGACCCAAACATTACCTCCATTGCCGCCATTTCCCCCATTGCCGCCATTTCCCCCATTGCCACCGTTACCACCAACACCACCGAGTTTCCCTGACGATGATGAATTGCCACGGCCACCATTGCCGCCATCACCCCCATTACCACCGTAACCCGCTATGCCACCATCACCACCGTTACCGCCATTATTGCTAATACGCACTACACCCTGTACGTCAAAACGGGTGCAACGCAGGGCAAACCACCAGCCAGAACCTGATTGACCATCCTGGCCACTCTGACCATTTCCACCATTTCCACCATTGCTACCGGCAGTGGCTGGCTTACGACGAGCAGCATTCTGACCATCAACCCCCCGTAGACCATCAGCGCCATTGGCTCCATCGGCACCTTTCACGCCATTAGTACCCAAAATTTGAATATCTGCGACCATGACTCCTCCTTGCCGTTATTGTTTTTTGCCATTGACATAAACTGAGCCTACGGTACCTGCTTTTCCGGCAATTCCTGAGCTCCCAGATATACCATTTTTACCTGAGCTACCACTGGAATAACCAGTACCGCCGCCGCCGCCGACACCACCAGAACCACCATTGCCACCAGAACCACCATTGCCGGCAATTGCCCTGGCCTTAAAGGATGCGCTCCCCCCTTCGTTGTAAGTAAAATAGATGTTACCGCCGTTACCGGCGTTACCACCATTACCGCTGGCACCACCATCGCCTCCACTACCACCATTACCGCCGTTTCCAGCCCTACATTCGCTGGTAGAGCTACCGCCATTCCCTCCTCTCCCGCCACTACCACCATTACCACCATTACCGCCATTACCACCATTACCGCCTTGTGTCAGCATATTCACAAAGCCTGTGATGGTACCGGTTTTAAAATTGACATCCGCTGCATCTCCTCCTTTCTCGCCGTCACTTCCTTTGGCTCCATCAGTACCATTGCCACCCGCAGTACCTGACGTAGCCTGTATTGCACAGGAGTTTTTATTATCTTTACCGGAGTTACCATTACTGCCGTCTTTCCCATTGGAGCCACTGTTTCCGCTCCCGCCATTGCCTCCGTTCCCTCCAATATTTTCAATGCTCGGGCCATCATTATCTGTACCTCCTAAGGTACTAACTATGATCACTTCGTTCGCCTGAACCGTGCCATTGGTGAGATAAATAACTTTACCGCCAGGTTGAATCGTTATCTTATTAAAACTTAAGTTAACAGGTTCTCCGTGACTATCTTTACTTCCAACAATCAATGGATTACTGGCAGTAACAACGATATCTTCACCACTGTATAACGCGACTTTCATCGGGAAACGTTTAGCGTTCAGAATATCTTCATAATCTTTGACCAAAGGAGAATAACCATAGATATAAGCGCGGAAAGCTTTACATATATCAGCATGATTACCGGTGACATTTGCCAACCGTTCAGCAGAATAGGGTTCAGGTAGCGGATGATGGGGTTCCATTCCGCCTGGTCCATACTCACTGTCAGGCACCCCCCCAAGTTCCTTCAATTCTTGTATGGTTTGTACGGTAAAGAACGCGGGTGGCACAGTGGCTATTTTCGGATCGTTAGAAAATATCACCGGCCCGTCAAAGTCCGAAGTGTTCAATTGCTTTGGCTGTCGCTCGGTACTGGTCAAATGATAATGCTCACGCAATTCAGCCAAAGTTTCGTTAACCGTTTTCATTTTATTCATGGGAGTTCTCCTGAGTTTGGGTATAAGTTTGTACGTTTAGAATCACAGAGGCGTCACATATCAGTTGCCCACCTTGCTTAAGCGCCAAAGTGTCAACCACCACCACTATCGGTCTTGAAGTCGGATTGCTAATGTTCAGAACCCCGTCATCAGCAATCTCCAGTTCAGCAATCGCAAAAACATCAACGGTTGCCGGAAAGGATATCGGCGCTTCAACAGGGGGGATACCAGAAAGGGTCAATAGCTCCGATGCTGACGACACTTCTGCCGTATAAGAAGGAGCCAGTGACAGTGGGTCGTCAGGCCGTAAAGATCCTTGCGACGAAGATGCAACAACGACTTTCTCCGTTACATCGATCTCTGGGATACCTAATAGTTGCAAAACCTCTTTAAATCCTGAGTTATAAATTTTTAATGGCATAGTTCTCTCCGAGAAACTGTAAACAGAAATAATCTGCTGATTATCGCCATCCACGGTGCAAATAACTGGGTAACGGGTACTAACATCAGTAATGATGAAATAACCATTTTTATTGATAGTTTCGATCGTTGCCTTGTTACTAAGAGGGTGTTTGTTGTCAGCAAAAACTGCGCGGATTTTATCCATATCGTGTTGCTGGAATATCGGTAATTGATCGATACCCAGATCGAATATTGGTGTAGTTGGCTTCCACTGGCTGATCTGTGGTTGGGTACGTTGATTTTCACCCAGGAATTTGCCGTAATTCATCGCCACCAGAGTACGGAACGAATCTATCGCCAGATGTCCGGCAACAATATGCTGGCGTCTAGCTGGATCAGGCACTAAGGTCGAATCAGGGACAGTTACCAGGAAAGTACCGTCAGGATTATAGATATCAAGGATATAATCCGTTGGATCCCGCCCTTCGTTACGGTATGACAAGACATAAATATATCCCTTCGCCTCAACCGCAACATCCAGATACGTAATCCCGGCTGGCTTATTCAGTGGCATATAGGACAGATAATCCGCTACCGTAATCTGAGCAGGATTCGTTGCATTAAGGGTTAACAGCCAGGATCGAGCACTGCTAAGATCATCAATTTGCCATTTGACACCTTGACCGATAGCGGTAACCCGTACATTACTCAAATCGTTATATACAGATACCGTTTGTCCCTGAGCGGTCAGCGTGTAAGTCGCGGGTTTCTGCGGATCATATACCAACCAGCTCTGCCCTTGCTGTATCACATCAACTGTTGTGCTGCCAACTGGGTCAATATTACCGTCTGCGGTCTGGTTATAACTTAGATAGATCCCATCATGCGCAAAGGTGTTAATAATCTGCTCGTCCAGTACTCCAGCATTCAGCAAACGTATAAAGTTTGGATCACTGTTACTGAACAGGAATGTCAGCCCCTGCTCACGAAATGCTTGTTGTAATGCCGGAGAAAACTCCTGAGCATCCAGTGTTGCCTGATAATCAGCGGTGGCAAGTTGAAACAGTGTTACACCCGCAAAACTCGCGAATGGGTTCCCTTTAGTATCAAACGCCTGAATACGGGTATTGATTGTCTCCAATAATAGTATGCGGCCATCTGGGGTTACGGTCAGGGCAATTGGCCCATGAGTTAGCCCTTGCCGAACCCCTTCTCCAGAGACAATCTGTGCCGCTGGAGCCTGATCATCCGGATAGCCCTGATCACCCAACGTCAGGATCTGCATCTTGCTATATTGCCAACTGACAGCAATGACATAGCCGCTCGGATGAACCACCATCGCATCAAGATGTGGAATGGTGAAAGTCCCCCACGAAAGCGGATTATCCGTCAAACCAAAATTATGGCTGCCATCACGCAGGTCCACCCGACGTAAGTGATATTCACCAAACCGTGAATCAATAATAAAGTTATAAGGCGTGATGGTTTTTTCGTCTGGACCTTCGCCAAAACTGTTATAACTGATCAGTGGTTGTACTTTGAAACCTACCGCAGATAATTTCAGACGTTCATTCAACGAGTCGTTGTCCAAAGTGGAAATGTTTTGCAACACGTACATCTGGCCGCTATTGGGTGGACTTGATGGATCTTCCAGTGGAATATCCTGCCCAGAAGCCTGATAGCAGTAACCAACCTGATAATCTGAATTCAGGATTGTCATATTGACCAGCTTGCAGATGTTATTGCCTACATTGCTACAATTGGTTGAAGACTGGGTTTCCAACGGCACGCTGCCTTCAATCCACTGGTACTCTTTTTTACCGCTATCGTAAGACAGCTGTTCCCAATATTCGTATTGAGTCACCTGAGTCAGCGGCACCAACATCTCTTTTATATTACCCCTGACGCGCATGATGCCTTCATTAGGGTCATCTGGCTGCGCATTCAGCAGATCACTGGTGTAGCTCCCCGCTAACCAGCCAGTGGCTGAATAGACATTAGCCTTGATTTTGAGTGTTCCACCCCAGCCAACCGAATTGAAATTAAAAGATAGTAGTGTATTGGAACCTGTCGCGGGTAATGGAATAGTCTGGGTATAGTAGGTGCCGTTGGTATATTCAACGGTTACCTGGCACTGTACTGCCACCGGCGGCCAGATTGCGGTTTCCGGGCGGCCCGTTTCACCATGAGCAGGATCGGGATGCAGGGTAAAAGCCAAAGTCATCTGGCGCTTGATATCCACTTCCAGGGTAGCTGGTGTGGAAAGCAACTCCCCCGTCGTCACTGCAATCTGCGCAAAATCTAGTGCAATTGAAGCGAGCCGAAACGCCCAACCCACCACCGGAACCGCCTGAGCGGCTGCACTGGCTGCTATCTGGGCGGTAACATAAGTGGCTAATGCTTCCATCCCTTTTTTGGCCAAAATACCAATGGCAATACTGGCTAAACTGGTGAGCACTTTCTTGGTATTGAATAACGCTGCTCCGACAGCTGCCCCACCACCAATCAACGGGAAGGCAACAGCGGCTAATGCAGCAACACTATCCTTATCGGAAATAAAATTTTTATACCACTGAGTGTTAGTTACTGCGGCACCAGCCAACATCATCAGGGCCGGAATACCATACTGGAACATACCGGTCAAAATTACACCCGGCCAGATAATCGGGTCTTCCCAGCGGGAAGTTCCCAAACCACCAAACAAAAATTTAGCCGCCTGAGCTTCAGCTGGCCAGGGCAAGCCAAAGTTAGTGGGATCAGTGGGCATCGGAATCCCCATGATCGTATTGACATTAGCCAACACACCAAGGGCTTTTTGTGATGGCGTTTCAAATAATGCCGCCAGCTCTTTAGGAAAATAAAACGGCCAATCACCGTCAACCTTTGGATTATCGATCGGCTGTTCCATCTTAGTGTCTTTAAAGAACTGAATATAGACACCTAGCTGACGTAAGTATTTGTTCTTAAAATCAATGGAAAAATGACTTTGGCTGCTATCGTAACGGATGCTGTCGGCATACACATCCATACCGTGATTAGGAGTACGGTTGGTGGCAGTCCAAATTTGGTTGGTGCCCCGCTTAATTGTCAATGCTGCAGCCTGATCTTTGAATTCAGCAACGTCCAGAGACGCACTTTGGCTGACACTCCAATTATGATTTTGCAGACGACCATCATTATGCGAAGTTTTCAGTGCATTAGATGTTGGCGAGCCAGAATAATTCTCCGTTTCATCCGATAGGTTATATTGCATCACCGGATCACCTTCGGCGAAAATCACCTGTCCGTCTTGACCTACCCAGTCAAATTCGTAAAACATTGCACTGCCATCAGGGGCAACCAATTGGCCATAAGTGGCAAAACCGCCTGTCTCTGTCGCAGGTCCCTGACTCGATATTGATATAGCCAGTTCATAAACTCGGTTATATTGCAGTGGGTCTATTGCCTGTGGTGGGGCAATATGTGCATGAGTGACAATTGATGCTGCATAAGCCTGACTGTTAGACAATTCCGGATGGGAAAACACAATAGAGCAAGCAATATCCCACGGTGTTTTAATTTCATTAGTCGCAACCCACAAATCGGCGTAATGAATAGAATTTCGCGCTACATGTTGGCTATTAACACCGAGAGCACTAAGTTTACCCGGTAAAGCCATTTCTATATTATTTACTGCCAGTTTTTCTCTGTTACGTTTGGCATAACGATGTAAATGAGCATTGGGAATATGATAAGAAAGATGATAAAGAACCGGTAATGAAGAACGATAAGGCCCGGATTTATCACCAACCACTTTAATTAGCGTAACGTGATGAGGTAAAAAATAGTGTTCAGGTATCTCCGCGAAATGGCTGATATTGTGTGAACCGTAACGCAGAACCATATCTATTGCAGGATTTTCTCCAGCTGCTCTGGCTAAACTTGACTCATCATGTTCTTGCAACGGTATATTATATTCACCAACCCAAAGATTTAATTGACTGGATTGGGTACGTAAATGGTTTTGAGCTAGGTCAAAATGTAGAATATGCGTTTTCATTTGTATTTCATCTCTCTAAATGACTATTTTCGTTATCACAATAAATACTCAATAACCGTATAAATAATTCGGCAGAAAATCCCGAAAAAACAATCCCCTTGAGAATGAACATATCCTCCTATAGACATACTTTTTAAAATGATAAGCACCTGAAACTAAGTAGAAAAAGATTTATCTACTTTACAAAAATAAATTGAATGTGACATTTAAGCTACGCAATTAATAACATTAATGCGATTTCACCCTTTTTTCATCAGTTAAAGACGACATTTATGTGACGTATAGCTAACTTTCAATTCTAGCTAATTAATGGTTTCAATTTTAAACCTTTATTATTCGACGTTATTAGTATGAATTAAATTAAGAATAAAAATAATCCTCTAAAATTATAAAACCTATCTTCAATAATAAAACAAACCTTTAAATAAACCCCTCAAATAAATTAAAAGGGTATTTAAATAAATCAATCTCATAAATTAAGAGGGCGTTCAGAATTCTGTGTCACGTTAATTTATCCGTTACAACGTTATCACATTATCCAAACGCCCTTTAACGGTCGTATATTCAATCTGTTGAGTGTAATCATTCTACATAAGCAGTTTTCACATTTACTGGAACGGGCAGTGTTTTGGCAAGCAGTGCAGCCTTCTCACTTCAGACATAAAGTATATATCTGATAAATGTGAACGAGGATAAAGCTTACCAAGTGCTCGATATCTGGTATTTTGGTTATTCGTTGCAGATAACAGTTTTTCTGATACTGTAAATAAGAAAGAAACAGCGGGATGAGGCATATGTTATCAAATCATTGCACTCCTCGACATGGTGTTTTTAACAGAATAGGTTTACTTTATACGCTCCTTTCAGCCAGCGCCATAACAGGTATTTTACTTAGTACATCTGTAAATCCATCATGGATTTGGCTCCATTACCTAACTAAACCTACAGCTACAGCATTGTTAGTGTTTTGGATTCTGCTAATCCGCACACCTGCCTCAATACGTTACCGAAACGCTATTGCTTTCGGGCTTACATTTGCCGCAGCTGGTGACTTTTTTTTAATGTTACCGCAAGACTATTTTTTGGCTGGCCTATTTTGTTTTCTACTCACTCATTGCGCTTACATTTATGCTCTATGTGGCGACAGTATTTCTATTTCTGATATTAAAAATCACTCTTCTCATTCAAAATTTATAATTATTCGTACGGTTTTCATTATATTGGCGATCTTTATCATATTTATAATAATCGCATTATTAATATTTATCGGGCTGTTGAATAATCTGCCTAACGGTATGAGAGTTCCTGTTGCTATTTATGCTACGATTTTGGCTTTCATGGCTGGAGTGGCGGTTAATAGAGCTATTGTCTATCCCTTTAAAAATCCGATGCCCTTAGCACAAAATGCAGCGAATACAGCGGCGATTGGCGGCATCTTTTTTGCTATCAGTGATAGCCTGCTCGCTTATGGTCGTTTTTACTTTGAAACGCCATTAAGCCCCTTTTTGGTACTCAGCACTTATTATATCGCTCAATGGTGTTTTAGCCGCTCAGTGATAAGGCGAGATCAATGACAAAACTAATCAACACTCAATTTAATGCTCTGCGTCAGGCATGGGAACAAAATCGACCTGATGAGAAACAACGTCGGGATGATTTGATATGCCTCCGCAAAAATTTTAAAGCCAGCCTAAATGAAATGACGGAAGCAATTTCTTGTGATTTCGGCCATCGTTCTAGGCATGAGAGCATAATGGCAGAAGCAGTAATTGTGTTGAATGAAATTGATCTTTGTCTGCGCTCTCTTAAAAAGTGGGCTAAACCTCAAAGATACAAGGTCGGATGGCAATTATGGCCAGCAAAGGCTGAAATACGCTATGTACCACTTGGCGTTGTTGGTATCATGGCACCGTGGAACTATCCGGTGAATTTGACTCTCATACCATTAATAGCCGCGATTGCCGCAGGTAATCATGTTTTTATCAAGCCTTCAGAGCATACACCGCACACCAATGCCTATTTAGAAAAACTGCTCAGCAAAATTTTTCCTGAAAATCGCGTCAGTATTGCACAAGGCGGAGCAAATATTGCAGCCGATTTTTCTGCCCTTCCCTTTGATCACCTGTTGTTCACGGGTTCTAAGGCGAATGGTAAAAAAGTCATGGCAGCTGCCGCACAAAACCTTACGCCTGTTACGCTGGAGCTTGGCGGAAAATCTCCAGCACTGATTGCTCCCGATGCTGATCTGAAAAAAGCGGCGGCCCGCATTATAACGGGCAAACTTTTCAATTCAGGACAAACCTGTATAGCACCAGATTATATTTTATTACCGGAAAACGTCATTGAGCCGTTTATCGCAGAGATTAAGGAACAAGTATCGAAACGCTATCCCCAACCAAATAACTTTCCAGACTATACTAGCATTATCAATGACAACCAGTATCAACGTCTTATCAAATTACTTGAAGATGCGATCACTCGCGGTCATCAGGCCATTCCACTTATACCTCTCACTGATCAAGAACAAGCACTGAAGCAGCGTGTTTTCACACCTACGCTAGTTCTAAACCCAGACGATAGCAGCGCCATTATGCAAGAAGAAATTTTTGGTCCCCTGATACCAGTCAAAACCTACCGTTCTTATGATGAAGCAATCCACTATGTTGCAAGTCATGAACGCCCATTAGCCTTTTATTGTTTTAGTCGAAATAACAAGTGCATTGAAGCGGCTTTATCGCACATCGTCGCAGGTAGTATCTGCATCAATGACACGCTATATCAATTTGCATGTACAGGTTTACCCTTTGGTGGTGTAGGCCCGAGCGGTATGGGGCAATATCATGGTTATGAAGGATTTAAAACCTTTTCCAAGGCCATGCCTATTTTGCGCAAATACAATCCGTCACTGACAGATATGCTACATCCACCCTATGGCAAGTTTGTGAATATGGTTATCCGCATTCTCACTCGATAAAAAACTCATTTAGAAACCGCTGTCTTGTCACAGGTTCGGTGCTAAACCCTCTTTTTCATAAAATTCAAATACTGTTCTGCGTTGACGAATGCAGATCAGAGAATATAGTTAATAAATAGAATAGGTTTGTGGTGGAAGATGATGTGCTCTCCACCAATATTATTCAGACATTTTTTTCGTAATGACACAGGGCGCGTATTGAGTATTCTTCGCTGTAGTTTTTCCTTCCGTGATTTTCCTTCCGTGGTTTGGCGAGGTACGAACAAAGGATCAAGCGTTTTGTTGGCGAGTTCAGCAACGACTTGATTTTCTTTGTGTGGACTGAAGTCAGCGCTCTCTTTCAGATCAATGACTGGGGTTTTAGTGTGTTGCTTAACGCCCTTTTTCAAGGGCAGTCGAGGTAAATATGCAAATCTCTCGAAGAAAGTTGCTGTTAGGCGTTGGTGCTGCTGGTGTCTTGGCTAGCGGAGCCTCAGCTTTAGTTCCAATGGTTCGTCGGGACGGTAAATTTATCGTCACTAAATCCAGGGCATTACCCGTAGATGGCACTCGCGGGGAATTACCGAAAGAAGCTGATGCTGTGATTATTGGGGGCGGAATTCAAGGCGTTCTGACAGCGATCAATCTGGCGGAAAGAGGAATGAGCGTTACTCTGTTTGAAAAAGGGGCCATCGCGGGCGAACAATCAGGCCGTGCTTACAGCCAGGTTATCAGCTACAAAACCTCTCCCGAAATTTTCCCATTGCACCACTACAGCAAAAAGCTATGGCGGGGAATGAATGAAAAGATTGGCGCAGATACCAGTTATAGAACACAGGGCCGTGTTGAGGTTCCTTCAAGTGAAGAGGACTTAGCTCGTTCTATTGACTGGATTATATCAGCACGAGAAGCAGCTGGTTTCGGCACGCCGTTGAACACACGAATTATTGGAGGAAATGAATTAACTAAACGACTGGCGAATGCAAAAACACCATGGAAAATCGCTGGATTTGAAGAGGATTCAGGGAGTGTCGATCCAGAAACCGGAGTACCGATTTTGGCTCAGTATGCCAAAAAAATCGGGGTGAAAATATTCACTCACTGTGCGGTACGTGGTATTGAAACCGCTGGAGGGAAAGTATCCGGTGTCGTAACTGAAAGAGGTTCCGTTAAGGCACCATCTGTTGTTCTGGCTGGTGGTATTTGGTCACGTCTCTTCATGGGAAATCTCGGTGTTGATATCCCAACACTGAATGTTTATTTGTCACAACAACGCGTTTCTGGTGCCCCGGGAGCTCCTCGCGGTAATGTTCACCTGCCAAATGGTATTCACTTCCGCGAGCAGGCTGATGGAACCTACGCCGTTGCGCCACGTATTTTCACCAGTTCTATTGTGAAAGACAGTTTCCTATTGGGATCTCAATTTTCGCACCTTTTGAGTGGAGGTGATTTGCCACTGAAATTTAAGCTAGGGGAAGATTTGTTTAACTCATTCAATATAACTACTCAATGGGGTATGGATGAAGTTACACCATTTGAAACACATCGCGTTGCAACGGCAACACAAAACAATGAGCATCTGGATGGCGTATTTGAGCGTATGAAAGCTGAATTTCCGGTGTTTAAAAACTCTGAAGTCGTAGAACGGTGGGGAGCTGTTGTCAGTCCAACGGCTGATGAACTTCCTATTATTTCGGAAGTGGAAAAATACCCTGGACTTGTCATTAATACAGCAACAATTTGGGGAATGTCTGAAGGGCCTGCGTCCTCTGAAGTTACAGCCGATATCCTAACGGGTAAGACGCCGATTATTGATCCGACTCCGTTCAGTCTTTCACGATTCAATTCATAAGGAAAAAGTATTATGCGTTATAAAAACATGCTGTTATGTCTTCCTTTTATCTGGGGGATCGCACATGCTGAAAGTGTTCGTTACCACAAACTGGAAGGTATGCCGATCTCGGAGTCTGTGGAAGTCAGTAACAGCAAAAACATCATTTTCCTTAGTGGAAAAGTGCCGACTAAAATAAAGAAAGATGCACCAGATGATGTACTTTCCTCGTATGGTGACACGGAGGCGCAGACCGTCAGTGTCCTGAAACAAATCCAGACTCACCTTGGGGAACTTGGTCTGGGAATGAAAGATGTTGTCAAGATGCAGGTATTTTTGGTCGGCGGTAAAGAGACTAACGGAGATATGGATTTTAAGGGATTTATGGCAGGGTACTCTCAATTTTTCAATGAGAAAAACTCCATTAATCTACCGGCTCGCACTACTGTTCAGGTGGCAAAATTAGGTAATCCGGCGTGGCGTGTTGAGATTGAGGTCACAGCGGTTAGGCCTTGAGTGCTAACTACAACCTTCCATAATAGGAAATTATCCAGACCCGTGCAGATCGCTCAGGGTCTGATTCTTCCACAGTATTTTATTATGAAGCGTTGATTGAGTAGAGCTATTCAGTCACCCGGATAAACTTCTTCTCAGAGCAGGATTATCGGAGCTTATCATTGTTTGTAAGGAGAAAGCGTGAATCTATTTTTAATTCCGGGACTTATGACTGATAAAACATTATGGCAAGAGATGGAGCCTGCATTATCTGCGTTGGGTAATATCGTCTATGGTGATATTTCTCTGGGGAAAAATCTTCGAGAAATTGCCCTTCATAATATTGCCATGTCACCAGACCGATTTGTTTTAGTGGGGTTTTCTTTAGGAGGATACGTTGCTCGCTGGATTGCCAGTCTAGTACCAGAAAGGATTGAAGCCTTAGTGCTCATTGCTACTTCAAATTTTCCAGACAGCGATAATCAGAAAGCAATAAAATCCCGTACGGCAGAAATAGTGAAAAATGGGTTCTTTGACGGACTCAGCCTAACTACCATTCGGACATCGCTTCATAGTAATAATAAAAATAATCAGTATCTTATTGAACTCATCCGCGCGATGAGTCTACGGCTAGGGCCAGATGTATTTATCCGCCAGTTGATGTTGCAACGGGATAATCCAACCTATTTATCTAGCCCTCATAATTACCCTGTATTAATTATTGCTTCAGCCTGTGATGAACTGAGAACACTGGCAGAAGCGAAATCGTTGCAAAGTGAATTCCCAGGATCCACATTACGTATTATCGAGAATGCCGGCCACATGCTGCCACTTGAACAGCCTATTAATTTGGTAAAAATTATCAGCACATGGCTGGAAGAGTCTATCAATACATCGTAATTGAGGCGTATGAAATATCTTATGAAAATATTTTTAATTTATGGCTTTAGGTTTCTGTCATATTAATACGACAGAAACCTATCTGAGAAGTAAACCTGAGTGATGATTTTTTCTAACTTCTTTGGTTAACGAATTAATATAACATTTTTATTATTCATCTTTTTACAACTTCTTTAGTCAATGCATCAATAAAAATTTTTGATTCGTCACATTGGAGAAAAACAAAACATGATTTCCTAACTATTGTATGCTTAGGTGCTAATAATTTTTGAGCTTGGACGTACCAAAACGATGAGGTATAGCCATGTTCCAATTTCAATTGAAATGCTTCCTCTAAAGTTACACGAAAAGGCCAATCAAGATTTTTATATACCCCATCTACTATCCAAGAAGTTTGTGGTTCTGCAAATTTTCCCGGTGAAATCTCATGAATCGACGCACCACCCGGGTCATGTGGACCGGAATTATTAAGTCTAAATACCAGACTCATTGATTTTAATTCGCTAATATCATTTATCAGTTTATTGTACACGCCAGGGTCATTGGTTCCGCTCATTTTTATTTGCACAAAAGAAGGATCATAACGAGCTAATTTATCTTTAATTATATTGATCCCTATATTAACGCGTTCATTAAAAGTTAACATATCAATCCTCTTTTTTGTGTTGATTGGAATGTTTTTTGGAAAATTATCATTATTTATTACCACCTGATAACGCTCAGACATTTATAGCATAAATCTACTATGTCAATTATTATCTTTTTTAACATTCAATATCAGTCGCCGTACCTCATATAATTCCAGGATGATTAAATAAAAGATGCCCGGTCATTGTAAATATTATTGACCGAGCATTATTGTTATTAATGATTGCTTGCTATTTCTGCAACATCACTAGTATTACACCATTTCTGCTTCACAATTCATTTCCAGTGCCCTGCTTAGGGTTTTAGCCAAAATAACTTTATTCGTACTGTCCTCCATCAGGCTAAAATGGTCGCCCGGTACAGGTGTCAGCTGGAGTAAAGTGTCAGGTACGACCTGCTCCCAGCCTAACGATGGCTCCATACTTAAAGAAGGTAATAGCGTTTCGGTAACGAAAGGAATTTGCGGGTAAGGCTCCGTTGCGTAGAATTGATGAAGCATTATCTCCAATACTTCTGGTTCATAGGCTTTAATCATTTGCACATAATTTCCCATCTGTTCCCAACGCCTTGCGATCAAGTCAGGGCGGAGGTTCGCCGAATACAGTTCTAACTTCTGTGCTGCGGCAATAAATTGAACCAAACCTAATTGATCAATTTTCTGATGCAATATCGCTATCTTCTCTTCATGCTCCCCACCCGACTGTTTTGCCAGTTCAGCAAGGAACTGGAGTTTTGGCTGAATGATTTGTTGCTTAAAGCAGTGAGGAGCTGGTGTATCAATCAACCCCAGAAAATCGACAGTCTCACCGGCATTCAAAAGTTGCTGAGCAATGGCATAAGCTAATACACCACCAGAAGAGTAGCCATAGATCCGGTATCGTCCTTCCGGTTGAACCGATTTCATGAAGGTAATCATTTTGTCGGCTAACGCTTCAATAGTTGATACCTGCTCTTCATTGACGGAAGGCCAGGGTAATACATAAACCGGATAGTCGGGATGAATATATTGAGATAACCCAAAAACATAAGAGTAGTCATTCATGCCGCTGGGAACAAAAAATAGTGGTGGCTCCATTCCGGATGAGCGCACGGGTATCGCACTGCTTTGCGGTTGAGACAGCGGATCTAATGTCATTTTTGATACCAGTTCAGTCAGCACAGGGAATTGAAAGAGGTTATTCAATGTACACATCAAACCACGATCTGCGGCAAGGTTTATCATCCGCATAGCGAGCAACGAGTGCCCTCCAAGTGCAAAGAAATTGTCATGCCGGCCTATTTTCTCAACCCCCAGCAATTCACGCCAGATAGCAGCCAAAGTTATCTCCACCTCTCCTTGTGGTGCTTCATAGGTTTGATGCGCAAAGGCATTCTGATCAGGTTCCGGCAGAGACCGGCGATCCAGCTTACCGTTAGGGGTCAGCGGGAAAGCATCCAAACATACAAAGGCGGCGGGTACCATATAATCAGGCAACGAAGCGCTCAAATATTCACGTAGAGAATTAACCAGCCCGCTATCCTTATCTGCCACAACATAGGCCACCAGTCGTTTATTCTGTCCCTCACCCAGCGCCAATAAAATAGCTTCACGCACTGTCGGGTATTCTGTTAGCCGGGCTTCTATTTCCCCCGGTTCAATCCGGAACCCACGGATTTTAACTTGTTGATCGTTGCGGCCAACAAAGACCAGATTACCATCCGGTAAATAACGGGCTAAATCGCCGCTTCGGTACATTCGTGCATCCGGTGCCTGATTAAATGGGTCAACCAGAAAACGCTCAGCCGTCAAATCAGGTCGATTGAGGTAACCACGCGTTACACCGTCACCACCAATGTATATCTCCCCTACTACCCCCAATGGAACTGGCCGTCCATCATTATCCAGCAGATAAATCTGAGTATTCGCTGTCGGACGCCCGATAGGAATAAATCCATTCTGATAGTCTGATGGGCAACGCCAGACAGTAGCGCATACTGTGATTTCTGTTGGGCCATAGGCATTGAATACAGTTGCCCGGTCGCGCAATGTCTGAATTAGCACAGGATTTGGCGCTTCACCGCCCAATATTAAGGTTGGCCTGATGTTTATCTCCGGTAAATCAGCACCATCCTGCAATAGCGCTGGTGTCAGACAGGCGTGAGTTATTGATTGTTCTTCCAGATAACGCCAAAAGAGATGCGGATCCTGACGAACTGCATCAGCAGGAATATCCAGAGTGGCACCACCACATAAAGCCATCATAATTTCCCAGACACTGGCATCGAATCCAAATGAAGCAAATTGCAACATCCGGCTATGAGAGTGAATGCCAAACTGGCTGATTTTATCCTGAATAAGGTTAACGAATCCTCGATGCTCAACCATCACGCCTTTCGGCATGCCCGTAGAACCGGAAGTGTAAATCACATAAGCCAGATGCCGTGATGTTAACGCCGAAACCCGTGGATTATGATCCGGTTGGTCAGGCAGGATATCATCCGGGTTAACTATCGTTAATTTCGCGATAGTTTCCTCACTCAATACGGCACGGCCGGTATTATCTGCCAATACCACCAGCGGAGCGGCATCATTCAGCATATAAACCAGACGATCACCGGGATAATCAGGATCCAGTGGTACATATGTTCCCCCCGCTTTCAGTACTGCCAATAGCCCCGTTATCCCTGATGGTGAACGCTTCACGCAAACTGCTACCCATTGATCAGGTTGTACACCCAACTCAATTAATTGGTGGGCCAGTCGGTTAGCGAGACTATTTAATTCCGTATAGCTAAGTGTCTGTCCTTCATGTACCACGGCAGTGGCGTTCGGTGTATTCTCAACTTGTTGCTCAAACAGTTGATGGATACACAACTGGTCAGGATATGCGGCTTCCGTCGCGTTCCATGTTTGCAGCAACAAGTTCCGTTCTGACTCTGGCAAAATTTCCAGCATCCGCACAGGTGTTTCCGGTGCCTGTTCCAGCGCGTCGACCAAACTCTCCAGCGCCCGTTGCATGTAACTACACACCCGTTCTGGATCAAATGGCCGAACAATTTGTGCAGTTAATCCCAACGCTTCGCCAAAATCTTCCACTGACAGGGTAAACGGATAGTTAGTTCGCTCCTGTGCCCCAAGGAATTCAACACCGTCCATGATTTCATTCGAAGTCACCGGCAATGCGTTATGGCGGTAGTTCAGCAAGGTACTGAATAATGGGGTTCCGCCCTGCACTCCACTGCAACGCTGCGCCAGTGCCAGCGACGCATGTTCATGTGTCAACAACCCTGCCAGCCAGCGATGTGCCACCTGTACGCTATCCTGTACCGGAGTATTATCCATATCCAGTCGCAGCGGTAATGTATTGATAAACAGCCCCATACCATTGTCGGCACCTTCACCGGCACCCATTCGCCCGAATAACACCGTACCGAATACGACTTTCTCCTGCCCACTGGTACGCGCCAGCACCTGCGCCCAGGCTAAATGACACAAAGCTGCCAGACTGACACCCCGGCGTCGGGCCTGATTGCGTAAACGGTTATTCAATTCTGCGGTCAACATCCGGTGAGATTCTGTGATTTGCGAACCATCATGATGAACTTCTGTCAATCCGAATGGCAACGTTGGTTCATTCACCTCAGCCAGCATATCGGTAAAGAAACGAACATGCTGCTCCTGACTGACTCCCAATCGAGCCTGAGCAACCAGATTGCGGAAAGGAGGCGGTACGGGCAGATTGTTTTCTTGTCCGTCAAGATAGGCCTGCACTTCATGACTCATCACATCCAATGCGGTATGGTCGCCAATCAGATGATGCATCAGTTGCAGTACAATCCAGCGACCATCCGTTTCTTGCGCCACAACAAAACGTAGTAATGGCGCTTGCCCCAAATCAAGGCGATAGTGACGGGGATCAAAACGTTGAGATAACTGTTCACTGACTGGCCCATTCACGGAGTCGAGTGTCAGTTCAGTCACTGATAATCGTGCCTGACGGCAAACCACCTGAGCAGGAACGGATAACCCTTCCCAGATAAAAGCAGTACGTAAGATATCATGCCGATTAATAACTTGTTGAACGGCGCTCAGATAACGATCCAGCAGAGTCCGGTTCGCAAAAGCCATCTGGCCAGCCAGTAAATACGGGTCACCTTCGTTTGCTAATAAATGGTGGAACAAAATGCCATCCTGTAGCGGCGACAGCGCATAAATATCCTGAATATTGGCAATCCCGCCCGGTATTTGTTCGATGATGTGATCAATCTCAGGCTGAGTGAGACCAATTAACGGTAACATCTCGGGAGTTAGTTCTGCCGTTTCCGGTGTAATAACATTGGCTGGTACACCTTCACCCTGATTTTGCGTCAGGGTTTGTGCAAGTTCAGACAGCACAGGAGACTGAAACAAGTCACGCACCGCCAGAGTTAAGCCCAGACTCCGCAACCGTTCGACCATGCGCACCGCGAGCAATGAATGACCACCCAACGCGAAGAAACTGTCATATCGGCTGATTTGTTCAACGCCCAGTAAGTCATGCCAGATAGCGGCGAGTGCGATTTCTGTTTCCCCCTGTGGCTCTGCGTAAACCTGACGCGCAAATGAGTCCTCTCCCGGCACCGGTAACGCCCGGCGATCCAGTTTACCGTTAGGGGTCAACGGGAAAGCATCCAGACGTACAAAGGCCGACGGCACCATATAATCAGGCAATAACGTGCTCAAATGTTCACGCAGAAGACTCACCAGTCCATCATTCGCTTCTGCCACCACATAAGCTACCAGCCGTTTATCCTGTTCATGACCTAATGCCAAAACTAATGCTTCCCGTACTGCGGAATGTTCGGTCAACCGGGCTTCTATTTCCCCCGGTTCAATCCGGAACCCACGGATTTTAATCTGTTGATCGTTGCGGCCAACAAAGACCAGATTACCGTCCGGCAGGTAACGAACCAAATCCCCGGTTCGGTACATCCGTGCATTCGGTTTATTACTAAATGGATCTGTCATGAAGTGTTCAGCCGTCAATTCAGGACGATTGAGGTAGCCGCGCGTTACACCGTCACCGCCAATATACAACTCACCCACCGCACCTAAAGGAACTGGCTGGTGGCAGGTATCCAACAGATAAATCCGGGTATTCGCGGTTGGACGTCCAATAGGCGTCTGCTCACCCTGATAGTCTGGCGGACAGTGCCAGGCAGTAGCGCAAATGGTTATTTCTGTCGGGCCATAAGCATTAAATACGGCTGCCTGACGGCTCAGTGTCCGGATAAGTAACGGGTTGGGTGCTTCACCGCCTAAAATAATAGTCGGTTTTATCTTCAATGCCGGTAAATCAGCACCGTCCTGCAACAGTGCCGGGGTCAGGCAAGCGTGAGTGACTGCCTGTTCTTCCAGATAATGCCAGAGACGACACGGATCCTGACGAACAGTGTTATCCGGAATAACCAGACTGGCACCGCTTCCCAGTACCATCATAATTTCCCAGACACTGGCATCGAAACCAAATGAAGCGAATTGCAACATCCGGCTACAGGAGTGAATACCGAACTGGCTGATTTTATCGCGGATAAGGTTGACGAGCCCACGATGCTCGACCATTACGCCTTTCGGCTTACCCGTAGAGCCAGAGGTATAAATCACATAGGCCAGATGACTGGAAGTTAATGCAGCGATTTGCGGATTATTTTGCGGATTATTATCCGGCTGTTCGGGTAATGTATTCGGGTCGAGTACAATTAACTGCGCAATCATTTGTGCTGATTGCTCATCTTGTGCCTGGCCTGATAACGCTGAACGTCCGGTATTATCGGCCAATAAGATAGCCGGTTCAGCATCGCACAAAATATGTTTCAGGCGTTCACCCGGGTAAGCCGGATCCAGTGGTACGTAGGCTCCACCCGCTTTTAATACTGCCAATAACCCGACTATCCGCGCCGGTGAACTTGCCATGCAAATCGCTACCCGCTGATCTGGTACAACACCCAGTTCGATAAGCTGGTGGGCCAGCCGGTTAGCCCGAACATTCAATTCTTCATAGCTAACAGATTGATCTTCATACACTAAGGCGGTAGCGTCCGGAGTACTTTTAACTTGTTGCTCAAACAGTTGATGGATACACAGCTGGTCAGGGTATGCGGCTTCCGTCGCGTTCCATGTTTGCAGCAATAAATTCCGTTCTGAATCAGGCAGGACTTCCAACATCTGTACTGGCATTTCCGGTGCTTTCTCAAGAGCTTCAGTCAGGCTCTCCAACGCCTGTTGCATATAATCACACAACCTTTCCGGATCGAATGGCTGTACTACCTGCGCAGTCAGCCCCAAATCAGAACCACCATCTTCTACTGACAACACAAACGGGTAGTTAGTCCGTTCCTGTGCATCAAGAAGTTCAATTCCGTTGGTGGTTTCATCCAGCACGACCGGTTGTGTATTATGCCGATAATTCAGCAGCGCATTAAACAGCGGTGTGCCACTGGCGACTCCGCTACAACGCTGAGCCAGCGCCAGTGAAGCATGTTCATGCGCTAATAATCCCGCTAATCGGGTATGGGCGACTTGTACACTCTCCAGCACAGGAGTTTCATCCATATCCAGTCGTAGCGGTAAGGTATTGATAAACAAACCCATGCCATTGTCGGCACCTTCACCGGCAGCCATGCGCCCGAATAATACCGTGCCAAACACCACTTGCTTCTGACCGCTGGTGCGCGACAACACCTGCGCCCAGGCCAGATGGCACAGTGCAGCCACACTGACGCCCAAACGACGGGCCTGATGACGCAAACGAAGATTCAGTGCAGACGTTAACATTCTATGTGATTCTGCCACTTTCGAGCCGTCATGGTGTACTTCTGCCCATCCAAACGGCAACGTTGGCTCATCCACTGCCATCAGCATATCGGTAAAGAAACGGGTATGTTCCGGCTGGCTGGTTCCTAACCGGGCTTGTGCTACTAAATGTCGGAATGGTGTTGAAGGCGGCAGGCTATCTCCCCGACCAGCCAGATACGCCTGTACTTCACTGTTCATCACCTCCAGCGTGGTATGGTCGCCAATCAGGTGATGCAGCAGCTGTAACAGGATCCAGCGGCCATCGGTATTCTGGGTAATGACAAAGCGCAATAACGGTGCTTTATTCAGGTCAATACGGTGCTGGCGCGGATCAAAGCGTTGAGCCAACTGGTCACTGATCGACCCGTCAGCCGGATCGAGTGTCAGCTCTGTGATGAATAAAGGAACCTGACGGCAAACGACCTGAGCCGGAACGGATAATCCTTCCCAAATAAAAGCGGTACGCAGAATATCATGGCGGTCAACGACCTGTTGCACGGCACTCAGATATCGGTCCAGCAAAGACCGATCCGCAAAAGCCTGTTGGGTTATCAGGAGGTAAGGATCGCCTTCTTTTGCCAACAAATGGTGGAATAAAATGCCATCCTGTAACGGTGACAAAGCATAGGTATCCTGAATATTGCTAATTCCGCCCGGAACTTGTTCAGCTATACGGTCAATCTCTGACTGAGTCAGATCAATCAGCGGCAACATTTCCGGCGTCAGCGTCATAGTATCCGGTGTAATACTGTTTTCAGGTATTGTGATTTCACAATGTTGCGCCAGAGACTGAGCCAGAATGCAGAGTGTCGGGGATTCGAATAGTGTTTGAATCGATAAACCCAGCCCCCTATTTCGCAAGCGTTCAATCATCCGTACAGCAAGCAAGGAGTGGCCACCCAACGCAAAGAAACTGTCATGGCGGCTTATCTGTTCAACCTCCAGCAATTCGCTCCAGATAGTGGCAAGCGCGCATTCAGCTTCACCTTGCGGGGCTTCATAAACCTGACGAGCAAAAGCATGCTGATCAGGGGCTGGTAACGCCTGTCGATCCAGTTTACCGTTAGGGGTCAGCGGGAAGGCATCCAGACGCACAAAAGCGGCCGGCACCATATAATCAGGTAAAATAGCACTCAGATATTCACGTAGGCTGGTGGCCAGTTCGTTATCCGTTCTGTTTGCCACTATATAGGCAACCAGACGCTTATCCTGACCATCCCCCAGAGCCAGTACCAGCGCTTCACTGACTGCCGGATGTTCGGTTAAATGCGCCTCGATTTCTCCCGGCTCAATCCGGAATCCGCGAATTTTCACCTGTTGGTCATTGCGGCCAACAAAGACCAGATTGCCATCTGGTAGATAACGGACTAAATCCCCTGAGCGATACATACGAGCATCAGCATCATCGCTAAACGGATCCGGTAAGAAACGTTCGGCGGTCAAATCAGGGCGATTGAGATAACCACGGGCCACACCTACGCCGCTGATATATAACTCACCTACCGCACCCTGCGGTACTGGCTGACCATATTTGTCCAACAAATAAATGCGTTTGTTAACGGTTGGTTTGCCGATAGGAATTAATCTTCCCACAAAATCTGACGGGCAGTTCCAGATGGTGGCACCGACGGTGATTTCTGTCGGGCCATACGCATTGAACAAATTAGCCCGACCGCATAATGCCTTAAATAAGGCCGAAGCCGGTGTTTCTCCTGCGAAGATTAATGTGGGTTTTATGGCTATTTCCGGCAAACCTGCACCATCATGAAACATAGCCGGAGTCAGACACGCGTGTGTTACCGATTGCTCTTCCAGATAATGCCAGAGGCGATGTGCATCCTGCCGGATAGTTTCTGTCGGAATAACCAGCATAGCCCCACTACTCAGCGCCATCATGATTTCCCAGACACTGGCATCAAAACCAAATGAAGCAAACTGCAATACCCGACTGGTTGCACTGATATTAAGCCGGGCACTTTGCTCCAGCGTCAGGTTAACCACCCCCTGATGCTCAATCATCACCCCTTTCGGCTTACCCGTGGAGCCAGAAGTGTAGATCACATACGCCAGATGCTTAGAGGTCAGTTCAGGGACACTCGGATTACTGTCAGGCTGATTTGGCTGAGCATTTGGATCGAGTACAGTCAGTGTTTTCAGAGTTTCTTCACCCAGAGCCGACCGACCGATATCATCCGCCAGCAAAATAGTGGGGGCAGCATCAGTGAGCAGATAAGCCAAACGCTCACCCGGGTAAGCGGGATCTAGTGGCACATAAGCCCCACCCGCTTTCAACACCGCCAACAAGCTCACTATTCTCTCTGGTGAGCGTGTTACACAAATCGCGACAGACTGATCTGGAATTACACCTAATGAAATTAATTGATGCGCTAATCGGTTAGATCGGGCATTCAGTTCAGCATAACTCACTGTCTGGTTTTCATACCTTACCGCGATGGCATCCGGAGTTTTTTCGACTTGCTGTTCAAACAGTTGATGAATGCACAACTGTTCAGGATATGGCGCTACAGGCGCATTCCAGGTTTCCAGCAATAGTGTCCGCTCAGCAGGTGATAAAATATCTACGGTAGTGATGGATTGTTGAGGACAGCTTACCATCGCCCGTAATAAGGTCTGTAAATAGCCGACCTGCCTTTCAATTGTTTCAGGGTCAAACAAAGCAGAAGAATAATTCAGTTCTCCAACAACCTCTCTCGCCTTTTCCGTCAGCTCCAGCTGTAAATCGAATTTAGCGATATCGTATCCCTGTACAACGGGAGTCACCGCTAAGCCCGGTAGTTGCCACTCTTGCGTGTCATTCTCCTGCCAGGCAAACATGACCTGAAATAGCGGAGTATGTTCTGGTCTGCGTGGCGGTTGTACGATCTCAACCACTTGCTCAAAAGGCAGATCCTGATGCTCCTGTGCGCTCAGTGTCGTCTGCCGCACACGCTGAAGCAGCGTCTCCATGTCTAATGTGCCGAATGAATCCGTACCGGATAAATCAATACGCAATGCCAGCGTATTAACAAAAAAACCGATCAGTGGCTCGATGTCCCACCGGTTGCGGTTGGCACTCGGTATACCAATCACCAGATCATCCTGCCCGGAGAGACGCGACAATAATGCAGCCCAGGCAGTCAGCAATATCATGAATAGAGTGCTGTCATGTTGCTGTCCCAGCTGTTTCAGTTCCTGTACCAGCGTAGCATCAATCTGTACCGGTATCCGACCACCACTAAATGACTGTCGGGAAGGACGGGGACGATCTGTTGGTAATTCCAGTAATACTGGCGCATCAGCCAGCGTACGGCGCCAATAATCACTGTGCGTCCGCATTTTTTCATCGGAGAATACCTTACGCTGCCAGGCGGCATAATCAGGATATTGAATAACCAAAGGAGGTAATGGATTAGGCTGTTCATTCAGACAAGCCGAATAAAGGGCACTCAACTCTGATTTCAATATCTCTAACGACCAGCCATCAGACACAATGTGATGCTGAGTCAGTAAGAAGACATAATCCTCATCGGCCCGCTGTATTAGTGCACAACGGATTAAAGGGCCACGGGCAAGATCAAACGGTGTTTCTGCTTCCTGTACACACAAAATATTAAGTTGCTTATCGACATCAGGCAGATTACGCAGGTCGTATTGTTTCACCGGCAGAGTCAACTCTGCTGGCAACAGCTCAACCTGAGGCTGACCGTTAACCATAATGAAGACGGAACGTAGTGCTTCATGACGGGCAAACAGATGATCCAGCGCCTGTTGCCATGCGGTTATATTAAGCTGCCCTCGTAAGTACAGTGCCAGCGGAATATGATAGGTATCACTGACGCCATCAAACTGCGCCAAAAACCATAAACGCTGCTGAGCAAATGACAACGGTAAAGGGCTACTATTATTACGGTCACGGAATACGGGGATAATGTCAGATAAGTTATCCTTTTGCTCATTACGCTGCGCACTGATTTTCTCCGCAAAAGCTATCAGTAACGGTGATGTAAATAAGGCAGCCAGCGGCAGTTCAACCCCGAAAGCAGCGAGGCGATTCATCACCCGCACTGCCAAAAGTGAATGACCACCCAACGCAAAAAAGTTGTCATATCGACTGATTTGCTCAATACCTAATAATTCACTCCAGATAGCCGCCAGTGTAGTTTCTGTTTCCCCTTGTGGTGCTGCGTAAATCTGACGGGCAAATGCGCTCTGCTCCGGTACTGGCAACGCCCGGCGGTCCAGTTTACCGTTAGGAGTCAATGGGAAGGCATCCAGATGTACAAACGCTGCCGGCACCATATAATCAGGCAGAATAGCACTCAGATATTCACGCAGGCGGGTAGCTAATCCGTTATCTTTTTCTGCCTCAATGTCTTCTATTACAACATAAGCGATCAGGCGTTTTTCCTGCCCGTCACCCTGCGCCAGTACCCACGCTTCGCGCACAGCCGGATATTCAGTTAGCCGGGCTTCAATCTCACCCGGCTCAATCCGAAAACCACGGATTTTAACCTGTTGATCATTGCGGCCAACGAACACCAGATTACCATCTTGTAAATAACGGGCTAAATCGCCAGTACGGTACATTCGCGCATCAACAACGTGAGTAAACGGATCTGCCAGAAAACGTTGGTCAGTCAGATCAGGACGATTGAGATAACCACGCGTTACACCGTAACCGCCAATATAAAGCTCTCCCACTGCGCCTAAAGGCACCGGTTGACCACCATCATCCAGCAGATAAAAACGGGTATTCGCGGTCGGGCGCCCAATAGGGGCTAGTGTATCGGTGTAATTTAACGGACAACGCCAGTGGCTGGCACATACGGTAATTTCTGTCGGGCCATAGGCATTAAATACAGTTGCCTGACGGCTCAATGTCTGGAGGAGTGTTGGACTGGGTGCTTCACCACCTAATATTATGGTCGGCTTTATCGTTAGCGTAGGTAAATCAGCGCCATCCCGTAATAGCGCCGGGGTCAGAAAAGCGTGCGTTACCGATTGTTCTTCCAGAAAATGCCAGAGGCGCTGAGGATCCTGACGAACCCTATCCGCCGGAATAACCAGATTAGCGCCACTATTCAACGCCATCATGGTTTCCCAGACACTGGCATCAAACCCAAACGAAGCGAACTGCAACACCCGGCTACCGGAATGAATACCGAACTGGCTGATTTTATCCTGAATAAGATTGACCAACCCACGATGTTCAACCATCACCCCTTTGGGCACACCTGTTGAACCGGAAGTGTAAATCACACAGGCCAGATGGTGTGAGGTTAGCGCTAATACCTGCGGGTTGTTATCCGGTTGATCGGGTAAAGCACTGGATAAGATACTTGGTTCAAGCAAAGTCAGCCCGATAAGCGCTTCCTCACCTAACGCAATGCGTCCGGTGGCATCGGCTAATATGATTGAGGGAGCCGCATCATTCAGGATATGTGTCAAACGTTCACCCGGATAGGCGGGATCGAGTGGGACATAAGCGCCACCTGCTTTCAGTACCGCCAGCAAGCTCACCACTCGCGTCAGAGAACTAGCCATGCAGATTGCCACCCGTTGTTCCGGTGTCATCCCCAATGCAATCAGTTGATGCGCTAATCGATTGGCGTGAGCGTTCAATTCAGCATAGCTAAGGGTCTGCCCTTCATAGACCAACGCTGTGGCATCTGGTGTTTTTTCTACCTGTTGTTCAAATAACTGGTGAATACATAACTGCGCAGGATAGGCTGTTTCAGTCGTGTTCCAGTCTTCCAGCAATAACGTACGTTCCGTTTCAGGTAAAATATTCAGTGCCCGTACCGGTGTTTCCGGTGCCCGTTCCAGCGCTTCTGCCAGACTTTCCAGCGCCTGTTGCATATAGCCACATATCCGATCCGGCTCAAACGGCTGTACTACCTGCGCAGTCAGTCCCAGAGTAGAGCCGCCATCTTCCACTGACAGTACAAGTGGATAGTTAGTCCGCTCCTGTTCCCCTAAAAATTCAATCCCCGGTAAGACCTCATGCGGAATAAGTGGTTGATCATTATGCCGATAGTTCAACAATGCACTAAATAGCGGCGTACCGCCTGCAACACCACTACAACGCTGAGCGTGCGCCAGTGAGGCATGTTCATAATCCAGTAAATTAGCCAGCCGGGACTGTGCCAGCCGTATGCTGTTGTGTACCGATGTATCATCAATATCTAGCCGCAACGGCAAGGTGTTGATAAACAGCCCCATGCCATTGTCAGCCCCTTCCCCCGCCGCCATGCGTCCGAACAGTACGGTACCAAACACGACTTTGCTCTGCCCGCTGGTACGCGCCAGTACCTGTGCCCAAGCCAGATGACACAAAGTTGCCACACTAACACCCAGACGTTTCGCCTGCTGACGGAGACGATTATTTAATTCCGGCGCTAACATCCGGTGCGATTGTGTTACCTGCGAACCATCACGATGTATTTCAGTTAAGCCAAACGGCAGCGTTGGCTCATCGACATCAGCCAGCATGTCGGTAAAGAAACGGGTATGTTCTGCTTGATTACTGTTCAGTCTGGCTTGTGCTACCAGATTGCGGAATGGTACCGGTACCGGCAGATGATCATCCTGCCCGGCCAGACAAGCCTGCACTTCGCGGTGCATCACTTCCATTGTTGTGTGGTCGCCAATCAGGTGATGCTGTAATTGCAATACATGCCAGCGACCATCGTTCTCTTGTGATACGACAAAGCGCAACAATGGAGCCTGATTCAGTTCAAAACGATATCGACGTGGATCAAAACGATGAGCCAATTGTTCATTGACTGGTCCGTCAGCCGGGGACAAGGTCAGTTCAGTGACCGATAAAGACGCCTGATGCCAGACTACCTGTGCTGGTGTAGATAATCCCTGCCAGACAAAAGCGGTTCGCAGGATATCGTGGCGGTCAACCACCTTTTGCACTGCCACCAGATAGCGGTCAAGCAACGCACGGTCAGCAAAAACCATCGGATAAGCCAGCAAATAAGGGTCACCTTCCTTTGCCAGCAAATGATGGAACAGAATACCGTCCTGTAATGGTGACAGAGCATAAATATCCTGAATATTAGCGCTCCCGCCCGGCACCTGCTCAACAATAAGGTCAATCTCAGACTGGTTCAGATCAATCAGTGGCAACATTGCCGGAGTCAGCATCGTGGTCGTCGGAGTAATCGCATTCGGTGGTATCACTAACGCCTGATGTTTTTCCAAAGCTTGAGCCAATTCTGACAGCACCGGACACTGGAATAGATTACTGGCAGCCAGAGTTAATCCCAGACTGTGCAGGTGTTCAATCATCCGTACGCCAAGCAATGAATGACCGCCAAGGGCAAAGAAACTGTCATGCCGGCTAATTCGCTGTATACCCAGTAATTCACGCCAAAGGGTTGCCAGCACAATTTCCATTTCTCCCAGAGGTGCTTCATAGATCTGACGGGCGAAATCATCTTCTCCCGGAGCCGGTAATGCCCGGCGATCCAATTTCCCATTCGGCGTCAGCGGGAATTCATCCAGACGCACAAAGGCCACCGGTACCATATAATCCGGCAACCGCATACTCAGATGTTCACGCAGGCGAGTAGCTAATCCGTGATCCTCGTGAGTCAACACATAAGCAATAAGTTGTTTGTCCTGCCCCTCTCCTGAAGCCAGCACGACGGCTTCACGTATCGCCGGATATTCCACCAGCCGGGTTTCAATTTCCCCCGGTTCAATGCGGAAACCGCGGATTTTAACCTGTTGGTCATTACGCCCCAGAAACTCCAGATTGCCATCCGGTAGATAACGAGCCAGATCTCCGGTTCGGTACATGCGAGCATTAGCTTTCTCACTAAACGGATCGATGAGAAAGCGCTCAGCGTTCAATTCCGGGCGATTGTGATAACCACAGGCTACGCCATCACCTCCGATATAAATTTCACCCGTCATTCCCGGTGCTGTCGGCTGCCCATCAGAGTCCAGCAAATAAACACGGGTATTGGCAATGGGCCGACCAATAGGAATAGAGGTTATTCCCGCAGCTAACTCGTGAATATGGTAGGTCGTCGTAAACGTGGTTCCCTCACTCGGGCCGTAAGCATTCAATAATTTTTGTGGCGGGTTTTTACGCAGCACCTGAGCAATAATATGCGGATCGAGGACATCTCCCCCAACCAGCAGTAGCTTAAGCTGAGGCAGCACCGGAGATAACTCGTCAGCCAGACGGTTAAACAACCCGACGCTCATCCATAGAATGGTAATACTGTGAATCTGTAAAGCCTGAACAAAATCTGGTGGAGTCAGTAACGTAGTATGATCGATAACTACCAGCGCAGCTCCGTTGAGCAGTGGTGCCCAGACTTCAAAAGTACTGGCATCGAAAGCCGGGTTAGCGGCAAAAGCAATGCGATCATCAGATTTAATATCAACATAACCATTATTAATAATCAGCCGGACAACAGCCCGGTGTGGCACAATGACGCCTTTCGGTAGCCCTGTCGAACCAGAGGTATACATGATATACGCTGGCCCGGTACTGGTATCCCGTAAATCAGGATTGCGATATTCTTCTTTTCCAATAGGTTCTGTTGCGAGGGTAAGACTGAGCCGGGGAACAACTAATTCAGGTGGGGTCGCCATCTGCATATCAGTCAGCAGTAATTTGGCGGAACAATCGTTTATCAGCCAGTTTTTCCGTTCATCCGGCACATTCGGGTCAATAGGAACATAAACGGCACCAGACTTGAGAATAGCTAACTGAGCCACCACCAATTCAATTGAACGCTCCAACAGAATCGCGACATGATCACCCGGACAAATACCCTGCTCAATCAGTTGATTCGCTAACCTGTTAGCCTGTGTATTCAGCTCCGCATAATTCAGTATTTGATTGCCGGCAATTAATGCTATGGCAGTTGGCGTTCTCTCAGCCTGCTGTTCAAATAACTGATGAATACATAGATGATCAGGATACGGGGTTTCCGTGGAGTTGCAGATTTCCGGCAACAGAGAATATTCAGTCTCAGATAAGCCATTAAACTTTTCTGTAAATATGTCATCACTCATTTTTTCTGACGACATATCCACTACCCCAGCGTCAAGAATATTATTCTTGCTGGTAATACTGTCTTTCATTTTTTTACTACCTCAACGAATCTATTGGATATTTGAAAACTGTTATATCTGCTGTTTTTAAATTGCTTATTTACGTTCAGTAACTATCACAATTGTTTTCTTTTATTTTTTGAGAAAATAAAAACGGACACGCCGAGCATCGAAAGATACTCAGGGAACATTTTCTCTCAGGTATTAGTTTTTCCATTCCGGTTAATAATCTGCCAACCAAAAATCAGGCAGAAGTCATTACCGTCACAACGGAATAAACAGCTCACTTAATAAATTGGGAGAAGTTATTTCATTTTTTCCCTGTTCTTAGATAAACGTCTTTGATCTACCGCAATTTTTATTAATAGACGCTTAATTCCACAACTAAATAAAAATGGATGAATTGAATATATCGACAGGATCCTTCGACAAGTCATTACTGTATTTTTCACACTTATGATTAATATCAAAAATAAATTATTTCACTTGAAATCATGCAGTTAAGAAATCACCGCATTCTATTTTGTCATTACCAAATTTAGCTGATTATTTAAATCATGAGTGAATTTAGTGCCAAAATGAAACGATCACAATTATAAAATAATTCCCGGTATATTATTTTATATTAATAAAAAACATTTTGGACATGGTTCCTCTTTGATATTAATACCTAAAATATACAGTCATGATAATAAAAAATGATATGGGTAATTACTTGACAAAATATAACTCAGATTAATCAGGCTGAAAAAACGAACAATATAAAGCTCTACTCTGTCAACAATATCCAGAAATCCTCAGTGCTTTGACATCATAAAACTCAATATAAAAACAAAATAACGTTAACATTGGAGATATAATGCTGCCTGAAAGCCCTATTTATTCACGTAAAGAAAATATTTCTGTTTTCTCTATGCTGAAATATATGTTGGAAATAACGCTTATTTTATTTTTCACTATTAGAAGGAGCTTGATTTTGCCAGTTACTAATCGACGCAAGTTTATTAAAATCTGTGCGCAAACCGCAGGAGGCGTCTTTGCAATGGCGGCGCTGCCCGGCAGTATTCGTTTTGCAATAGCCGCAGACAACGGGGTTGTCACCAGCGATGAATTTCTGTGGCTGGAAGATCTACAGGGTGAAACCGCGCAACGGTGGGTAAAACAGGAAAACCAGCGCACCATCGCGCGTTATACTCAGGGGGGAAGCTTTCGTAAGTTAGAGCAACAGGTACTGAATATCCTTAATAAAGACACTCGGATCCCGTGGGTCAATAAGCATGGCGATTACTACTATAACTTCTGGCAGGATCAGGCTAACCCTCGCGGCCTGCTCCGGCGCACCACGCTACAAGAGTACCGTAAGGCCAAACCGGCATGGGAAACTGTGCTGGATATTGACGCACTGGGTAAGGCAGAAGGTAAGGATTGGCTCTACCACGGTTTACAGCCTCTGGCCCCAGAATATCGCTACTGCCTGATGAAACTATCACCGGACGGAGGAGACGCTGTCGAAATCCGTGAATTTGATCTGGAGACTAAGCGGTTCGTTGAGGGGGGATTCAATGTCCCCGTCGCCAAAAGCAGAGTGTCATGGATTGATAAAGACACCGTGTTTATCGCTACTGATTTTGGTCCCGGGTCAATGACTCAGTCCGGCTATGCGCGAATCGCTAAACGCTGGCAGCGCGGTACACCATTGAGTGCAGCCGAAACACTGTATGAAGCCAAACCGGAAGATATGGCGGTATTCGCCTATCGCGATCGCACTTTCGGCTTTGAGCGTGATTATGTAGGCCGTAGTCTGGATTTTTATCGTCGTGAATATTTCTTACTGACAAAACAGAATCAGAAAGTCAGGATTGATATCCCCGAAGACGCAGAGATTAATAGCCACCGTGAATGGCTTTTGATAAGGCCGAGTAAAGACTGGGATGTGGGAGGGAAACGCTATCCGTCCGGTGCTTTGCTGGCAGCGAACTTCGACGATTATTTGGCAGGTAAGCGTGAGTTACAGGTGCTTTTCACGCCCAATGAGCAGACAGCGCTGAGTGGCTACAGTAGTACGCGTGATCACCTTATCCTCAGCATTATGGATAATGTCGTAAACCGGCTTGAAGTATTAACGCCGCAGGGTAATAGCTGGCAACGGCAACCTCTGGGCAATCCGGGTAGTATGAGCAATATTTCTGCCACCGGTATTGATGAGGAAACCAATGATTACTTCCTGACCATCAATAATTTCCTGCATCCGGCTTCGCTGTATATTGGCAACCTTGACAGCAGTGAAACGGAGCTACTGAAACAGGGACCGAAGGATTTTGATGCTGGTAACTATCAGGTCAGCCAACATTTTGCCCGTTCCAAAGACGGAACCCGTGTGCCGTATTTCCAGATCGCAGCTAAAGGCCTTAAACTGAACGGCAGTAATCCGACGCTGCTGAATGGTTACGGAGGCTTCGAAATATCGCTACTGCCAAACTATATAGGCACTGAAGGACTAACCTGGCTGGGGCGTGGTGGTGTTTATGTCGTTGCCAATATCCGTGGCGGTGGTGAATATGGCCCGGCCTGGCATCAGGCCGCTCTCATGCAAAATCGCCACCGCGCCTATGAAGATTTCGCTGCGGTAGCGCAAGATCTGATTACACGAAAAGTAACATCATCAAAACATCTTGGAGCTCGTGGCCGCAGCAACGGTGGTTTGCTGGTCGGCAATATGCTGACTTTGTATCCACAACTGTTCGGTTGCATAGTCTGTGGTGTACCTCTGTTGGACATGCAGCGTTATAGCCAGCTTTCCGCTGGGGCCTCATGGATTGCCGAATACGGCGATCCGAGCCAGCCGGATCAGTGGGCATATATCAAAACCTTCTCGCCGTATCACAATATTAAGGAACACGTGGCCTATCCGCCCGTATTGTTCTACACCGCAACCAGTGATGACCGGGTCCATCCGTCGCATGCACGTAAAATGGCAGCACGTATGCAGAAAATGGGTTACCAGCAAGTCTATTTTTATGAAAATACCGTGGGAGGACACAGCGCTGCGGCCGATAAAAAACAGACAGCATTCCAGAATACAATGTTCAGTGAATTTATGTGGTCTCATCTGAATAACAGAACACCGAAGACGTGAACGTAAGGTAAACAATTCTGAGTTATTAATTTTGACAATATATTTTTGAGATAGGGAGTTAGCTACTGGTAGCTAACTCTTTTTTGTGAGGTATTTTAGTAGGATAAAGAAGAGAAAAGAGAAATTACCACCCTGCTGGCAGATAACCGAACAATGAAGCGATGGCATACACTGCACTGGCCAAATACAGCAGCACAATGCTTATTTGCAGCAATGGATGCGTGATCCAGCTGCATTGCCAGCATGGAGTATGATCGCCGTATTTCCGTGCACCACGTAAAATCAATATCGGCATGATTGATAAAATCATACCACTGAATACACCAGCGAAATACAGAGCATTAACAAATGATACGAGTCCACTGTAAGCCAGCACGAACGGCGGTACAGCCACCAACAACAGTACGCCGAAACGACGCAGTGGTTGTTCGTCATTACCCAGCCGGAATTTATCGAAGATATTAGTCAGGAAACTGCCGCCCAGTCCCCAGTAAGAGGTTAAGATTGCACATAATGCAAACAAATTAGTAGAGAAGAATGCCCACTCTCCCAACGCTTGTCCCCAGGAAATCGTCACTACCTCAGAGATATTGTCCAGACCATTAAGCGCGATCACAGACATCGGCACCATCGCTAGCAGCACAAAGATCACTGCCATACCAATAATAATCGCCTTCGGTAGTTGTTCTGGCTTATCGGCAAAGCCACGCGCCATTTCCGGCACGATATACTGTGCCGAAAAACTAAACACCACAACATTGAATAATGGCACCATAAAAAGCCAGTCACCATCCAGCAGATAGCGCATCTGGGTAGTATCTTTCAGCAACGTTGCCACTACTAACGTTAATAGCATGACCAACATGCCAATACTGATCAATTTTTCACCACGACCAATTGCTTTCAGTCCGAGGTACAATACTCCTGCTGCTGGTACGAAGAACAACAGGCTACCTAATGTCGGTGAAATACCCAGCAGCGACTGCAACAGTTTGCCACTGCCGCTCATATAGGCGGTCAGTGCACCAACACTGTTGATACATACTGAAAAAAACATCACCCAAGCACCCACCCCACTGACATATCGCCTTGCCAGTCCACTAAGTTGTAAGTGAGCGCGGGTGCGCAGCGTAGATTCGGCAACATACAGCATAGTAATGGTGGTCAGCACCCCCACCAGCACCAGCCAGAACATCAGTGGCAAAAAGCCGGCCTTTCGTGAAGCATAAGCAATAGACAGCAAACCTGCACCGATATTGGTGCCGACTATCATTGCGACACCTTCGAGAAAACTCAGTGACTTACCGGGAACTGGCGCTGACTCTCCAGAGGCAAGCGCCGAAGAAATACTGGTGTTATCAGAAGACATTCATCCTCCTTTATCCCGGTGCGTTAGCCACCGGGGATAGGTTAATTTCACGGTGGTCAATGGCTCACATCGATACACAGGTATTTCAGCTCCAGATATTCCTCAATTCCGTAGCACAACCCTCCACACCAGAACCCTTACTGCTTCTCACCGTCGAGCAGATCACATTCACGAAACGGAAACAAATACGATTTAGTTCTTATAATCCGAGTCTAATTAATACGCTTTTTCTTTTAGATAATTATCCGTATTAAAGTTTAGTGGAAAAAAACAGAGAAAATCCCAAATAGTTATAAAAATGTTAACCTAGTGATAACCGTGTGATTTTATCAAATAAAATCAACAAATAAGAAATTGAAAAGAAGATAGGTATTCAGTAAATATAGAAGGAATATGAATACCTTTTAGTTATTATCACAGGCATATATGAAAACGCTTAATGACTATTATTTTTCTGCTCATGAAATTAAAGAAGAATACAAAACACTATTTAAAAATCATGAGTTATTCTAAATCCTATTTTTATTAGCCTGTTGCAAAAAAGGAATATCCGTTGAAAATCTTGCGCTCTGTGCATCACGTTCATAACCTTGATGCTCACACAAAATATGATAAAGCTCAGGCCTACGCCCATGTATCCAGCGCCGCCCTGTGGACATAGTCAACAATTCTAAATCAAGGCTGACACTTATCATGATATTTTCAAAAGAAGTAGTTTCTTCAATAATACGACCATAGGGATCGATAACCATAGCATTGCCTGTACGGATTTCTCCGTTATCCAACCCAACGCCATTGCTAAACAAGATAAATAAACCATTATCATGTGCCCGTGCAGGTAACCAGCGCATTAACCAGCCGCGACCATTATCGCCACGAAATGCAGCCTCCAGAGCATCTGGATTTTTGTACCTGTTTTCCCAGAGAGTAACCGGAATTGGTTTCATGCCGTAAGGGCTACGAGAATGAGTGCCTCCCGTCTGGTGAGGAGCCATCAGGATATCAGCACCAAGAAGTGCTGTTGCCCGTACATTTTCAACCAAATTGTTATCCCAACAGATAAGAACTCCAACTTTTACTCCCCAAGGGGTATCAAACACAGTAAAACTATTCCCACTAGCGAAATCAGGGCGCTCAAATGCATGAAGTTTGCGATGCACATGTATCTGACCATCAGGCATACATACCGCGTAAGCATTATAAAACTGCTCATCTTCGCCCAGTTCGATAAGTCCTGCACCTATTGCCATTTCATATTTTTTTGCCAGTAAAATGATACGTGACAAAGATGGGCTACCATCGATTCGTTCAGCCAGAAGCATCACTTCTTCGCCTGTCAGATCTGGCACATGCCAGTAACCGGTAATGCACATTTCAGGGAAAGCCAGTATTTTTATACACTGTTCTCCAGCCTGATGAATGAATTCTTCCATAACCGATAAGTTATATTGCTTGTCATTAGCTCGATGGCAGAACTGAACGGTGCTCGATGGCAGAACTGAACGGTAGCTACCTGAATACTCTGTTTCATAACACGTCTCCTCAACCAGAAAGTGATGAGTATTTCACCAAATAGACAACGCACTGTATAATCACAATTTTTCTGAATTTGATAACTAACTGGAATGGATATAAAACTACTACGTGCATTCGCCATTCTGGCTCAGAAAGGGCAATATCGCGCAGCGGCGGAAATTCTTTGTCTGACACAACCGGCTCTGACAAAACAAATTCAGACACTGGAGAATCTTGTCGGATTTAAATTGTTTAAACGTGGGCGTCACGGTGCCAGACTAACAACTGCCGGGCAGCAACTTTTGTCTAGGGCTTGCGAATTACTCAAGCAGCATGATGATTTCCGCGAATTTGTGAGCCAGATGCAGAAAGGAAATGTTGGTAAATTACTTCTGGGATTCGGTGTATCGGCATTTCAGCTTGCTCCTGTCAAGGTAACAGCTTTTCGCAACTTGTTTCCTGATGTGGAAATTTTCTTGAACGACATTCCCTCCGAAGTGCAATACCAGATGCTACTGGAAGGCGAACTTCAAGCCGGGTTCGTACGTCTTCCTGTACCGGAGAAACTGAAAGCAGAATCACTAATGGAAGAAAAACTGGTTCTTGCTGTAAATACAACGCTTCACATAGACCCAACCAATATTCAGAATGTACTGGATGCACATCAACTTCTGCAAATTTCGCCACATCGCGGACATGGGCTAGTAGCTCAGATAGCCATTTTTCTCAGAGAGAATAAGCTTAATGCCAGAATTGTATCTGCTGCTGATGATATTCAGACTTTACTGGCACTGGTTGCTGCCGGAAATGGGGTTGCTTTACTGCCAGCCGGAGTCAATCATATTTTACCTGTGGGCGTAAAGCTCGTGCCCCTCGATGGGATATACACTAAATGGCAAATAGGGATCGCCTGGAATCCAGAAATTAAGGATTGCTTGCGGGATAACTTCATTAATATGGTATTGACGCCCTCTCCACTTTAAAAATTCAGTCATGCAAAGCCTTATCTCCAAAATCTGGAGATTCTAAGAGTTGGTTATGAATAAAATTATTAACCAACTCTTACTCTATTTTTCAGCAATATTTTTTAGTATTGCGGGTTACTTCACCAAAGCTTCCGCAGTATCATTTTTACCTTTCGGCTGCTTTGCCATTTGATATGTCACTAATGCCCCGGTTGAACAAATGAACATAGTGAGAGCAATCCCTGACAAGGTTCCATTATTTAATAAACCCACTAATAAACCTGCCAATCCACCAAACAGATACTGAATCATCCCTAAAACAGCAGATGCAGTTCCTGTTTCAACCCTTGAGACGCTATTCATCGTAACGGATATTCCATTCCCGAATAATAAGCTAAGTGTTGCTACTGACATAAATAGCAATGGAATGACGAAGTATATTGATGTTAATCCTGTAGTTACCGAAATCAGCAATAGCATGACAAAAAACAGGTTCGCCAATAAAGACCATTTCAGTACAACAGCAGCTTTATAGAATTTCAGTAATTTCATATTAATGAAACCGAAGAAGACCATACCAACCGCATTGGCTGCAAAGAAATAACTGTATACTTTAGGCGTGAATCCAAAGTGATTCAGAAAAATAAATGCTGATGAATTTATATAGGCAAACAGTGTTCCCATAACGAAACTTGAAGACAATACATTCATAAGGAAATATGAGTTTTTAGTAACTTTAATATATGAATATAATTGCTTTGACAGGCTACCCGTTTCTCTGTTCTCTTTCGGCAGAGATTCCGGAATAAAACGATATGCAGCAATAAGTGTGAAAAACGATAAAGCAAATAACATCAGGAATATCGCTCTCCAGCCAAAAGCAGAAAGAAGGACACTACCTAATGGTGGGGCAATTATTGGACCAATAACAACGATTTGCATCAAAATTGTAAAGAGACGTGCCGAAGTATGTGCATCGCATGTATCAGAGATGATTGCTCGAGGGACGACTAAAGTAACAGCTCCTGATAACCCTTGAACAATCCTGCCTATATTGAAAAGCACAATGTCATCGGTGGTTGAAGTGAGTAAAGATGCCAGTGAAAAAATAAGAATACCTAATAATAAAGGTGTTCTTCGGCCATAATGATCAATCACGGGTCCTAACATTCCCTGCCCGATAGCTAACCCCACTAAAAACAGGGATAATGAAGTTTCTACCTTAACAAGATCTGTATTTAAACTTTCTTTTATCGCATTAAATGCTGGCAAATACATATCGATTGCCATCACATCAAAAGCAGTCATTAACGCTAACAAAAACAGGGCAAATACCGGTATTTTATTTTGCTCAAATCTACTCATAACCTTATCTAATCTTCTCTATGCTGCACGAAAACGATAATTGTACATAAGTACAATTATTCACACAACCGAGCTGAACAATGTGGAAGATAAAAACTCACGTACAGTAGAGTTATAAACAAAAGGTTGTTTTTGGTGGAGTAAATTCCTTTCCGACGAATTTATTGCTTCCCTGCCCGTCGCTGCGTATCCTGAAATTCATTGAGCAGATACATACTCAATCTGACAAAATTTTGCTGATAAATGGCCTGATGTACTCTTTTTTGCTGAAATTAATATCTCCGGTTAATAGAGACTGAAGGAAAAAAGCATCTAAAACAGCGGTGAGCGCTTTGGCTTTTGATTCATCGTTAGTGATGTATTGAGAAATGATATCTTTTGTTGCCTGCATCCAGTTAACGGCAAGTGGCCTTAAAGATGGCCGGGAGATAGCCGCAACGTAAAGCTCATATTCTGACTTTAAGCGTGAATAATCTGCGAATGTCCATGAGATGAACTCAGTCAGATTTTCGGCCGGATCTTCAAACAGCGACTGTTGAAACCAGTTGTGTGACAACTCAATGAAGTTATTGAAGTATTTTCCTAGCGCCGCACTTAACATATCATCCAGTGTTTTAAAATAATATGTTGTTGTTCCAAGCGGAACTCCTGCTTCTGATGCCACCGCCCGATGATTACACTCATAAATACCATCCCGGCAAATAACAGCCTGAACGGCATCAAGAATTTGATTATATTTTGCTTTCCCCTTTGGGCTAAGTTCCTCATACATATCTGCACACCAATTTAATATCTTACTTTTTAAAAGGTCGTAGAAAATAACATTATTTCAATTAAAGGCAACACACCAAACAGAATTCAGATTTCATCGCGATGATAGGCTCCATCCCTGAAGCCACTCTTCTCTCGTCGTTCACGATAAGATTTTATCCATAAAACTGGCTGATACTCTCTTTTTCCTGACCAGACACGATGACATTGAGCAATCGTTCATAATGTTTTGCTAAACTCTCAATGACTTCTTCTGTATACAACTCTGGATTGTAATTCAGCTCACACCCGATACTTTCCGGCATATATAATAAATTCATCCCGAGTGATTCAAAAGGAATTACATCAGTTTCTATCAGTTCAACATCAAGATTTGGTAATGATAATTTTTCATCTTTAGATATATCGATGAAATCATACATGCTTTGTGCATCCATATAATTGAACAGGACATTAAAAATATTTTCTCTTGCCTTTTCTCCCACTGCTTCAATCACCACAGACATATGAATATTTGAATTTTCTATGGCTCGATAAATTGACTGACTAACCTGCTTAATGATTTCTTGCAGGCTCATACCCTTATTGATATTCGATTTTACTATTAGATCACCTAAGAATAACCCTATTGTCTGATGATTTTCTATGCGAGTACGATCAGCTTTTGGTGAGGTAACGATATGTTGTGATTCACCGGAATGCATAAACAGACATGTATGGAACAAAGCCATGAATAACATGTAAGGTGTAATCTTATGAGTTTCACAATATTGTAAGGCGGCTCTATCAAGGGAATTAGGTATTTTTATATGACGGGAGCAATATCGATATTTTGAAGCCAAGTGTTTTCTGAAGGGAGCCGGAAAATCGCGGTCAGAATTGACATCAGAAAATTGTTGTTGCCAGAATTTAATCTGTTTTTTAGCTTCCTCAGTCGCATGGAGGTCTTGTAAGTCATAAACATAGCCAGAATATTGCATAGGAACAGGCGGCAATGTATTTTCTTTCCCTTGTGAATAAGTCGTATATAATTTCTTAAACTCATTCATAATGATATTAACAGACCATCCATCAGAAATAATATGATGGACATCAATAAGCAATATGGTGACTTTTTCCGAAACAGGTAGTAAGAATGTCCTGATTAATGGGCCATTATAAACATCAAAAGGTGTTCTTAATTTCTCTTCCCAGAGTCTATTAATTTCAATAGAAATTTCTTCTCTTTTTATTTCTCTTGGTAATGCTTCAATAACTTGTAAGTTAACTTTCATATTCTCATCAGGCTGCATGAAAATATTATTATTTTCTTTATAAAACCTAAAGCGTAAACTTTCATGCCGTTCAAAAATAGTGCTTAAACTTTTTTCTAATGCACCTTTATCCAGTTCTCCCTCCATGAGCAAAGCAATTGGCACATGAAAACAATCTTCCAACAATTCTTCTTGAACAAAATACCAATACATTTTCTGACAATAAGAAATCGGTATTTTTTTATCAGATTTATTGTGTGTTGTCTTAGGTGAAGACATTTCATGCCTATTACTATGACGAATCAGACTTGCAATCTGTGCAATGGTTGGATTGGCAAATAACTGATGCATGGTGAAATTTTTGTCTAACGTATTTTTTATTGAAGCAACTATTTTAACAGCCAGAAGTGAATGGCCTCCGAGCGAGAAGAAATGATCATAAATACCCACTTGATTGATTTTTAAATGCTCTTGCCACAACTGACTAAGTTTTTCTTCAATCTCATCTCTCGGTGCGATATAAACCTGACGATGTAAATCACTTTCATCTGGGATAGGTAACGCTTTTTTATCCACTTTATTATTAAAATTCAGTGGAATACGCTCTAACGGGATATAGAGGCTCGGGATCATATAATCAGGTAATTGCTTTTTCAGAGCCGACTCCAATAACTCCGTAAGTTCTCCACCAATAGCGGGAAGCTGTGGATAATTGGCCAAATGAGTTTGATTGTAATCTGAACGTGCTTGTATTTGAGGTAAGTCACCACGGCTGAAAATCACATCGAGTAAATCAGGTTGTTGTTGTGACCATGTAAGTTCACACTGGTAACCACACTGTTCTGCATATTGCAGTAAAGATTCAAGAGCAGAAACCTGCTCTGCTATTTCAGGAGAAAAACTGCCGGCATTTTTGGGTGGAAAAATAATCTGATCAGATGACCAATGGCGTAGCCCTTCCGCTAAATCAAAATCATCTTTGATACGGGCATTAGGAATACCTGAGACGCCAAATGTATCGAATTCGCCTATCTCTAACGTATTCCGAAGATCTTCAAGAGAATTAAAATCTTTCCAAATCCTCGTTGGATCGCAACATAATTCTGTATTTTTATCACATTTATATAATATGACATCATAATGATAACGCAGCATTTGGTTGTCACCCACACCACGTTTAACCAGAATATCCACTCTTCCAATTTCCGGGTAACGTGTCGGCAATTGTGCAAAATAGGTCGGACTAATTAAAAACTCATTTTCTTGCTGTAAACGCCGTTGAATGTAATTTGCCAACGTACCTACCGAAATATGTTGGTCATTCAGACGATCTCTCTCAATAGCTGTGATATGTGCAGTTAATAAATCTAAGTTACGAATATCCCCCAGAAGAATTTTCCCGCCATTTTCAACCGCAGGTAATAACTGCGTAATGACTTTTTCCAGATATTGAACATTGGGGAAATATTGGACAACAGAGTTAATTACGACCGAATCAAACTGATCAGGAGTGATTACACCTAAATTCAGAGCATCACCTCTTCTTAATTCTACGTGCGACCAACCACGTTTTTGCAAAATATTTTGGTGACGTGCCAATACTTCGGCTGAAATGTCAGTTGCTAATACTGATTCACATTGCCCGGCATAGCGATACAGCAATAAGCCGGACCCACAGCCAATCTCCAATAATCGTCGGGATTGCAGAGAGTTTATCCGCTGCATGGTCCCCGTTCGCCACTCTTCCATTTGTTCCAAGGCAATCGGCTGTTCAGTATAGCTGTTCACCCAGCCGCTAAAATCACTGTCATCATCGCACTTATCAATAGTGTCAGTAGTCGTATTTTCTGCTAGTTCCTGACGATACTGGTTATCAAAAATTTCTGTCCAACTTTCAAGGTAATCGACATTAAACTCAGTAGCTTTCTCCGCCAGCCAGTTGGTACTTGGACAGACATAAGCAATGAGTTTTTTGTCTTCACTGTCATGACCATTAACGATTACAGCTGCATTACTTAAAATCTCCTGCCCCGCCAGAACCGCCTCTATTTCTCCCAGTTCAATACGGTGGCTGCGAATTTTAATCTGCGAATCAAGTCGGCCAATAAATTCCAATTCACCTTCTGGTGTCCAGCGTACTAAATCGCCAGTGCGGTACAGTCGGTCTGTCGGGTTGGTACTGAAAGGATCACGGATAAATTGTTTTTCCGTGAGATCTGGTGCATTACGGTAACCCCGTGCTAATTGAATCCCACCAATATGTAGTTCTCCAACCGCCCCGAACGGTACCAGATTGCCATCAGAATTCAGGATGCGCATGACAGTATTTGGTAACGGTTTTCCAATCGTTATTCGCTTATCTACTGTCAGTAAGGCGCTGGTTACAATTGAAGTGCATTCAGTTGGACCATAAACATTAAATAGTTTTCTGCCCCACGACCACTCTTCTACAATATGTGGAGCCACAGCCTCCCCTGCCAATAATAAGGTTGAAACCGTGCGCCATTTGTTAAAATCCAGATGTGGTAACAGTGCCGGCGGGAGCACTGCATGAGTGATACGGTGTCTTTCAACTATCTCATCCAGCCATTCAGGGGAACGACGATGTGTTTCTGAAATCAGATATAGCGTGGCACCATAAGCCAGCGTCATTGCCATTTCCAGTACGGCGGCGTCGAAACTCCAGGAGGCAAACTGCAATGCGCGAATATCCACATTTGCGTCAAATAACTCAGCTTGCGCCTGTGCCAGATTCACCCAGCCTTTATGCTCCAGCATCGCTCCTTTTGGACGGCCGGTAGAGCCGGAGGTATAAATGACATAGGCCAGATGATTTTCAGTCAGAGGAAACGGACGATGAGTAATATTAGCTGTGGGTAAATTTCCCACATATGAACGTACCGTTTCCGTATCCAAACAAATAACACGTTGCTGACTGATGGGTAATTTATCAACCAGTGATGTATCGGTGAGAATAAATTCGGCTTCGCTGTGTTCCAGCATATATTGCAAACGGGCCTGCGGGTAACTGGTATCCAACGGCACATAAGCCCCACCAGCTTTAAGAATACCCAGTAGTGTGATCACCGTTTGTAATGACCGGGGAAGACAAATAGCAACCAGAACATCTGGCTGAATACCCTGCTCAATCAAATAATGTGCCAATTGATTAGCCTGCGCGTTAACGGCTTGATAACTTAAAGTATCATCGCCAAAAACCAGCGCCGTTTTTTCAGGAGTTTTCGCCACCTGTTCTTCAAATAGCTCATGGAAGCAACATCCTTGTTGGACATGCTTTTGTCGACCATTTAATTGATGCAGTAAGGTTTGTTTTTCCGTATCACTCAAGATTGGTAATTCATGAACAGAGGGTTCTTTATTGGCTGAAACATCTGCCATCACTTCAACAATACCAGCAAGCAGATATTCATAATTGGCAATGAATCTGTCAATAGTGTTACTGTGGAACAGATTTGCATCATAGAGCCATATTATAGATAATTCGTCTCCTTGCTTTTCTTCATAAACATAAATCTCCAGATCAAACCGCGTCGTTTTAAGTAAATTATCATCCAAATGGGTCAGACTATCCTGCTCCAGCGTTATATTTTGTTGGTTGTTCTGTACCGCAAACATAACCTGAAATATAGGATTATAATTTAAGCTCCGTTCCGGGCTGAGTTTTTCAACCACTAACTCAAAAGGTAGATCCTGATGTTCATAAGCATCCAGAATAGTGCGGCTATTTTGTTTTAACAACTCACTAAAAGTAGGATGACCGGATAAATCTGTCCGGATAGCCAGCGAATTGACGAAAAAACCGATTAACGGCTCAATATCATAATGTCTTCTTCCGGCAAGTCCTGTTCCAATAACGATATCTTTCTCATTACTGTAACGACTAAGTAATACCGCAAAAGCCGTTTCCAGAAACATAAATAACGTCACGTTATGCTTAGCACATAATCCCCTGATTGCTTGGGTCAGATGTGAGGAAATGCGCTGTGTATGAAAACGTCCTCCGATATTTTGTTTCCCTGTTCGTGGGTTATCCAGCGGTATACTATGAACAGGTGAGATTCCAGCCAATTGATTCTGCCAATATGTTAATTGTTTTTCTAACACATTGCCTTGCAACCAGCTCTGTTGCCATTGGACATAATCGGTGTACTGAATTTTTAGTGGTAATAACGGATTTGCCTTTCCCTGACAATAAGCTCTATATAACGTAAAAAACTCACTGAGAAATATTGAAGCGGACCAACCATCAAAGGCAATATGATGTACCGTATAAATAATAAGATAATCATCTTCTGCCAATTTTATTAACCGAAGGCGCAACATCAGGTCTGTGCTAAGGTCAAAGAGTTGATTTTCTTCTTCCTTACTAAACTGCTTTATCTGGTCGTTTTTCTCGGCCTCAGACAACGCAGATAAGTCATAATATGTAATCGGTATATCGTAATCAGCGGCAATAAATTGCCGCGGTTCGTTATTAATAATCTCAAAATAGGTGCGCAACACTTCATGGCGTTCAAGCAACGACTTAACTGTGTCTTCAAACGCCTTTATGTTAATGGCTTCCCGCATCCTGAAATCGAATATACAGTTATACTGAAGACTGCCACCAGCCAGTTGATCGATAAACCACAAACGTTGCTGAGAAAATGAAAGCGGATAATGCTCCGCTTTTTCAGTACGCTGAATATCCTGCAAAAAATGACTCGTCTGAGTCTGTTCTTCTGAATTCAGCTGGTTCAGAAAATCAATCAACTCTTGTTTATGTTGTTTCCACTTATTGAGCAATTCAGTGGGAATGCTGTCACAACTGGTTTCGTATTGTAACCGATTGTTAACAACAAATAGAGCAATCCCCTGCTCTAACGCTTCATCCACAATCTGCGCTGCATCTATCATATTTCACCTCTTAAATATTCCTGAGATGAATTTTGCTCTGCCTGAAAATGTTTTCTTTTTTCTTTGAGTAGATGAATGGTGATAATTTGCGATAATTGTTCAAGAGTCGGATGTTCAAACACACTTCTTAATGGTACTTCTATTCCTAAATCATTGCGTATCGAACTAATAAAACGAGTTGCCTGAAGTGAGTGCCCTCCTAGAGTGAAGAAATTGTCATAAATGCCGACCTGATTAACGTTAAGTAATTTTCTCCACAACTGACTGATTTTAATTTCCATTTCACTTCTTGGAGCGACATAGGTTTGCCGACGTAAATCATCTTCATTTGGGACTGGCAACGCTTTTTTATCCACTTTGTTATTTAACGAAAGTGGCATTCGTTCCAGAGGAATATAGAGACTGGGAACCATATACTCTGGCAATTGCTGTTTCAGGGTTGATTCCAGTAATTCTGAAAGTTCGCCATTAATGGCCGAGATTTGCGGATAATTCGCCAAATGTACCTGATTGTAGTCAGTACGCGCCAGCACAGGAGGTAATTCGCCACGGCTGAAAATAATATCCAGCAAATCAGGTTGCTGTTGTGACCATGTAACGCCACACTGATAACCGCATTGTTCAGCATATTGCAGTAAGGATTCGAGTTCCTGAATCTGTTTTAATGCTTGTGGAGAAAAGCCGCTGGCATTTTCCGGAGGTGTGATTACCTGATTGGCTGGCCAGTGGCGTAACCCTTCTGCCAACACAAACTCATCTTTAACTCTGGCATTAGGAATACCTGAAATACCAAATGTCTCTTCTGTTCCTGCCTGTAGTCTGTTTTTCAGGTTTTCCAAAGAATCAAAATTGTGCCAATTTATCGAACGTTCACAGAGAGATCCTGTATTTTCATCTCTTTTATGTAATATGACGTCATAGCGATAACGCATCATTTCATTGTTACCCACACCCCGCTTCACCAGAATATCAACCCGGCTGATTTCTGGGTGACGTTCCGGCAATTGGGCAAAATAAGTTGGGCTGAGTAAAAATTCTGGTTCCTGCTGTAAACGCCGCTGGATACGGTTTGCCAGCGAACCCACCTGAATACGTTGTCCATTGAGACGACTTTGTTCTATTGCTGTAGCGTGGGCGGTTAAGAGATCTAAGTTACGGATATCACCCAGCAGAATTCTTCCTCCTGTCGTCAATGCAGGTATTATTTGCTCAAACATTTTTTCCAGATACTGAACATTAGGGAAATACTGGACAACGGAGTTAATGACGACAGAATCAAATTCGCCGGCATGTAGTGTTCCTGAATTGAGTGCATCCCCTCTTCTGAGCTCCACATGTGACCAGCCACGCTGTTGCAGCATATGTTGGTGACGGTTTAAAACCTCAGACGATATATCGGTAGCGACTACTGATTCACACTGTTCAGCATAGCGGTACAACAATAATCCACTACCACAGCCAATTTCCAGTAAACGGTGAGGATTCAGGGAGTCAATCCGCTTCATTATGTCAGCTAACCATTCTTCCATTTGTGCAACGGCAATTGGCTGTTCAGTGTAACTGTTCATCCAGCCACCGAAATCACTTTCTGCTGTCACTCCCTCACTGATATCTTCTTTCTGGGTAGTCTCCATTGTGGGTTGACGGTATTGCTCATCAAAAATTTCTGTCCAGTTATTAACACTGTGTGCATTAAATTCAATGGCTTTTTCACCTAACCACTCTGTGCTTGGGCAAACATATGCAATGAGTTTTTTATCTTCATCCTGACCATAAGCGATCACAGCAGCACTACTTAAGGCGTTATGCTTACTCAAAACAGATTCTATTTCACCTAACTCTATACGATGGCTACGAATTTTAACCTGAGAGTCAATGCGACCGATAAAGTCCAATTGACCATCGTGTGTCCAGCGAACTAAATCGCCAGTACGATACAGTCTGTTTTCCTGCTCATTAGTTGAAGGCGAGCTGAATGGATCACGAATAAATTGTTTTTCTGTGATTTCCGGTGAGTTACGATAACCCCGTGCCAATTGAACACCACCGATATGCAACTCTCCGATAACTCCCATAGGAACCAGATTACCTTCTGGATCAAGAACCCGCATGACTACGTTAGGTAAAGGTTTTCCAATAGTAATACGTTCGTCAGTTAATAAAGCCGTAGTGACGATAGAGGTACATTCTGTCGGGCCATACACATTGAACAATTGTCTGTTCTGCGACCACTGAACAGCGATTTGCGGTAGCACGGCTTCACCGGCCAGAAGTAATGTTGAAACAGAATGCCATTTATCAAAATTAAGATGAGGAAGCAACGCAGGTGGCAAGACTGCATGAGTTATCTGATGTTTTTCAACAAGTTCATCCATCAATTCAGGGGAACGCCGCTGAGTTTCAGAAATAAGATACAGTGTTGAGCCATAGGCTAATGTCATAGACATTTCCAAAATCATGGCGTCAAAACTCCAGGAGGCAAACTGCAATACATGAATATTTGAGTTAACGTCAAATAAAACATCCTGTGAGAGAGCCAGATTCACCCACCCTTTATGCTCCAGCATAACGCCTTTCGGTTTGCCGGTTGAGCCAGAAGTATAAATGACATAAGCCAGATTATTTTCTGTCAGTGGATATGGACGCTCATTCTCGGTGATATTAACCCCAGGCATTTGTTGTAACTGCAATTGTATCGTATCAGTATCTAAACAAATGACTTTCTGCTGCGTGATAGGCAGTTTTTCTACCTCTTGCGTTTCAGTCAGGATAAATTCAACTTCACTGTGCTCTAGCATGTATTGGAGACGGGCTTTCGGATAGCCAGGGTCTAAAGGTACATAAGCCCCACCCGCTTTAAGAATCCCCAGCAGCGCTACAACCGCCTGTAATGATCTTGGTACACAAAGCGCAACCAGCGTATCCGGTTTAATACCCTGCTGAATCAAGTAATGTGCTAATTGATTGGACTGCTCATTTAACGACTGATAACTCAGGGAATCAGTACCAAAGATCAATGCATTCTTTTCAGGGTGTATTAATACCTGATCTTCGAAGAGTTCGTGGAAACATTTCCCGGTTGGATAAGGAACCTGTGGTTCACCCCACTCATGAAGTAAGGTGTTTCGTTCAGAGTCTGCCAGTAATGGAATATCATGGACTGATGGTTCGCTGTTACCGGTATGATGCTTCATCACATTAACAATGTTAGTCAGCAGCGTTTCGTAATTGACCAGTAGTCTGTCGAGAGTAGCGTGATTGAATAGGCTTGAATCGGCAATCCACTGTATGAATAGCTCACCTTCATATTTCTCTTCATATATGTGGACTTCCAAATCAAATCGGGTCGTCAACAATGAGTGTTCTTCTGTTTCAACGAGAATATCCTGTTCGAGCGTTGCATCTCGCTGGTTATTCTGTACTGCAAATATGATCTGGAAGATAGGATTATGGTTTAATTGTCTCTCTGGGCTGAGTTTTTCCACTACCATCTCAAAGGGCAGATCCTGATGTGCATAAGCGTCCAGAATAGTTCGGCTGTTCTGCTTTAAGAGTTCACTGAATGTAGGCTGGCCCGATAAATCTGTTCGGATCACCAGTGAATTGACAAAAAACCCAATTAACGACTCAACATCACGATGTCTTCTTCCTGCAACCGGCATCCCAACCAAAATATCTTTTTCGCTGCTGTAACGACTTAGCAACACAGCAAAAGCGGTTTCCAGAAACATAAATAACGTGACTTTATGTTTGGCACATAGAGTTCTTATTTCCTGAGTCAACGTCTTTGAAATTCGTTGTGGGTAAACGTTTCCTTCAAGATTTTGTTTTTCCGGACGTGGATTATCCAAAGGAAAACGATGAAGTGGAGAGATACCTGATAACTGGTTTTGCCAGTAATCTAATTGTTTATCGAGAATATCACCCTGTAACCACTCTCGCTGCCACTGGGCATAATCGGTATATTGAGCTTTTAATGGAGGAAGAGGATTACTTTCTCCCCGGCAATATGCCCGATATAAGGTAAGCAGTTCACTAAAGAATATCGCGATTGACCAACCATCACAGGCAATATGGTGGATTGTATAAAGAATGATATAGTCATCTTCTGCCAGTTTCAGTAACTGAATACGAAGCATCAGGTCAGTGCTGAGATTGACAGACTGTTTCCACTCTTCTTCACCCCGTTGTTTAACCTGACGTTCCTTCTCAGATTCTGAAAGTGAGGATAGATCATGCATTGTAATAGGCAAATCATAGGAAGTGGCGATAATCTGCCGTGGTTCGTCATTAATGACTTTGAAATAAGTACGTAATGACTCATGACGTTCAAGCAATGTAGCGATTGCAGCTTCAAAAGCATTGAAGTTAATCGATTCCCTCAATCGAAAATCACCTGAGCAATTATATTGCGGGCTGCCATTAGTGAATTGATCTATTAACCACAACCGTTGCTGAGCAAATGAGAGTGGATAGTGTTCAGCACGCTCATAACGCGGAATATCTGGCAGTCGGTGAGTATCCATATCGTCTTCTGAATCTATCTGATTCAGAAAATCAATCAATTCTTGTTTGTACTGTTTCCATTCTTCAAGTAATTCAGGAGGAATACTGTCACGATTCGTTTTATATTTTAGTTTGTTATCAATAACAAACAGAGTGATCCCTTGATTTAACGCTTCATTGATAATTTGTACTGCATTCTTCATATATCACCTTCCAATAGTTTCTCTGTTATTTCTTGTTCAGTGTGAAAATGCTTTCTCTTTTCTTTGAGGAGATGAATTGCAACTATCTGTGATAACTGCTCAAGTGTCGGATGTTCAAAGACACTGCTTAGTGGTATTTCAATATCAAGTTCATTGCGTATTGAACTGATAAGACGAGTTGCCTGAAGGGAATGGCCGCCCAGAATAAAAAAGTTGTCATGAATACCGAGCTGACTAATACCCAGCAGCTCTTCCCATAACTGGCCGATTTTTTTCTCTATTTCATTTCTTGGTGCAACATAATCTTGTTGGTGAAAATCACTGCTATTCGGCGCTGGCAACGCTTTTTTATCCACTTTGTTATTGAGTGTCAGTGGCATTTGTTCTAGAGGAATATAAAGGCTGGGAACCATATATTCGGGTAATTGTTTTTTTAGTGCAGATTCGAGTAATTTTGAAAGTTCAGCTTTAATCACTGAGTATTGGGAGATATCTTCGGTATCAAATTGCAAGCCTCTTTCTTCCAGCCAGCTGATAGTCGGGCAAACATAGGCAACCAGCCTTTTATCTTTACCTTCTCCACATGTAATAACTACAGCACTGCTTAAAGCTTCATGTCCACTCAGTGCGGTTTCAATTTCTCCTAACTCAATCCTGAATCCTCTTAGCTTGACCTGAGAGTCAATCCGACCGATAAATTCGATATTGCCATCAGATAACCAGCGGACTAAATCTCCCGTTCGGTATAAACGTTGAGGCTGGGATTCATCCGTTTGTTCATTGCAATATTTAATAAATTTGATTGCGTCCATTTCAGGTGCGTTCAAATAGCCCCGCGCCAGTTGAGCACCACCAATACATAATTCTCCCGCAACACCAATAGGCACCTGATTACCTGATGGATCAAGGATACGCATAAGAATATTCGGCAACGGTTTCCCGATTGTAATTTTCTCATCGGTTAATAAGCTTGAAATTACGATGGCTGTACACTCTGTCGGGCCATATACGTTAAACAGCCTCCTATTCTGTGACCAGTAAACAGAAAGTTGTGGAGGTACAGCTTCTCCCCCTAAAAGCAAGGTTGAAACAGAACACCATTTGTTAAAGTTCAGGTAAGGCAGTAAAGCAGGAGGTAATACAGCATGGGTGATTTGGTGTGTTTCAACGATTTCGTCCAGACATTCAGGAGAATGTTGCTGGGCTTCTGAGATTAAGTAAAGTGTTGCGCCATACGCCAGTGTCATAGATATTTCTAAGATCATGGCATCAAAGCTCCATGACGCGAACTGTAATCCCCGGCTATGCGTATCAACACCAAATAATTCCGCTTGTGACAGTGCCAGATTGACCCATCCTTTATGCTCCAACATAACGCCTTTCGGTTTTCCGGTAGAGCCGGATGTATAAATAACGTAAGCCAGATTATTTTCCGTCAGCGGGAATGGGCGTTCAGTAATATTGTCGATAGGCATTTGCTGCAATTGTGACTGTATTGCCTCGGTATCCAAACAGACAACTTTCTGCTGACTAATCGGGAGTTTTTCTATCAGACTCGTTTCTGTCAGAATGAATTCTGCTTCGCTGTGTTCCAGCATATATTGGAGACGGGATACCGGATAATCAGGATCTAACGGCACATATGCACCACCCGCTTTAATGACACCCAGTAGTGCAACTAATGCGCGTATTGAACGGGGAATACAGAGTGCAACTAATGTTTCTGGTTTAATCTTTTGTGCTATCAGATAGTGTGCCAGCTGGTTAGCCTGTTGGTTCAGTTCCTGATAACTCAATGAATCACTGCCAAAAACAATGGCGGTTTTTTCAGGATATCGGGCAGCTTGTTTCTCAAATAACTCATGAAAACAGCCACTATTCTGATTATATTCCTGTCTCCCATTCCATTGGGATAAAGTATGTATTTCAGCTTCAGCTAGCAGTGGAATATCATGAACGGAAGGTTCTTTATATATCAGATCTGAGCCGGTACGTGGTTTCACCACGCTGACAATATTAGTAAGCAGCGTTTCATAACTGGCAATCAATCTTTCAAGAGTAATATCGTTAAATAGACTACTGTCATAAACCCATAAAAGGGATAACCCGCCACCCTCTTCTTCATAAATATGAATTTCTAAATCAAACCGGGTTTTCAAAAGTAGACGTTCTTCGGTCTCAATATTATTATCCCGCACTAATGTCCCATCCCGCTGGGTATTTTCCAGCGTAAACGCAATTTGGAACACAGGGTTATAATTTAGATTCCTTCCCGGACTGATTTTCTCTACCAACATTTGAAATGGCAGATCCTGATGTTCATAAGCATCGATAATAGTGCGGCTATTTCGCTTTAATAATTCACTGAATGTAGGCTGGCCAGATAAATCGGTTCTGATCACCAGTGAGTTAACAAAAAAACCAATCAGAGGTTCAATGTCATGATGAGTTCTTCCTGCAAGTGGCGTTCCGACCAGAATATCTTTTTCATTACTGTAACGGCTCAATAAGACAGCAAAAGCAGTCTCCAGAAACATAAATAATGTGACTTCATGTTGGTGACATAACGCTTTGATCTCCTGTGCCAGAGCTTTTGAGATATGTTGTTCTTTAAGAAGCCCTTTGAAACCCTGTTGTGCTGGCCGTGGATTATCCAGTGGAAAACGGTGCAACGGAGGAATACCTGATAACTGGTTATTCCAGTAATCCAGTTGTTTTTCCAGAATATCCCCTTGCAGCCAGTTTCGTTGCCACTGAGCATAATCACTATATTGGATTTTTAGTTCTGGTAACGGGTTGGTCATTCCCTGAGAGTAAGCCTTATATAATGTGATAAGTTCATAGATAAAGATTTCTATTGACCAGCTATCACAAGCAATATGGTGAATGGTATAGAGAACGACATAATCATTTTCAGCTCGTTTTATTAGCCGAATACGTAACATTAGATCAGCACTAAGATTAAAAACCTGGTTATCCTCTTCTTTGCTGAATTGTTGAATATGGTGTTCTTTCTCATTTTCAGAGAGCATCGTCAAATCATGCTGAGTGATAGGTAAATCATAGGAAGTCACCAGAACCTGCCGTGGTTCGTTATCTATAACCTTAAAGCAGGTGCGTAATGCTTCATGACGTTCGAGTAATGTTTTTACCGCCGTCTTAAAGGCATTTACATTGAGTTTTTCCCGTAATCTCAGATAGCCGGGGCAGTTGTATTGAGGACTGCCATCAGTAAGTTGATCGATAAACCACAAGCGTTGCTGAGCAAATGAAAGTGGATAATGCTCAGCATTGCGATTTCGCTGAATATCCTGCAATTGATATGTTTGTGTTTCTTCTTTTGCATCGAGTTGTTGCAGGAAATCGATCAAATCTTGCCTATAGTATTTCCACTCATTTAATAATTCCTCCGGAATATTATCTCGGCTGGTTTCATATTGTAATCGGTTATCAGCCACAAACAGAGTAATTCCTTGATTTAAAGCCTCATCCACAATTTGAGCGGCATTCTTCATATGTCACCTTTTATATGAAATAATTTAAAACATATTTTATTAATCTTTTTATATAAAAGATTAATCCATCAAATGAGTTTGTTTTAATTATTTTTCTTCAGAAGGATAAATGACCTTATATTTTTAATATGATCTTTAACAAATATTATAAGGCTATTTTTCTTGCGGCTTTAAATGGAGCGAGGTTGTTACTTTTATGTTTTTAAGATTTGGATTGTTTTTTTGTATTTTTTTCATAGCACTCAATTAATAATAAGGATCGATTGATGTTCATCTTAACATACCATCATTAAAATCCATCAAATTTATTGTTTGACTTGGTTATCAAAAACAAAATGAAAGCATAATATTTTTTAATAGACAAACAATTATAAAACCTATATCAAATTTGATAATTAAAAATGGAAAACAAACCTCATCCATGAGGATTTTTATATATTCACTCTTTATTCACCCTAATATTAATCTTAATTTTCACCTTAATATTTTAGTGATAAAAATTACTGATTTGCTCTTTTTCCCGGCCTGACACAATAACATTCATGAACTTTTCATAATATCGAAGTAAGCTATCAATCGTTTTTTCGGAGTATAATTCCGTATTATAGGTAAATTCACATACGGTATTTTGAGATTTTTTGAAAAAAATCATTCCAAGTGACTTGAAAGGCGTTGGGGTAAATTGTACGGGTTCTATGCCTAGATTAGTGAATAATTTGTCATCATGATCATCTATGTTCATGTAATTAAATACCACATTAAACAGTGCATCTCTCATTTTTTCACCAATTGAATCAATGAGTAAGGTCACATGAACATCTGAGTTTTTCATTGCCTCGTAAACAAATTGCCTGACCTGCTGAATAATATCATCTAAGCTCATCTCTTTATTGATAGAGGACTTCACTAATAGCCCATTTAAAAATAAGCCTATAGCTTGCTGGCTTTCATGAGTGGTACGATCAAATATCGGTGAAGTTGTCACCGTTTGTGATACGCCTGAATGCATAAATATACATGCATGGAACAGAGCCATAAATAACATATAAGGTGTGGTATTGTTCAACTCACAATACTTTGCTACTGCTTGAGTGACAGAATCAGTAATATTGATATAGCGAATGTTAAAGAGGCCTTTTGAGGTTGCATTATGACTAAAGTCAGGGAAAAAACCATGTTTCTCGCTAATACTCGAAAATTGCTGATTCCAGAAATCAAGTTGTCTTTGATACTCAGCTGATTTATTACGTCTTTGTAAATCATAGATATAATCTGAATATTGAGTTCCAGCAGGTGGAAGTGTGATTTTTCCTCCCTGTAAATAAGCTGTATATAATTGAAAAAGTTCTTTCACAAAAACATTTATTGACCATCCATCAAAAATCATATGGTTAATATCAAATAGTAAACCTGTATTTTTTTCTGAAATAGGTAATAAGAATGCTCTAATTAATGGTTTATTAAAAATATCAAAAGGTAATTTATGTTCTTCTTGCCAAAAACGGCTAATTTCCTTGAGTATCTGTTCTTTTTCTATCCCATCTGGTCGCAATTTGACAACCTGTAAATTAACCGTCATATCGTTATCCGGTTTTACGAATATTTGTTCATTTTCCTGATAAAATTTTAATTGCAAAATCTCATGCCGTTTTACAAGTATATTCAGACATTTTTCCAGAGCATAGTGATCAGGTACTCCATTGATAAGTAAGACAATAGGAATATGAAAACACGTTTCTAATCTTCCTACCTGCCTTAAAGGGAAAAGCATTTTTTGGCCATAAGAGAGCGGTATTTTTCCATCTGGAAATTTTTGTATCGATTCAGAAACAGGTATTTCAGGCTTTTCAGTCTTTTTAATTACATCAGCAACCTGCGCGACGGTTGGATTTGTGAATAATTGATACAGACTGAAATGACTATTCAGCCTACTTTTAATAGATGCAATAATCTTAGTCGCTAAAAGTGAGTGCCCTCCCAGCGCAAAAAAATTATCATAAATACCTATCTGATTAATTTCAAATTGGTTTTGCCATAATAAGCATAGTTCCCTTTCAACTTCATTTCTTGGTGCAACATAATTTTTCTGGCGCAATGTACGGTTATCTGGCTCTGGCAGAGATTTTTTATCTACTTTGTTATTTGGCGTGAGTGGCATTTGCTCCAGCAAGATATAAATATGGGGAACCATATAATCAGGCAGATGCTGGCTCAGAAAAGATTCAAGTAACCCTGAAAGTTCACTACCAACCGCATCAAATTCAGTACCTCTTTCAGCAATCCATTTACTATTTGGACAAACGTATGCAATCAGCCTCTTATCTTCATTGTCCGCACCGTAAGCGATGACAGCAGCACTGCTTAAGGCGTCATGTCTACTCAATATATTTTCAATTTCACCTAATTCGATGCGATAACCACGAATTTTCACCAGTGAATCAATACGCCCGATAAACTCCAATTGCCCGTCTGATGTCCAACGGACTAAATCACCGGTCCGATAAAGTCTATTTTCTGTATCCGAATTTGCGCATGATGAACTGAATGGATCGCGGATAAATTGCTTTTCTGTCATTTCCGGTGAATTCCGGTAACCTCTTGCCAGTTGAACGCCGCCGATATGTAGCTCCCCAATAGCGCTAATTGGCAGCAGATTACCTTCTGGATCAAGAATGCGGACAATTACGTTAGGTAATGGCTTTCCAATCGTCACTTTGTCATCGTGCAATAATCCTGCGGTTATCATGGAGGAAGTTTCTGTAGCCCCATACGCATTAAACAGTTTTCTACCCGGTTTCCAGCGGATAGCAATTTGTGGAGGAACAGCTTCTCCCCCCAATAGCAAATTGGTGGCAGACTTCCATTTATTGAAATTCAAATGAGGTAATAGCGCCTGTGGTAACATCGCGTGGGTAATCTGATATCTTTCAGCCTCCTCATCCAACAATTCAGGGTTACACTGCTGTGTTTCTGAGAGCAAACACAACGCTGCGCCACAAGAAAAAGCCATTGCCATTTCTGTGGTCATCGCAACAAAACTACAGGAAGCAAACTGCAATACCCGACTGTTTGTATCAATCCCAAATAAGGCCGCCTGCGAGAGTGCCAGATTCACCCAGCCTTTATGTTTTACCATCACACCTTTCGGCTTGCCGGTAGAGCCTGAAGTATAAATCACATAGGCCAGATGATCTTCTGTCAAAGGGGCTGTGTACTCGGTGATATTTTCGGTTGATTGGTTTTTCAGATGTCCTTGTATGTCCTGCCTATCCAGATAAATCACTTTTTGCTGGCTGACAGGTAATTTTTCTACCAGATGGGTTTCCGTCAGGATGAATGCAACTTTGCTATGTTCCAACATGTACTGAAGGCGGGCTTGCGGATAAGCGGGATCTAACGGTACATACGCGCCGCCCGCTTTAAGAATACCTAAGAGTGCAACTATCCCCTGCAATGATCTTGATACACAAAGCGCAACCAATGTATCGGGTTTAATACCCAGCTCTGTCAAATAGTGCGCCAGTTGGTTAGCTTGTTCATTGACAGCCCGGTAACTGAGAGAATTCTTACCAAAAATCAGTGCGGTACTTTCAGGCGTTCTGGCAGCTTGTTCTTCAAACAATTGGTGGAAACAGCACTTTGCTTGATAATGCTTCTGTGGCCCATTCCATTCATGCAGCAAAGTGTGTTTTTCCACCTCCGATAAAAATGGAATATTAAAAACAGACGGTTCCTGATTTGTCAGGCTAGTATTATCATTCTTTATCAATACGTTAACGATATTAGTAAGTAGAGTTTCGTAATTGGCGATTAATCTTCTGATTGTGACATTTTCAAATAAATCAGTGTTATAACTCCATAAAAGAGAGAGTTCTTTCTTATCTTTTTCATAAAACTGAATGTCTAAATCAAGCCGGGTTTTCAGTTGAAGATACTTTCCGCTCTTAATGTGATGACTCTGTTCCTGTGTGAGATTTTGTTGATGAGTATTGACTGACGTGAAAGCAATTTGAAAAGCTGAGTGGTAATTAATATCCTGATGAGCATATGCATCCAAAATAGTATGGTTATTTTGTTTTAACAATTCACTGAAGGTAGGATTAGTAGATAAATCTGTCCTGATAATCAGTGAATTAACGAAATAACCAATTAAAGAATCAATATCATAAAGCTTTTTTCTTGTGGTAAGTGTTCCAATAAGAATGTCTTTTTCATTACTGTAATGACTGAGTAATACTGCAAAAGCAGTTTCCAAAAATGTAAATAAAGTGACTTCATGCCGAGTGCATAATTTTTTTATTTTATATGTAAGATTATTTGAAACATGTTGGTGATATGTATTTTTTTCGAATTGTTGTTTTTCTGAACGCGGATTACCCAATGAAACCGGAAGTAAAGAGGCAGATTTAATTAATTGATTTATAGGTGAATTATAATTATCAGGAAGGGTGGTTTCTGGTGATTCCTTTCCATTTGAATAAAGTCCGGACAGTAAATCAATCAATTGTTTCTTGTTATTTTTCCACTCGCTCAATAATTCTGATGAAATATTGTCACGGCTGGTTTCATATTGTAATTTACCATTCACAACAAACAGCTTAATACCATTTTCTAAAGCTTCATTGACGATTTCAATTGCAGTTTTCATAGTTCACCTATAACCATTTTTAGTATTCCCGATTAGAAATGGAAAATTTTCACTACAAGATATAATTAAATCACACCTCCTAAATAGAAAAGGATCTCACCTTCACATGATCAATTAAAAGTCAGAGTATAATTAGAGAGTCATTTTAAGAATTAAAAAAAGAGCCTTGAATGTTCGTTCAAGGCTCTTTTTTTAATTTATGGGTATTTATGTTTATAGTGCGCGTAATATTGCATCAACACTTGCTTTTGCGTCACCAAATAACATTTGTGTATTCTCTTTAAAGAACAGTGGATTTTGTACGCCGGCATAGCCGGTATTCATCGAGCGCTTGAAAACAATCGCATTTTGCGCTTTCCAGACTTCCAATACAGGCATTCCCGCAATCGGGCTGTTTGGATCTTCCTGTGCAGCCGGATTAACTGTGTCATTGGCCCCAATAACCAGAACGGTATCTGTTTCAGCAAAATCATCATTGATTTCGTCCATTTCTAAAACGATATCATAAGGTACTTTGGCTTCTGCCAGTAATACATTCATATGACCCGGCAAACGCCCCGCCACTGGATGAATACCAAAACGAACATTGATTCCTTTTTCTCTCAATTTTGCTGTGATGTCATGTACCGGATATTGTGCCTGAGCAACAGCCATACCATATCCTGGGGTAATAATGACTGAAGTGGAATTCTTCAATAGCTCAGCGACCTCTTCTGCGGTTGTTTCGCGATATTCCCCCATTTCCTGATCATCGCCCGTTGAGACGCCATCACTACCAAAACCCCCAGCGATAACGCTGATAAAGGAACGGTTCATCGCTTTACACATAATATAAGAAAGGATTGCCCCTGATGAACCGACTAAAGCACCTGTTACTATCAACAGGTCATTACTCAGCATAAAACCAGCGGCGGCGGCGGCCCAGCCTGAATATGAGTTCAGCATGGAAATCACAACCGGCATATCTGCGCCACCAATGGATGCCACCAGATGCCAGCCAAATGCTAAAGCAATCGCAGTCATGGCTAGCATGACAAAAACCTGTAAACCTCCACTCTCCGTTTTGATAAAGATAACCATTAGTACAAAAGAGACTATTAAAGCGGCCAGATTAAGTTTATGCCGATGAGGCAGCATTAATGGCTTTGAGGAAATTTTCCCGCGTAATTTACCAAATGCCACAACTGAACCAGTGAAGGTTATTGCACCAATAAAGATCCCAAGGAAAACTTCTGTCAGATGAATGTTTTCCATAATGGCATCAGCAAAAATATCATGAGCAATAAAACTGTTAAAACCGACCAGAACAGCCGCCAGACCAACAAAACTATGTAAGATGGCAACTAATTCGGGCATTTCCGTCATCTCTACTTTCTTAGCAAGACGAATACCAATAACTGCACCAATAATCATCGCCAGAATAAGCCAGCCCACTTTCCCTGTATCAGGCCCCAAGATAGTCGCTATCAGGGCGATCGCCATTCCGATAATGCCAAAGATATTGCCTCGTCTCGAACTTTCATGACGTGAAAGACCGGCGAGACTGAAAATAAATAAGATAGCAGCAACAATGTATGCCGCAGTGACTACTCCGTTCGACATAAGTTACCCCTTATCCTTTCCGAAACATTTTCAGCATACGTTGCGTAACAGTGAAGCCACCAAAGATATTGATACTGGCAATCAGCACTGCAATGAAAGAAAAGAAACTGACCCAGCCACCTTCACCTATTTGCAACACGGCTCCGACAACGATGATCCCAGAGATAGCATTGGTAACTGACATAAGTGGAGTATGTAATGAATGACTGACATTCCAGACAACGTAGTATCCAACCACGCAAGATAGAGCAAATACGGTAAAGTGGGATAAAAACTCTTTTGGCGCAACATTTGCCAGCCAGCCAAAAAGAATAATTCCCAGCGCCAGTAATCCATATTTCAGCCACGGAGATTTAGGCTTTTCAACAGGTTTATCTTCTTTCCTGACGGGTTCAGGTTTGGGTGGTTGCACTGAGACCTGAATTGGTGGCGCTGGCCATGTGATCTCGCCTTCTTTAATAACGGTAACGCCACGGATAACGACATCGTCGAAGTCAATAGCAATCTCACCATTTTTCTCTTTGCACAGCAATTTCATCAGATTAACGAGATTGGTACTGTACAGTTGTGATGACTGAGTAGGTAAACGGCTGGGTAAATCAGTATAACCAATGATCTTGACGCCATTATCTGTCACAACAAGTTTGTCGGCTTCTGTCAGTTCACAGTTTCCGCCATTTTGTGCAGCCAGATCGACAATGACACTGCCCGGTTTCATCGATTCAACCATTTCTCTGGTAATCAGTTTGGGTGCTGGCTTACCCGGAATTAACGCTGTTGTAACGATAATATCCACTTCTTTTGCCTGAGCAGAAAAAAGTTCCATCTCCGCCTTGATAAAGGCTTCTGACATTACTTTTGCATAACCGTCTCCACTACCGGCTTCTTCTTTAAAGTTTAATTCAAGAAATTCAGCGCCCATGCTTTGCACTTGTTCCTTAACCTCAGGACGAGTATCGAAAGCACGAACCACAGCACCAAGACTACCTGCTGCTCCAATGGCTGCAAGGCCCGCTACACCAGCACCAATAATCATAACCTTAGCGGGGGCTACTTTACCGGCAGCTGTAATTTGCCCAGTGAAAAAACGGCCAAACTCATGAGCGGCTTCAACAATGGCGCGATAACCAGCAATATTTGCCATTGAGCTCAAAGCATCCAGTGACTGAGCGCGGGAAATTCTCGGAACTGAATCCATTGCCAGAACGGTAATATTGCGCTCTGATAACTTATCCATTAATTGAGGGTTCTGTGCTGGCCAGATAAAACTGAGCAGAGTAGCGCCTTCCTTCATTAAGGAAATTTCGCTCTCTTCCGGCGCGTTGATTTTAAAAATAATATCTGATTGCCAGACTTCATTATTTTCTGCAATCACAGCCCCTGCTTTTTGATAAGCATTGTCATCGAAACTGGCGAGATGCCCTGCTCCTGACTCAACGACTACATTAAATCCCAATTTCAGTAATTGCTCTACAGTTGACGGCGTAGCAGCAACCCGAGCCTCATTGGGGTATCGTTCTTTTGGTACACCAATATGCATAATGTTTCCTTCTCTGAGAATGAAATATTGCTGATTATTACCTGCTGAAGCCAATTTAACGATTCGATTGTTGTTATTACTACTATCAGTAAAACCTATCAATGAGATTTATCAACAAAGCATTCAGTGATAACAAGTGAAATAATATCACAATGAAAACACATCATTGTTGATAATAGTTTTTGTAGAAAGCAAAACAACCCTTAATGTAAGCCATGATGCTTTTTATATAAATCGCTATTTTTATTAAAATTATTAGCGACATCTACCAAAAATAGGTAAGCAGTTATTTAGATAGAATAAATTTTTGCGACAATTAACATTATTACATGCAATAATTGCAAGCTATGTGATAAAGAACAATGTTCAGCACGTTATAAATATTTTAATGCGCAAGGCGAAAGGATTTTTTATGAAGCTGAAAACCACGATCATCGCAACAGCGATCTTCTCCTTAACGACAATTACCACGGCAAATGCAGCGAAAGAATTAACACCAGAGAAAGCTGCTGAGATTAAACCCTTTGAACGAATTACAGTAACCGGGCGTTTTAATGCGATCTATGAAGCAGCCGATGCTGTTTCCCGTCAGGCTGATAAAAAAGGCGCTGACAGTTTCTATATTCAAAGTCTGGATGATTTTAATGGAAGCGGTAATTTACGTGTTGTTGCTGATCTATATCATAAGGATGCAGAAAAAGTAGATAAGACGACTCAATATCGTATTTATCGAGGAATTAAAGAACTGCCTAAAACTGAAGCTATTATTCTGGAACCTTTCGATACAGTAACCGTGAGTGGTTATTTCCCGACTGACCCTGATCTGAAAGAAGCTCTCGCCAAAGCAGCTAAAAAGAAAAATGCTGCATCCTTCTTTATTGCCCGTGATATTGCACCAAACAATGGAGGTAATCAGGTCGTCACTGCTTATGTCTATAAAGAAGATGCACCAAAACGTCAGGTTCAGTCTAACAAAGCGGTGATCCCGGCTGATTCTGAAGCTGGACGTCAGGCTTTAGAACAAGGCGGAGAAGCTGCTGAAAAAGTAGAAATCCCGGGTGTCGCTTCATCAACATCAACCAGTAATATCGTTGGTCGTTTTTTTGAAACCCAGTCATCAAAAGGTGGGCGTTACACTGTAACTCTACCGAACGGAACCAAAATAGAAGAACTGAATAAAGCCTCTGCCGCCCAAATGGTACCTTTTGACTCCATTACTTTCTCCGGTTATTACACAACTGCGCCTGAAGTATCTTATCAGGTCGCTAAGCGTGCCGCAGAAAAAGGGGCAAAATATTACCATGTCACTCGTGAGTGGCAGTCTAATGGTGGAAACGTTACCATTAGCGCAGATCTGTTTAAATAACAAACTCACCGAAGAAGTATGCATTAACAATGTATACTTCTTTTATTCTTCCTCCTCTGTTGCTATCACATCTATATATCTACTTATCTACTTTTTGTAATATCTATAAAATTCATTACCTGACTTTTAGTTAAACAATTTCCTAAAATGTTTATCGCTTGTTTATTAAAAGTAAAATAAATTCTATCTTATTAATAATGTTTATAATATGAACATTAACCTCCCTTCTGAAATAGTATCCCAGCCACCTTAGAAATTGTCTCTGTTGACCGTACCATTTCCTTACCACTGCGATATGACTGACAATCCGATGAATATCAAACGGCGGAAAACTATTTTTTGTTTATTTCATTAGGAAATGAAGATTTTTATGCATAAATTTTATGTTTTTTTGCATAATTTTCCATTGCATACAGCCCTTTCACTCCGTAAAATCCTCCTGTTTTTAGATTTAACCACTGAATATTTCTGCATTCCATCGCATGGATGCAATAAATGTCCAATATGTGTTCGATATTCAGAATAAGTGTTCTGGCTAATCGTGTTGATTTTATCTGACTTTTAGGAACGTATCTTTGGAAAAAAAATTAGGCCTCACTTCTCTGACCGCATTAGTTTTCAGTTCAATGGTTGGAGCGGGTGTATTCAGCTTGCCACAAAATATGGCAAACGCAGGAAGCCCCGCTGCTTTAATGATAGGTTGGGGGATCACAGGCATAGGCATTCTCTTTTTAGCCATTTCTTTACTTTTATTATCTCGTTTGCGTCCTGATTTGGATGGCGGAATTTTTACCTATGCCAGAGAAGGTTTTGGCGAATTAGTCGGGTTCTGTTCTGCATGGGGATATTGGTTTTGCGCAATCATTGCTAATGTTTCTTACTTAGTCATTGTCTTTGCGGCATTAAGCTTTTTTACTGACACTGAACATTCCATAATTTTGGGCGATGGGAATACCTGGCAAGCGTTGATCGGCGAATCTGTTTTACTTTGGTTTGTTCACGGGCTTGTACTCAGAGGCGTACAAACAGCGGCTGGCGTCAATAAATTAGCAACAATGGCCAAGCTGTTACCTTTAGGGATATTCATTATTCTGGCCATCATGGCCTTTAAAATGGATGTATTTACATTTGATTTTACTGGCATTGAGATGGGAGTTCCTGTCTGGGAACAAGTCAAAAATACCATGCTGATAACCCTATGGGTTTTTATTGGTGTTGAAGGTGCGGTTGTCGTTTCAGGTAGAGCTAAAAGGCGTAAAGATATTGGAATTGCAACCCTACTGGCTGTGATTTCAGCATTAGGCGTTTATGTGCTGGTTACCCTGCTCTCCCTGGGTCTGGTCACCAGACCGGAATTGGCTGCAATACGTAATCCTTCTATGGCAAACCTGATGGTAGGATTAATTGGCTCAGCAGGCCAGTTCATTATTGTTGCGGGTTTAATTGTTTCTGTCTGTGGTGCTTACCTGAGCTGGACAATCATGGCGGCAGAAGTACCTTTCATTGCTTCTTTACATAACTCATTTCCTAAAATATTTAGCAAGCAAAATGACAAAAAAGCACCAGCATCTTCATTGTGGATCACAAATGGTGCTGTTCAGGTTGCTCTGGTTTTAATCTGGTTAAGCGGAAGTGATTACAATACCTTGCTTTCTATCGCATCAGAAATGGTGCTCGTGCCTTACTTTTTAGTCGGTGCATTTTTAGCAAAAGTTGCTTTTGAGCGTAGTAACCGTATCTTACTATTTATTGCTACTGGTGCCTGCATGTATGGATTATGGCTGCTTTATGCCTCTGGCTTGATGCATTTGCTGCTTTCGGTCATCTTATATGCTCCAGGATTACTTGTTTTTCTATATGCACGCAAGCAAATGGATGATAGTAATAAACTAAATAAATTAGAGAAATCTGCAATTGCTGTTCTATTATTGACTACAATTCCTTCTACATGGTTATTGATGCACTAATACTTACAGTATATTTCCTAAGCTGCATCCTTTGTTAAAGATAGGGAGAGAACAACTTCTCTCCCCCTCCAGTAACCCTCAAAGTTTCTCTTCTTGCTTTTCCTCTACTTCATTTTCAAAAAATTAACCTTGTTTAGCTTTTTTGTACTCGATATTGATGAGTGTTGTTTTAGATTTCTTTTAAAAGTATGTTGTAACTAATATCGTGATTAGTTGGAGGTAAAATAATCTATTCATAAGTATTTATTCAGTTTTGTTGTTACGCTCTTTTTTAAAGTATTCATCATACAAATCATGTCATACCAGTTATTATTAACAGCTAGTTAACTTGAGTTGGCTTGAAGTCTTGCTTTTTTGAAAAAAAATAGCTTAAGTGACTGACTAATACTAAATATCAGGAATTAATACTGATTTTGCGACTTGCGTCACAAATAAATAATATTTAGTTAAATATATAGGAAAAATATAAAACCACAAAAATAAGCACTTTTATCTTCATATTTATTTTCTGAAATCTCCTGAAATTAATAGTTAATCTTATAAGACAGAATAAAAATACATTCACGATTGAAAAATATTCTATTTTCTGAATTACAATTCTATTTATGGAAAGTTGGCGGAGTAATGTTTCGAATATTGTGCTTTGTCGAGTTATTATTTTGATCTTTGGTAATTGATCGCTACTATATGCTTTGCAATATCTGTCGGATAAAGAATTTTGGTATCTTCTTGTACCATCTTTCAGATATCAACTTAGACTACTCATTTGCTGTATTATATTTGTACGGCTTTAATGTTAATTAAATCAGCTATATCCCTGTTGTATTCATACACCAGGGATGGGATATATTAAAAATGAAAACCAAGTTAATTATTTCATCCTTATTCATTTCTTCTGTATTTATGCCTTTAGCACATGCCGAAGATGGACAAATCCAATTTAAAGGAGTAATAACTGCTGATGCATGCAAAATTGACTCCAATTCTCAAAATCAAACTGTAAATATGGGAACAGTCAGTACACAAGCATTAAGCGATGTGAATAGAACTGCTGCAGCAACACGTTTTAGTATCAAATTAGTTGATTGCCCGAAAACAATTACCCATGCAAAGGTTAAGTTCGATGGCCCAACTAATGAAGTAAATAAGAATCTTTTGGCTTTAAGTAATGTGGAAGGAGCAGCTAACGGTGTTGCTATCGGCATTTATGAAGATGACAATAACACTCCAATTCCTATTGCAACATCTTCAAAATTAAAAGAATTTAAAGGTAACTCAACTGAGTTGGATTTTGTTGCAAAATATGTTGCAACTAAATCCAAAGTTACTCCAGGCATCGGTAATGCAGTAGCTAGCTTTACTATCGACTATAACTAAAAATATATAATAAAATATTTAATTAAGAACTATTACCATTCACTATAACCAGTGAATGGTAATAACAACTCAATTACATTAATTAATATATAACCATAATAAATAATATTATCGGAGTATCTATTTTGAAATACTTTCGTATTTTGATTTTTATTATCATCTGCACTTTCAGCATTAATACTTCTTTTGCCGGTGTCGTTATCGGTGGCACTCGTGTTGTTTATAACGGTGATAGAAAAGAGGCTTCAATTTCTATCAATAATCCGGAAACAGATATTTCTTATCTTATTCAATCCTGGATTCAGGGAGAGAATGATGAGACTAAGACACCTTTTATTGTTACTCCCCCACTTTTTAAATTAACCGCCGGAAATGAGACAGTATTACGTATTGTAAAAACCGGTGATAATTTACCAACTGACAGAGAATCTCTATTCTGGCTAAATGTTAAATCTATTCCGGCAACAGTAAAATCTGAAGAAAATCAGTTACAAATCACTGTAAGATCACGCTTTAAGTTATTTTACCGTCCCACTCAACTGGCAGAAGACGCTTCCATTGCCTATAAGGCACTGAAATTCAAGGTTGAAGGCAACATACTGACAGCCGAGAACCCTACACCATACTATATTTCTTTTGCTTATCTTGGCATTGGGAATGCTTCAAAAAACCATGAGATCCAGACAGCCGGTATGCTCCCTCCTTTTGGTCAGCAGATCTGGGATATTCCTATTAAAAATATCAAGCATGTTTCCTGGAAAACCATTAATGATTTTGGCGGAATAACACCAGAAGAAAAACATATTTTTTGAGTATAACTTTCATACAATCTATCAGGACTAGAAAATGATTATGGATAACAGCCGCCATTGTCTTCAATACAATATTTCTGATAATTTGGTGTTATTTTTCAAACAAATAAAAGCACTCTTATGTATATTGGCAACAATATGGCTTTTATTTTCCGATAAGGTTTACGGAGAAGACTATTTCAATATCAATGCACTGGAAACACTTTCCGGATTTCCCGAAGATATTGATTTGTCAATTTTTATGCAGGATGACCAACAGCCGCCGGGACGCTATTGGGTCGATACTTATCTCAACAGGGAAAAAGTAGATACCGGTAATGTTGAGTTTGTTCTGGTGAATAATAAGTTATCTCCCAGAATTACCCTAAAGCAGCTAAAAGAGATGGGAGTCAATGTCGATTTATTCCCGGCTTTAGCGGCTTTATCACCAGAGACGGAAATCACAGACCTTAGTCAATATATTGATTCTGCATCATCTTCTTTCGATTTTAACAAACAGCGTCTGGATATCAGCATTCCTCAAGCTGCTCTGCATAACAAAGTAAGAGATTATGTGCCTCCTCATTTATGGCAGCAGGGGTTAACTTCCTTACAAGTTAATTATAGTTATAGTGGTTCTACAAATTGGCTGGATGGTCAATCAGGTTCAAACAGTCATAATTTTCTTAATCTCAGAAGTGGTGCAAACTGGGATGCCTGGCGTTTACGAAATTACGCGACTTACAGTAGCCAGAACAATAAATGGCGAAGCCTGAATACTTATTTACAACGTGATATTCATTCTCTGAAAAGCCAATTGACTTTGGGTGATAGTTATACCCCCTCACCTATTTTTGACGGTTTTCAGTTTCGCGGTATGCAACTGGTTTCAGATGATAATATGCTGCCTGATAGTCTGAGAGGTTTCGCACCAACAATACGGGGAATTGCACAAAGTAATGCTCAGGTGACAATTAAGCAAAATGGTTACATTATCTACGAAACCTATGTTCCTCCCGGACCTTTCATCATCAATGACCTGTACCCAACAACTGCCAGTGGCGATTTAGAAGTTATCGTTAAAGAAGCCGACGGAAAAGAACATCGTTCTGTGCAACCTTTTTCGACTGTACCTGTGATGCTGCGGGAAAAGAGTCTGCGTCATTCTTTGGCATTCGGAAAATACCGTTCGTCTGCTCAACACAGTAAAACACCTTATTTCGTACAAGGTACAGCCAGTTACGGGCTTTCCAATAATGTCACGCTATACGGTGGAACAATTTTCTCAAAAAATTACCAGTCCGTTGCTTTAGGAACCGGTTACAGTCTCTATGATTGGGGTTCATTTTCTTTTGATGTGACGCATGCTAAATCAGAATTAACCTCAGATATTCGTGCTTCCGGGCAATCATATCGGTTTCAATATGCAAAAGATCTTACCCTGACTGGCACCAGTTTAACGATAGCCGGTTATCGTTATTCGACTCACGATTTCTATGATTTCAAAGAAGTTAATGAATTTGATATTACCAGCAATAATCGCTACAACACCAACAAACGCAGTAAACTGCAAATGCATATCAACCAGTCTTTGGGTGATTTAGGCGGTGTTTATTTATCTGCTTTTCAGCAGGATTACTGGTCGCAGAAAGGCTATGAAAGGAATATCAGTGCCGGTTACAGCAACAGTTACAATTCTGTCAATTACACACTGAATTACTCCTATAATAGTTTGCCGGGAACGAATCATAAAGATCAGATTATCTCGTTCAGCCTACAAATCCCTCTTGATCGCTGGCTAAAAAATAGCTGGGCCAGCTATAACCTGACTAATAATAAAAAAGGAGAAACATCTCATCAGGTCAGCTTAAGTGGAACAGCGCTGGAAGATAACAATCTGGCTTACAGTATTCAGCAAAATTACGATAACCGTAACACAGGTATTGGTGGAAACCTCACTACAGAATATAAAGGTGCTTATGGTCAGGTTGGCGTTGGTTATAACTATAACAGACAATCCAAGCAGTTAAATTACAGCCTCAATGGTGGAATCGTCGCACATCCCTACGGTATTACTTTCTCTCAATCATTGGGAGATACATTGGTGCTAGTCCGAGCCAATGGCGCTAAAGGCATTAAAGTCCAGAATCAGACTGGGATTGCAACTGACCGGAGAGGTTATGCGATTGTTCCTTATGCCAGTAGCTATCGCAAAAATCGGATCTCTTTAGATACCTATTCAATGGGAGACAATGTTGATATCGATATCAGCACACAAACTATTGTTCCTACTCAAGGTGCTCTGACACTGGCCGATTTCCAGACACGCATTGGTTATCGCGTTTTGCTGAATCTTTCTCACAAAGGAAAAGAAGTTCCATTTGGGGCAACAGCCACATTAGTTCAACAAAATGAGTCAGATGAACCCAGCAGCACTATTGTCAGTAATGATGGGCAGGCCTATATGAGTGGTATTCCTGAAACTGGTCAGATATGGGTGAAATGGGGTTATAAAGATACTCAGGAATGCCGGGTTAATTATCAGCTCCCCGAAACAATACCAGAATCCGGCCTGTACATGTTAGATGCCACCTGTGAATAACAACTATTGATCATATGTTTGATATTTTTACATATTATGGAAATGAAGTTATGGTTAAGGGCTTAAAATTATTAGTGGCGAGTATATTTATCGTCGGCACGATGAGCAGTTTTGCCAGTCAGGCCAATTATCGGGGTTATGATTGCGGGTATTATAATTTTACTCCCGGTGAAACACAGGTTTCTTTTGGTTCCAGCATAGTTTTACCAAAAGATTATCCTATGGGAACAGTTATTAAAGAAATTACCCTCGAGCAGATATATAACACAGGCTATGTCGCTTATTGTAACGGGCTAGTTTCAACATCATGGGGTACACCGAGTTTTCGCCGGATACACTATAACTATGATGCAATTTATGACTCTGGTGTGCCTGGTATTGGCATCCGTATTAATAATTGGCCAAATGAGCCATATGGTCATGATTGGCTCCCTAGAACATCAAATAACCCAACAACCTGTTCTCCACCCTATGGGGAATCTAGGGGTTATACCTATTATTGTGGTCGCACATGGGGTTATCTGACAGTACAGCTTGTTAAAATTGCACCAAATACAGGCACGGGAAGGATTGGAGGTGGCGTTCTGACCAGTGCAATATTAGGGAATAATTGGCTTATTCATACTTTTTATTTAGATAACACTGAGATTATTACTCCAACCCCAAGTTGTTCCCTTACACATAAAACAACCCTCGTTAATATGGGAAAAGTCAGGACAAGTGAATTTCGCGGTATTAATAGCACTACTCAGAAAAAAGACTTTCACTTAGAGCTGGATTGCGATACCAATGCGCGAACCAATATGAAACTAGATGGACGCCCAGCAAGCAATGGCTCCTATAATATTTGGGCATTAGATCGTGATAGTAGCAACGCCACAGCAAGAGGCGTAGGTTTACAGATTCTGTTTCTCAATAAATTAATATCAATGGGTGAAACAATTGTCATTCAGCCCAGCAATGAGGTAAGACATTTTTCTCTTCCGATGCAAGCCCGTTATATTCAGACTGAACCACGGGTAACACCGGGTAAAGCCAATGCAACAGCGACGATTACACTGACTTATCAGTAAATAATATTACTGTTTTATTACTTTTCAGATGGTTGCATGAATTAGCATGCAACCATTTTTATACCCATTCGCGAATAAATGAATTTGGTGTTCATCAGGATCAAGAATGGCAAAAATAAATACAGGGGCTGTAGATCTTAATTATTAAAATTCTACAGCCCCTAAACTACTACACAGCAATATTCTCCATCGCCTGCACAATACGCTTATCAGATATCGGATAGGCTGTACCCAGCTGTTGAGCAAACAGGCTGATACGCAGTTCTTCAATCATCCAGCGGATTTCTTTTACTTCCGGTAACTGTTTTTGCTGAACAGAAAGCTTAGCCAACCATTGCTGCCATTGTTGCTGAATATATTCAATCCGGCTCATATGCGCCCTATCCCTGTTTATATCAATTGCCAGTTTTTCCAACCGGCGTTCAATACCATTCAGGTAACGCAGTACATCTGCCAGACGTTTCCAACCATGGGCGGTGACGAAGCCTCTAAAGACCAGACCGGAGATTTGCTCTTTGATATCAGATAGTGCCAATGCCAGAGAAATATCTACCCGCCCTTTCAGGCGCTTATTAATGGCGAATACCGTTGTCAGGATCAGCTCGACCTGTTTGGCAATGTCGACCACTGCATCATTCAAATCAGCCCGGACTTTATCCTGCAAATCTGAAAATGCCTGTTCATTCCATGCCGGGCCGCCATTTTCTGCAATTAATTTGTCCACACCGCAGGAAATACAATCATCAATCAAATCCAGAACTTTTCCATATGGATTGAAATATAGCCCCAACTTGGATTTATTCGGCAGTTTTTCATGCAGGTATTTAATCGGTGATGGAATATTCAGCAACAGTAACCGACGCGTTCCTTCCCACATGGCATTAAGCTGTTCAGATTCAGTTTCAAACAATTTAATACCGATACTGTCTTTTTCATCCACCAGCGCCGGGAATGCTTTAACCGAATAGCCACCTCGTTTCTGCTCATAGCGTTCAGGTAATTCGCCAAAACTCCAGATATGCAGCCCGCTTTGTTCAATACCATCATCCGCTACGGCTGAAAGTGTTTCCTGTACTTTATCTTTCAGTTTCAGCTTCAGTGCCGAAAGATCTTTCCCTTCCGCCAGCGCTTTGTTTTTCTCTCCAATAACACGGAAAGTCATTTTCAAATGATCTGGAACCTGCTCTAATTGCCAGTCATCACGTGACAATGTCACTCCTGTCATGCGACGAAATTCTTTTTCAAGACTTTCCAGCAATGTTGCCTGTGGCTGAGTTACCCGCTCCAGAAATGCCTCTGCGTAGTTAGGTGCCGGTACGAAATTACGGCGGATCGGCTTCGGTAACGATTTAATTAATGCCACGACCAATTCATGACGAATTCCCGGTATTTGCCAGTCAAATCCCTCATCTCTGACCTGATTTAATACTGGCAATGGAATATGCACCGTGACTCCATCAGCATCTGTCCCCGGTTCAAACTGGTAAGTTAAACGAAATTTTAAATTATCCTGATACCAGTAATTGGGGTAATCCAGCGCACTGACTTTATTAGCATCCCCTTTAATCAACATGCTCTTTTCAAAATTGAGCAATTCCGGTTGATCTTTGCTTACTGTTTTCCACCAGCGGTCAAAATGGCGGGATGAAACTACGTCCTTGCCAATCCGCTGATCATAGAAGCTGAATAATGTCTCATCATCCACCAAAATATCCCGACGGCGGGATTTGTGTTCCAGCTCTTCGACTTCTTCACGTAATTTGAGATTAGCCCGGAAGAATGAATGGCGGGTTTGCCAGTCCCCTTCCACCAGCGCATGGCGGATAAATAATTCGCGGCACAGCATCGGGTCAATCTGACTGTAATTGACCAAACGACCCATCACTATCGGCAATCCATATAAGGTGACTTTCTCTGATGCCATTACCGCACCCTGAGATTTTTGCCAGTGTGGTTCACTGTAATGACGCTTGATCAGATGCGATGCCAGAGGCTCTATCCATTCTGGTTCAATGCGGGCGGCAATGCGTCCCCAGAGGCGGCTGGTTTCCACCAGCTCCGCCACCATTCCCCATTTAGGCGGTTTTTTAAATAATCCCGACCCTGGAAAGATGGAAAAACGGGCGTTACGGGCACCAGTATATTCCTGCTTCTCGACATCTTTCTGACCGATATGGGATAAAAGCCCGGTCAGTAACGCAACATGAATACTGCGGTAATCCGCTTCCTGGCTGTTAACCGGAATACCGATCTCTTTGACTACCTGTCTCAATTGCGTGTATACATCCTGCCACTCTCTGACACGCAGATAATTCAGATAATCCTGACGACAAAGTTTGCGGAACTGAGAACTGGATAGTTCTTTTTGCTGTTCTGTCAGAAAATCCCACAATTTCAGGAAAGCGATAAAATCCGAATCTTTATCAGCAAAACGGCGATGTTTTTCATCCGAAGCCTGCTGTTTTTCCAGCGGCCTTTCCCGAGGATCCTGAATAGATAATGCCGCTGTAATTACCATGACTTCACGCACACAACCATGTGTTCGGGCTTCCAGAACCATACGGGCCAAACGGGGATCGATCGGTAACTGCGCCAACTGCCGCCCCATTTGCGTCAGCCGGTAAGTGCCATCGATTGAAGACTCTGTATCGATAGCACCCAGCTCTTCCAATAGTCGGACACCATCCTGAATGTTACGTTTATCCGGCGCTTCAACAAACGGGAACGCACTGACATCCCCCAATCCAATCGAAGTCATCTGCAAAATAACGGATGCCAGATTGGTGCGCAGAATTTCAGGGTCAGTAAATTCAGGGCGGGATAAATAATCGTCTTCAGAATAGAGTCGAATACAGATCCCGTCAGAAACACGGCCACAACGACCTTTTCGTTGATTGGCTGATGCCTGAGAAATTGGCTCTATCGGCAAACGCTGAACTTTGGTTCGATAACTATATCGGCTGATACGCGCATAGCCAGTATCGATAACATATTTAATGCCCGGTACAGTCAATGAAGTTTCAGCCACGTTAGTGGCTAAAATAATCCGGCGCCCGACGTGCGACTGGAAGATCCGGTTTTGCTCGTTATTGGAGAGACGCGCAAACAGAGGCAAAATTTCGGTATGCTTAAAATTCTGTTTACTAAGGGCATCAGCGGTATCACGGATTTCACGCTCTCCGCTCATAAATACCAGAATATCACCGGCACTTTCGCGGCCTAATTCTTCTACCGCATCAATGATAGCTTCTAACTGATCCCTATCGTTGTCATTATCGTCTCCTGCTATTGACCGATAACGAACTTCCACCGGATAAGTACGACCTGAAACTTCAATAATAGGCGCATTACTGAAATGACGGGAAAACCTTTCAGGATCAATGGTTGCCGAGGTAATAATCACTTTCAGATCGGGACGCTTCGGCAATAACTGACGCAGATATCCCATAATAAAATCGATGTTCAGGCTACGTTCATGGGCTTCATCGATAATCAGTGTATCGTATTGTAATAACAATCTATCCTGCTGCAATTCCGCCAGCAAAATACCGTCAGTCATTAATTTGACCAGTGTATTCTCACTCACCTGATCATTAAAACGAACCTTATAACCGACGGCTGAACCCAGCGATGTTTCCAGTTCATCGGCAATACGGCTGGCCACTGAACGAGCCGCTAAACGGCGGGGTTGGGTATGTCCGATAAGCCCTTTAACACCCCTGCCAAGTTCAAGACATATTTTAGGGATCTGGGTTGTTTTACCAGAGCCTGTTTCACCAGCAATAATAACAACCTGGTTATCCCTGATAGCTTTATAGATATCATCTTTTTTCTGACTAACGGGCAGGTTTTCAGGGTATTTAATCGTAGGGCATGCCGTTTGACGATTAATAACTTTTTGTTTTGCGGTAGTAATATCCGCAGCAATAGATTGTGCTACAGCCTGCAAAGAAGCCTGGTTTTTTATTTTTGCAGCTCCCTGCAAACGTTTTCTTAAACGGAACTGGTCACGCAACGGCGTGTACTCAAGTTCAGCGTATAATTCAGCAATCGTCGCTGTTAAAGGTAATTCCACTGTGATAAATCCTTGTGACGTTCTTAATTGAGTAGTGCCGTTTTTCTGAAACGCACTTTATTGTCAAAATTTCCTTTACTATCAAGGCATTCTAGTAAATTGAGTTATAGGATAGGGTTTTAATACTGGGCTATCAGAAGTGTAACATATCTTGAGTATTTCAATGTACTGCATATAAACGCATTTATTTCCCTCATCTTTCAGGTTAAAACCGATGACTCAAACTGATGTTCAATAATTTTGAATACAAACCTCGAAATATTGCGCTATTTACTGAATGACTATCCCATTAAAATGCCTGACCTATAGAAACCGTTGACAATGTATTAGTTACAGTAACAAATTAAGGAATTAAAAATGAGTAACTTACTGGTTCTGAAATCCAGCATTATGGCGCAAAATTCACAAAGCAATAAAATGGCGGATAATTTTATTGAGCAATGGTCCACCAGCCATGCAGATAGTCACATCACCATCCGTAATTTAGCTGAAGAACCAGTTCCGGTGCTGGATGGGGAACTATTAGGTGCTATACGTCCAAGTGGTGCGGAACTGACAGAGCGTCAAAAAACGGCGATGGCACTATCTGATGAATTGATCGCCGAATTAAAGGCTCATGATGTTATTGTAATCACAGCACCAATGTACAATTTCTCTATTCCTACCCAATTAAAAAACTACTTTGATTTGATTGCTCGTGCTGGTATTACTTTCCGCTATACTGAATCAGGCCCAGAAGGCTTGTTGAAAGGAAAACGTGTTATTGTGCTAACCACCCGTGGTGGAATTTATCAGCAAACACCAAAAGATTTGATCACTCCGCACTTACAGATTTTCTTGGAGTTTATTGGTATTACTGATGTTAAATTCGTCTTTGCAGAAGGGATTGCGTTAGGCGAAGAACTGGCACATCAGGCACATCAAAACTCTCACAATGCAATAATTGAAATTATAGAAAAAATAAAGCAGGAACAATCTGAAGAAATCGCAGCCTGATTCTGTTGTTACTAACGGTGCGTGCCAGCCTAAAAATGGCACGCTTTATTTCTTCAACCAGTTACCATTAATACCGCGTACATATTCCCCTTCTCCTGCACGACTAACCAGCTTTTCACCCGCTATTCTCGCCACTTGATCGGTAGTTATATTATTTTGCACCGCAATCTCCGCATACCTTTTTTCCCGTTCACTATTGATTTGCTTAACTACGGAAAGTGCATCCTCAGTATTCCTGACTGGAGCCAGATATCCGCTGAATGTTTCACCTACCAGACCTTGTTGTTTTGCTTCATCCAGCGTCATACTCATTGCAAAAGAGCTAAACAGCAAGCTTAACCAAAGTATCACTCCTGTTTTTTTCATATTCTCACTCCTTAGAATAAGTCAGAGTTATTTTTGAGCATATCTTCAATCTGCCGATCGACTTTAATATGAATTTCATGCTCAATTTTCACATTCATATTAATATTGATGGGCTTATCCGGTGTTGCAACTTCCAGCCTGATACACCCAACCAAACCTACGCAGATTAACGCCATGCCACCAATGACCATCGTTAATCTGAACCCACGCTTTGTTATCATTTATTATTACTCCCGGTTAAAAACACCAAACTATTCCAGTTCAGCGATAATTCTACGGTACAGAGCAAAGTATTAAAACACAGTAATCTCTTAGGGAATTCGGAATTCATTGGATATAGAACTTTTTACCTATAATTTCCACTTGCTTTTTTCCATGCAGATTGCTAAAAACTTAAACATTATGAAAATTAAATCAATCTTCATTCTGGCCATGCCAGCTCAACAAACTACCACCACCGAAACCACTAGGTTGTTCGGGGGGTAGTCTCGACAGAATTTTAAAAAACCCTCTGAGCGACTCGCCAGAGGGTTTTTTCATACCTGCCTTATGCGTTTCGCTCAGAGTTTCATAACAGGAGAAGCTATGAAAACTCATCGTGAGATTGCACAACAACTTGATTTGTTTCATTCAGAACCCCAAGGGCCGGGAATGATTTTCTGGCATCCGAACGGCTGGCGGCTATTTCAGAATATTCAACAGCATATGCGGAAAATTTACCAACAGCATGGCTTTCAGGAAGTCCGTACACCTCAGTTTTTGAAAAAAGAGTTATGGCAAACTTCCGGTCATCTTGCTATGTACGAAGAAGATATGTTTTTCGGCGGTGGTCAGGACTGCATGTCGGATTATGCTTTAAAACCAATGTCCTGCCCGGCGCATATTTTACTGTTTAAACGTGGTGTACATAGTTACAAAGAACTCCCCATAAAACTGTTCGAATTTGGTTTAGTCCATCGTAATGAACCCTCTGGCGCTTTGAATGGCTGCCTGAGATTGCGCCAATTTACTCAGGACGATGCCCATGTCTTTTGTGCGTGGTCACAAATTCAGGTAGAGGTAATTAATTTTCTGAATAGAGCTAAGCTTGTGTACAGCCAGTATGGTTATCATCAACTTTTGGTCAGAATTTCTACTCGGCCAGAGTCTGCTCTCGGCGATAAACTTTTATGGCAGAAAGCTGAACAAATATTAATTGATGTATGCCAGGAACAATCTGTTGATTTCGAAATACAAATCGGTGAAGGCGCATTTTATGGTCCCAAAATCGAACTTGCTCTTAAGGATAATATAGGGCGTGAGTGGCAGTGCGGAACAATACAGCTGGATTTTAACCTCCCGGAACGCTTTGATATTGCTTATACAAATTCGTCCGGCGAGAAAGAACGCCCGGTGATTTTACATCAGGTCATATATGGCTCAATAGAGCGCTGGATCGGTGTGTTACTGGAAAGCACTCAGGGCGCCCTGCCAGAGTGGGTACATCCATTACCGGTTGCAATCGCAACAGTGAGTGAAGCAGCTATTGATTATGCTAACGCACTGGTTTATTCACTCAACTCTGCGGATTTGCCTGTATTAGCTGATCATAGTAATAGCTCTGTTGCTCATAAAATCAGGCGATTTCATCAGTTGAAGATCCCCAATATTCTGATTGTCGGAGAGCAGGAAATGAAAACAAATCAGGTTGCTCTGCGTCGGGGGAAAGTTATCTCTAGTGTGGGGAAAGAGCAGCTGGTTGAGCAGTTAATGGTTTACAGGAAAGCGTGATAACTTGAAAAGTTGGCCATTTTTAAATCAATGACCAACTTTTTTAAAATTATCAGTGTTAACTAAATCAATCATATTAATGATTGTCGCTATTGTCAGTATCATCTCCCATATTAGTTCCAACAATAAGCTGTGTAATATACCAGTGGTTTTCACTCTGATTTTGTCTCAAAAAATATTGGTTTCCGTCAATAGAAAATGGCACCATATATTGGTAACCCGAGTCCCATTTATTTTCACCTTCAATTTGAGCTTCAGGTACTCCTCCACTCTTTATATAACTGATAAACCAATAGTTATCATAAAATCTTTGTCCTGCGTAATAATGTGTGCCACCAATATAATACGCAAATTCTGGATAATAATAATATTCCCAAGTATTAGACATGCTTTGCTCACCTACTGTCCCATCTTTATTCAATTCATAAGCAAAAGCCTTCAGGCTAGGGTCTTTTGTGTGTATATATATATATTCCTTATCTTCCATTGAAAAAAAGAATGTAGCTCCATAGAAACAATCCCAGCTTTTTTCCTCTGTTGGAGTTCGTGCCATTTTCCCATCAGGAAGAATTTTTTGTATAATATAAGGATATTGACCATTATCATTAATATCTTTACTGTGAAGATAAATAAATTGGTCTTTACCAGATCTATATGCAAATCCTACATCATAAATACAATCCCAATGGCCATGATCTACAATTATTTTATGCCCTTTTTCATCCAGCTTTGCAATTATCCAATAGGATTTATAGTCATTTTGGGATGGGTTAATAAAGTCATTAGCTAACCCAAAAACATATTGTTCGTCTCCGAGGGTAAAAGGAAATAATAAATCATAAAAATTAACCCACTTCTGGCCAGTAGAAACTTGCTCTCCCTGTAATCCACCTGCAAGCAGCTTGTGTACAGTCACTAAGTGATCACATTGACGCTGACGAAAAAGATACGTATGAGCACCAATGGCATAAACAAAGATCGTTCTAATGTATTGTCCATCACTGGGAGGTGAAGCCTCACAATCCAGATTAGCTTGAAAATTGATGTTTATAATTGTTGGTTCTGCTTTACTGCCATCCATTACACCAGTAAGAGTGACTGTTTCACCTGCTGCATTTGTGTCATAAAGTTCAAAGTTTGCATTTCCTTTTGAATCCGTTTCTATAGAAGTATCCTGAGTAATTTTATTCTGTTCAAATGACGCAGCTCCAGTAATACTTAAGTTTAATTTTCGATTATCGAGGTGAACCACTGGACCGGTTCCTGTCAGAATAGCCTGAACCTTATTACTCTGTATACCATCAGCCATTGCATAATCACTAATGACATTAAAATTAAGCGCATAGTGTGCTGTAGCTTCAAAGTGGTAAGGTTGATGACCAATCGGGTTACTATTCTCTTGAAAAGAGACTGTTAATTTTCCATCACCGCCTATATCTGGGCCCACTATAAAAACAGAGGTTTCCCCAGAGCCATCTGTACAACCAAGTAATTTTTTTTGACCTGTGTCCTGACCGTTAACCACAAAACTACCTAGTGTGCATTCAAAAATTAAGTTTAATTCAGGCATTGCTATTGATGATTCATAAGCCAGGATTTTAATTTTAATCGCAGGCCTTCCTTGGAAAAGTTTAATTGATGGAAAAAAATTAATTGAAATTTTCATATTATTTTACTCAAAGTGTAAGGGGGTCGACAAAAACCATAGTTTTATAAATTTGTTCTATAGAAATACCCTTGACATTAATAGTAAAACTACTCCGCACTGCTTTAGATGATGTCAGCTTATAGACTAATACCTTATTTTTATCAGGATTAGATATTTCCGAAATATTACCACCACCATTAATTTTAATATCCGCACTCTCGAATTCCACTATAATGTCAGTGATTTTATTTGATGATATCTTAATAAGAAGAAAACACTGGCATATGCCATCAGCAACACCATAAGAGCTATAGGTGTAAGTTAGCGCCTCAGCTGAAGATAGCATCCAAGTTGAAAAATCCAAAGGAACTTTATATGCAATAACAGGATCTTCATAATTAAGACTTAGCACACTATTTTTAGAGATATCATCACTATAGATATGAAGATAGCCGACCCCTTTATCATTTATATTATCTAACATAGTGTTATTTTCACCATCGCCATCACCAAAATAAGCATTCGTTAATCGTGCGTGAATGGGCTTACTATTTGAATCCGTATATATAACTGCTGTTAAAAAAGGTTTTATATCTGCATGTTCACTATCAATAGAACCAATATTTTTGGTTGTTTGCACTTTAATATTCACAGAATCTAAATCATTAAAAATAAAAACACTCGTATAATCAGACTCTATACCCTTACCAGTGTCAGCAAATTTAGCAATAACAGATTTAACTTCCAAAAAATTAATTCCATCTATCTTGAATGTGTAATCCACATAACCATTTTTTATATCATCGTTAAATAATGTGAGTTTGCCAGAATTTAGCTCCTTCACTTGTTCACCAAAATCTCCCAAAAATCTAGCAGAAATAATTATAGAATCATAATTAACTAAACCTTTAAATTTAGCCCGAACTCTTACTCCTCCTTCTAGATTAATATCACGTAAATACAACTTTGATTTTTTAGCATCAAGGAAAAAAACTTCATTATCAGATGAAGCCATATGGCCACCCCCTATAATTTTTACACTCGCTGTTTTAGAGTAAAGATGTTGGGTATGTAAATTTGTTACTGTATACTTAGCTTCATATAATCCAGATATATCTATTTTATTTACATCAAACAATAAAATATAAAAATCACGTTCTGGCTCTCCTGGTGTTATATTATGGGTAATACTTTTCACTTTGACCTTAGTGTTATTTTTTAAGTAAATTTCTCCATCTATTTTATCTAATACCTCTACGCCTTGATATTTATTCACTGTCATCATGACATAATTAGTATGCATTGCTATAATTTCAGGAACATTAATTATTCCATCTGAATTTTTTTGAGGAAATTCGGGTGGTGATAAAGTATCTTTATTGTTCATAATCCACCTCTATGAAGATTATTTCAAAATATAACAATATAACCTGACCAAATCCCGCCATAAGTCACATCGCTATCATCATCATGACCAATTTGATAATCAAAGAAAATCTCTCCATCACTATATGGAAATGCCAGGTTATTTTTTAAGAATGCATAAGGTATATTAAATTTTAATGTTGCTGTTTTACCACCTCTTTTATCTGGTTGATAGGGCATATTATCTGTAAAAACATGTTTTACCGTTCTGGTGCTTGAATTAATATATAAAGTTAAAAAAACTTTTGAACCCAATTTAACCTTAGAACCATCGCTATTATCATTAGTGCCTATAATTCTGACAAACAAACCTGCATCATCTGGATTTTTGGCATGACCAGATGTATTTTTGTTAATTATAGCTCCCCCCTGCTTTATTATTTCATCAAAGCTAGAATAAACCTGACAAGGCTCGTACATTCTGTGAATATCTGTCCACGGTTTATTTGGTCTTCCTCTATAAGTAACATCTGCATGGCTGGATTTAGCTATTACATTTCCACTTGATTTAATTAATAAATAGGATAATTTTGATAGCTCATCTTTATTTAAAATAAAATAGGGTAACTCCATTAAACATGGGTCATGTTGATTTATATTAAGTATCCTAGAATAGTATTTATATTCATCATTAACAAAAAACAACAAAAAATCGCCAAGTTCATAATCATCACACGGGGATATATCTACCCAAAATTTACTTTCTCCATTTGACGTTAAATTATCGCCAATGGCCGTAACAACTATTAGGGGTTGCCGGTAAATTTTAACATTATCAACAATTATAAATATAGGTTCTTTCGCAAATTTAAAGTCAGTTGAGTTTGGTATGATAGAAGACAATTGAATAACTAGCGATAGAGATTTTTTCGGAAAAATATAAAACTCCAATACTCCTTTCTCATCTGAGTTTACGAAAAACCCCTGATAATTAATAAATTCATTAATGTCTATTTTTGTTACTTTATCCTTATGATAAATATCAACTTCTTCCAACTGATTAATAATGTTAGATTTTATAAATACAGGTACTCCTGACAATACTCCGCCACCTTCATCTCTTATAACTGTATGAATTTTAGTTAATATAGAACCGACTTGAGAAACATTAAATGATGTCGGAATAGCTAAGAAACTATTATCAACATTTAGTCTCAATGAATCAGGGTCGATTTTTTTTGCGGTATATTGTAATATATTGGATTGAAAACCATTTAACGATGTTTTAACTCGGAAAGAAATTTCTTCATTTTCCAATAGTGTATTGGATACAGTTAGAGTGACCGTTGCGGTAGCCTTTTTTTTATTAATATCTACGACCAGAGGAATATTATCGAGTGGAACAGTAATATTTTCATTTTCATAAAATGAAATTGTAGAATTATCATCTATATTTTCATTAGATGACAGGGTTACTGTAAATAAAAAACTTTGCCCTATTATTAAATCACCCGTTTCAGGTAAAGAAAATCCCATTTTTCCAGTCATATTTTTATTTTCCTTTTTATTATAAATATGATATTTAAGAGCGCTGTTATAATCAGCGCTCATTTCTAATATTTTTAATGACTACTTTACTCACCAGGAACTGGAATTGTTTCAATGCTCGAATTCCATATGGCACCATATTCTAATTTATCACCTTGATAAAACTGATAATCAAAATATACATAGCCATTCCCGTGTATATTAACTATATCATCATAGGGAACATGAAAAAAGATAGAATTTTTATTATCAGGTTCAGGACCACCAATGTCAGCCAGCTTAATTTGTTGAGCATACGGTTTTTGAAAGCTGTTTCCATCTGAATTAATATACATTGTCAGAGTAATATCTGATATATCTAATGGAACAGCTTTTGTGCCTTCTGGCAGATTAATAAATTTAGAATCAGATCTTGCAATCTCAATAAATATTCCACGGTGTGTATATCCAGGATATTTCATTATGGCGCCATAATTAATATAGTTACCCAGGCCTGGTTGTAAAATATTATCTGGTCCAACACCAAGGCTGGTATGAACTATACAAGGATTAAATTTTCTTTTAACGCCTGGATCTGGCTCATAAGGAGTGCCGCCTATATAATTTAATGTTAATACTTCAGAATATAATACGTCTCCACCAGTTTTAACCGCAATATAAGAAAATTGAGAAGATTCATTTTCTTTAAAAATAGAATAAGGAAGGTAAATAGGATTATTTATCTGCTCAGCGGACACGGAGTGACCTGTATAATCACCATTAACAAAAAATAATATTCTGTCAGTAATATCTTTCTGATCGTAACTACTTACCGTTGTGGAAAAATCTTTCATTCCCGGTGAAGATAAATTCCCTATAGTAAATCCGTCGATAGTTGGATAGCCTATAGAATCCATATAGCCCGGATCCTTATAATTGACAACATAAATTATTTGTTTGGCTGGAACATCAGCTACATCATTTAAAATAATAGTCCTGAGAGTAAGAATCTCTATTTCTGACAGTTTAGGATAGAGATAAAACTTAACTTCTCCTTTTTTATCTGAAGTCAATATTAAGCCTTCATTGTGTCCTATTTTTTCAGGAGTAATATCAGTTTGTTTATCAGCTTGCTTAAACTTAAAATCGTTCATTTTATGTAAAACAGTTGATGTAATAAATACAGGTGTATAAGTCAGTAATTTCCCAGATATACTTTTCAAAGTTGCAGTTATCGGCGTGGAATTATTTGTTTCTGATACCGGACCTGTCTCTGGCAACACTGTTTTTAAAAACGGATTTAGAATAGAAAGTGATAATGAGTTTTTATCAATTTCATTAGCTGTACCTTGAAATAGTACAGATGAAAAAGCAACTCCACCAGACGTTGCCGTAGTATCTACATTAAATTTAATTTCTGAATTATCGGTTGTACCCTCAAGTACTGTAAACCCTAACTTTGCACTAGCATGTTTAAATGTAGAATCGTAGCCAAGATTAGCAGAAGGTTGATCAAATTGTATATTGGGAGTTTTATTACTGATAGTTATATTTGCCGCCAAACTAATAGGTTTATCTGAACTTAATGTCACAGTAAAACTAACATGCTGGCCTATCACTAAATCAGCATTCTTATTAATTGAAATATCCATTGGTTTTTTTATATCAACTATAGCTGTTTTCGCTTTATCTGAAAATGATTTAGAGTGAAAATTAACTCCACCAGCAGTAGCATTAGTATCTACTTCAAATGAAATGTTTGGATTATTTATTGCGTTCGGAAGAATTTTAAATCCGAACGTTGCAGTTGCTGTATGGTTGCCCGGCTCGTAACTAAGATCAACAGAATCATGGTCGAATTTTATATTTTCACTATGACCTTCCTTGATTGTTACTTTTTTTTTAATTACAATATTTTCACTTGAACTTAGTGTTACAATAAAGGTTATATGCTGCCCTATAATTAAGTCACTACTTTTTATTCCTGAAATTATTAGCGTGTTATTTGCAGCCATTGTTTAATTACCTCATTTTTAATGAATAATCATGAAGGGAAAATACATTCTTTAATGTAAACCACTAACATCTAACTCAATCCACATTAAAGGTATAACAACCCAAAAACCAATGAAAAAAAGTTATCTAATGATAACTTTTTTTCATTGGTAAATTTTATGTTATGTTATGTGGAATATTATACCTGTATATAGCATAAAACAATCCCCTTTGACTTATTATCAAAGGTGTTTTTGTCAAAATCATAAATTCTAAACTCACCATTAGTAGAAGGATCGCTACTCTCTACTACAATCGTATCTCCCTCTATTTTCGTAATATCCCTAAAAACACCCCAATTATATAAATTACCAAATTCATTATACAAACTATAAATGTTAGCAGAATCAGAGACGTCCTTATCTAAAAACAGCTTAGGTATTTTATTAGCAACTGAGCCAGTGTTACAATGGATATCGCCAGTTACATTTTTATATCCATCAGCAGGCAGTTCCAGCATTTTAATGGCAGACATTTTGTATTCATAGAGTTGAATTTCTCCTGTTTGTTTTGTTATTTTAACTGTTATTGTGGCTGAACCTGGGGCAATAAATTCTATAGGCCCACTTCCAGTACCAAATGATAACATATTTGTGCCAAAGATAGGTGAATTAACATCAGATATACCGTAAGTGATTTTATTTCCATCTTTATTAAAGGTGCCAGAGCTTTCAGATTTTCTTAATTCCCCTCTCAAAGAACTAAAAATATTATTTGGATGACGTTTGTCATCTTTATTATCAAAATACTTGTTTTCATCTGTATATTTATCATAAACATACAATACCGCAGGTAGAGCCATAGGTGTGAACTCCACTTCGTTATTTGTTTCTACCTGTGGAGCATCAGATATTTTTAGTGACACCTTCACGTTTTTAACACCAACCAAACTTTTTAGCCTGCCATACAAATATCCATCCTGATCTGTTGTAAATTTATCCTTGTTGGTAGGCGAATAAGCTTCCGGTTGAGGGAATCTTTCTTTTGGAATTTTTTCATGATCGTGCATCCACTGTACACCTTGGATAACTTGATAAGAAATGATTTTTTTCTTATCATTTTTATTAATGATCTTTGCCTTGTAATGAAATTCTTCCTGGCCATTACCCATCAATATTTTTTTGGAACCAATTAATTCAACACTAGCAATTTCGTATTCTGGCGGAACTATATTCATCATAGCTGAGCATGTCGGCGAAGGAGGATTTCTGCCTTCAATATTCATACACGCTTTCACCTGCACAGCCTCATGGCTAGTAATTTCTGCTGTCAGGGTACCGCTATTGGGATTTACTTGTTGTGGGATACTCGGTAATGGGGTTCCCTGTCGAGTAGATAGCTCGACATAAGATGGTGCATCGCTACCATCTTTAAGTTGTGGCTTAGTCCAAAAAAATTTAATTCCCTGCCCTTTATATACGGTATTATCTTTTTCACGCCAGACGGTTGCTGTAAGAGAGTATTGATCCTGTCTGCCCTTAACAGGTGAAGATTCTATAGAAATTTCCGGCCAGATAAAATTAATAGATCCCTTTGATTCTCCTTGCCCATGATGAGCAACCGAAGCAATGATGGCAACATCAGTATTAGAAACCTCTGTGGAACTGGTTAATGTTGTCTTTGCTATTCCATTTCTATCGGTTTCTGACTGGGAGTGTGTAAATCGAAGATTAGAACTACCTTTAACTGACCAATTTACTATTTTTCCTGCCACTCCTTTACTATTCTCATCGCTCACTGTTGCCTTACAGGTATAGGTTTCGCTAACTAATACCGGCCTTTCACCACTAGTCGCTTCGCATACGACATCAATATTATCCTTTTCAGACTTAATTGATACCGGATCAGCGGTAACGGCAGCCTGATTTTTAATAGACAGTGAAACCTTTACACCACTAAGTGGTTTCGAGCTATCTAATGTAGCAATTAACTCTCCAGAGTCGTTTGTATCCGTTGCTTGTGTGGTTAACTCAACTGATTGCCCTTTATCATCGATTGCTTTCCAGACTACGTCATCAATCGACTGCTTAATTCGCGGGTTACCCTGACGATCAACAACCGTAGCGCTGAAAGTATAAAATTGCCCATCACCGACAATTAAAGGACCTTTGGGACTTACTGTCAGATCACCACTTATATGGTTATCCTTTTCAGACTTAATTGATACCGGATCAGCGGTAACGGTAGCCTGGTTTTTAATAGACAGTGAAACTTTTACACCACTCAGTGGTTTCGAGCTATCTAATGTAGCAATTAATTCTCCAGAATCATTTGTGCTATCTGCTTCTGTGGTTAACTTAACTGATTGCCCTTTATCATCGATTGCTTTCCATATTACATCTTTAATCGACTGCTTAATTAGCGGGTTACCCTGACGATCAACAACTGTAGCACTGAATGTATAAAATTTTTCATCACCGACAATTAAAGGACTTTCAGGATTTACTGTCAGACCATCACGAATATGATATGGGCTAAAACTTACAGAACCTATTGGTTGCTTTGTTGCTCCATCCAATTGTATGTAGACTTCAACTTTGTCATGTGGCTTTTCGCTGAATAAGATATTAGGTATTAATTGCTCTTTTTCATCTGTTAATATTGTAAGCTCGCCATTTTCATTCGTTTTTGCCTGTTTATTATTCCATTCAAAACGTAAACCAGATTCATTACCTAAGGCTGGATCCGTGCTCCAAGTCACCTTATCAATTGTCGCATTCTTGACAAATTCTCCAGCAGGTAAACCTTGATAAGTAATAATAGGATTACTAAATGTATAGCCATTTTTTGCACTATCTGTCGTTTCTGGAGATTCAGGAGGAATAATATTTACTTTTCCATCCACTAAAAATTTCAAAACCCTTATAGGTACTTGAATAACTTTCTTTCTGTTCTGATTATCTGTAAATACGATATCAAGCATATAATCACTTTTATGCGTTTCCTGATAAGTGGGCAACGTGACGACAATACTCTTTCCTGAATCAGAAGAAAGCTTTCCTTTGTTATTTTTAAATTCTTTATCTGTCACGAACCAGCCAATGTGTTTAATATTCGCATGAGATCGGATAGGTGCATTAATAGGTATCTCTTGCTGACCATATCCAATAATGGTATCTATTTTTAAAAATTCATCCTGTTCTCTTTTTTTATGATCTAAAATAATATTATTGTTTCTTTCTACCAAATCGTAACGGCTACCCATTAATGTCCGCATTGAGGCAACATTATCGGGTGATAATTGAGTATCCAGCGGAATCCCAAATTTATAATTTAGGTTTGCCAGAAACTGGGTTTCAGTATGACCTTTCTCACCCTGTCGATAATCAACACCGATAGTAACCAGTGGGATCGGAGTATACGTCAGGCCTAACTTAGCTTGACTGGGATTTTTCTGTTTCGTCTCGCTGTTAAATAAAGTGACATTATCCCCAAAATATTGCTCATAGGTCAGCTTCATTCCCAAATTAGGGTAAGCTGACAAGAAAAATTCACTATTGACATCATAACCCGTGGCAGGGCGCTCATAATAATCTTCAAAGTTCCTAGATTCTTGCCAATCACTTAAACGATGATAAACGTTAGCGGAAAATTTAGTATAATCACTCCAAATCTCCCCTCCCAGTCCGAGTCGTTGATTTCTCCCAGTAACATCATGATCATAAAAAGTATTTAATCCATACATCCAGTCATTATCAAAATAGCGGCCACCTAAACCTAGATTAACCGTATTTCTACTATCTTTATTACGATAACCCAACTGAGAAAAAAGAAACCAATCAACTTTGTTATCATAAATTGGCAGTAAGATATCAATAGAGTTATTCTTTAGTCTCCATTCTCGGTCTAATCCAAAGTTAATTTTGACCGCACCAAATTGTGATAACCATTTTTGAGCTTTAGAAGATACGGTACTGTTAAGTTTACCCAAAGCAAAGTACTCTGCTTGTTCGGTAAGCTCTGAATAAGAAGAAGATAAAACATGATTTACTGTTTGAATATTATTAAAAAGTAAATTTGGTATATCAGTTTCTAAGGTGTCATTATTTTTTTGTGCATGAGTATAAAACTCCTCATGTTTTATGCTCTCTTCCACAGATGCATTACTGAGCGTAGAAGGCATAAGTAACGTATAAAATAGCACAAAAAAAACGATGATCTTACTTGCGTATGATTGCATGTATAAACACCTCAGAAATTTTTATACCAACTTATCAGTTGAGACTTTCACTTAATCGTTAATAACATCCACGTATTACCATTAATTAATATTAGTAAGAAAATTTAAATTAGCATCATTTAACGTAAGAATATCTATCACATAATCAGCATGTCATTCTGCTTTTTCCTAAAATTAATTAAGTAAACTGCCTTATTGCTCGAGTATATCAAGTGAATGGTCTCGATCTGAAAAAGCAATATTTTTCTCTAACCATTCCTCCAAACTGCTGCCAAATCGCAGACTGCGCCATAGCTGAAAAATATTCTCTTCATGCCGGTAGCTCAGCCTGACTTCACGCTTTTTATCCACGACGGGATTAACACCGTTTATCTCTGAGTGCATGACCAAAATACCCAAATTATCCAGTGTTACATTTGCTTTGGAATGGTTGATTTCCAAATAACGTAGCCAATCCATTGCTAAACCAGCCGTTAAATCATTTTTTCCTATTGAATCAACCGTATCTTTATCAAGTCTTAATGTCAGGCCGCCATCGTTAGCGATCCAGCCCTGCTTAATAAGCCACTGTTTATCATTTAATAACAGCGGTAATTCACCACTGATTTTTCCTGACATGGCAAGTTGCTTCACTTTCAATACATAAAATAATTTACTCACATTCAGCTGATTAAAACTCAGTACCGCAGGCTGTTTTTGTGGGAGCTGTAATTTATCTAATTTGAGACCACCATCCAGCATATCAATATTCACATTGGATAATGTTAGTGGCTGAATCTCAGTCGGGGGATAAAAACCCTGCAAATCGGCAGAAACATTATTCATCTCGAATAGGCTATTGATTGTTTTAACCCGTAACTGAACAGGCGATGTAACGCCTAATTGCCAGGTCTGTTCCTGTAAACGCCACGGTAATACAAAATCCAGCCCGTCAATACTTCCATCTTTCAGCCAGATTCCTGCATTTTTGACTACCCAGTGCCCACCAGCACGTAAACCTTGCCCTTTTGCGGCAGAAAATGCTGCCTGCGCATAGATATTGCCGCTACGCACGGTAATCCCCAGATCAGCAGGGATGAGAGTCTGGAATGCCAGCAATGACTGCCTTGGCCAACGCGCCTCTCCTCTTAGCCTGACGCCATCCCAACGACCATAAACTGGAATCGGCCCTATTCCCTTAGCCTGCAATTTACCATTTAACATAAAATTATCAGGTGACTGACCGGTTACTATTGCCCTGAAATTAACTGGCGGTAAAAAGCCACCGGAACGAAAATCAGTTCGCAAGGCAGAAAGTTGCAGTTCTCCCGCTAATTCTGGCTGGGTTATAGAACGATCCCATATCAACGGTTTTATCAGCTGCAAACGTGGAGCTTTCATTTTTACAAGGCCATAATTAATAGTATCAAACCCTGTATTGAGTTCACTTATCGCTATCTGTGACTGATTCCAGTTTCCTTTACCCGATATATCCCATTTAGCCTGCAACGGCGGTAAATCACCGTTCCCCCAATACCGCCAGTTCCAGTTTCCATGATCGGGAATAAAATTTTCGGCCATTCCATCAAAATGGAGCCTGAAAGTTCCCCAATAGCTCTCTTTTGCAGTTACTATTGCCTGTAAACGGCCCGTAAAACCATGACGGGTCAGGTAGGTTCCAGCCAAAGGTAATCTGGCTTCTTTGATAGTAAAATTTTCGCTGACTTTTCCCCAGACACGGAACAGAGATCCCGGTTTGAATGTTATCTTCGGATCAGCTAATGAGCCTGTTATGACTGTCGGCAATGACATTGTCATGATCATTTGCCCGCTATTCATTTGCCCTGTCAGTTGGAGAGGAATATGTGTATTTGTTATGCTTACCTTTGTCGGTTGCATGGAAAGAACCACATTGCCCTTGCCAAATTCACCCTGTGTGATCAGATTCACTTTTCCGCTTATCTGGCTACCATTAAAGCCTTTCTTCCAGTCTCCGAGAGTAAAATTCACTCCCCCGGATAATGGCTGCCCTGCTCCCAACCATTGCCATTTACCGTGCTGGATAACAAATTGAGACTGATTGAACGACCACGGTAATTCAGCCCATATCTGCGGCTTACTCTTGTTGTTTTTGTCTAATTGGCTGGGTTCCTTAGTGATAGTGAATTTTCCATTCTGCTCTTTCCATTCCAGTAACATCAACAAAGGCTCAGGAAACTGCCCGACAGACAACTGCCCCGTTATTCTGCCCTGTTCCGGCAACTTGTTGATATCCAATGGCAATGAAAAACCACCATTCAGGCTAATAGTCTGGTGGGGTAATTTTGCAAAAAATTGGTGAACGTTCAGGTATTTTTTATCTGTAATATCAGCCGATAATTTTAACTGACTCCCCTGATAAGAGAGCGTTTGCTGGTGAGAAGATGAATCAAACTGAAGCTTTCCGGCAAATTCCTGCCACGGAGAAAGAGCAACGTGGTCAATAACTAATTTAATTGCAGGAATGGAAGATAAGATCTCATCAACGGATACGGAAGCTGGCTGCTTTTGCGTTATCGGTATTTGTGGCAAGCATTCACTCTGGCTATAAACATTAGCAATATGAATATTCCAATACTTGCCTTCTACCCGCTGCTTTGGCAAATATCCGGCAGATAAACCAGATAACTTTATGAGTTCACATTTTTGTACCTGCACGGTTAGGCTATCAAACTGTAATCTGTTATTTGTCCATTTGGGCTGAGTCAAAGAAAGCTTCATTCCCTGTGGTAACCAATGGCTGGCAACCAATGGTAACCAGTGAGAAAGAGTGAACCATCCTGTCAACACTAATAACACCAGTAGTATTACCATGACTGCGAACGCTTTTAATATCCTGATCATTTATTGTCGAACTCTTCTTTTTCAGTCTGAATATAACTTCCTGTTATGATAATCTCATGGAAAACTATGAGTCGATTTATTATACCGATGAATTTCAAGTTGCATCACCATGGCAAGGACGAAAACATAGCCCAAAAACTATATGCCTAATGTATTTCAAGCCAGATAGTAGTGGCAAGAGAACAAATTTGCTTAGTCATCAAGGAGGAGGCTTGAAAAACAACAGGTATACTCTATGAACTGGAAAGCTCAATAAGTAGCTCGAATGAAATTAAGCACCACACAGTCAATAAAGTACCGGAGATAAAGTTATGAAAGTTGCCGTTTACAGTACAAAGCAATACGATCGTAAACATTTTGAATTACTCAACCAAAAATTTGGCCTTGATTATCATATCGAGTTCTTTGATTTTCCCCTTAGCCCGCAAACCGCTAAAAATGCTGTTGGAGCTGATGCTGTCTGTATTTTCGTCAATGATGATGGCGGACGTGAAGTCCTGCAAGAACTGGCAGAAATGAACATCAAAATTCTGGCATTACGTTGTGCCGGTTTTAATAATGTTGATTTAGATGCAGCTAAAGAACTCGGCATTCAGGTTGTTCGCGTACCGGCCTATTCACCGGAATCCGTTGCTGAACATACAGTCGGGTTAATGCTATGCCTGAACAGACGTATCCATCGTGCTTATCAGCGTACCCGCGATGCCAACTTCTCCCTTGAAGGCCTGACTGGGTTCAACATGTATAACCGTACCGCAGGTATTATCGGTACCGGGAAAATTGGCCTTGCTACCTTAAAAATACTGAAAGGTTTCGGTATGCACTTATTAGCACATGACCCTTACCCAAATAAGGAAGCATTAGAACTTGGTGTGAAATATGTGGATTTGGATACTCTGTATGCCGAATCTGATGTGATCTCACTACATTGTCCAATGACTCCGGAAAACCATCACTTACTGGATGAAATTGCGTTCAGTAAAATGAAAGATGGTGTAATGATCATCAACACCAGCCGGGGCGCATTGATTGATTCTGTTGCTGCAATCAACGCATTGAAACAACAGAAAATTGGCGCATTAGGTATGGATGTATATGAGAACGAACGCGATTTATTTTTTGAAGATAAATCAAATGACGTTATTCAAGATGATATCTTTCGCCGTTTATCCTCCTGCCATAATGTCTTATTCACAGGCCATCAGGCATTTTTGACAGAAGAAGCATTAACCAGTATCAGTGAAACAACGTTACAAAGTATCCAACAATTAACTTCTGGTGAACCCTGCCCGAATCTCGTTGGATGAAGTAATAAACATCAGGAGATAAAATGAACAGAGCGATTCCGTTAGCGGTCGCCACCTTGTTACTTACAGCATGTCAATCCACAGGGGTAAGTGCCACAGGAAATGTAACTGCCAAAGATTTGCAGCACCATAAATTTGCGTTAGTCAGCGTTAATGGTGAGAATGTATCCAATAAAGAAGATACAAAGCTGTCCATCACATTTGGTAAAAACATGTTTGTTTCCGGAACAATGTGTAACAACTTTATGGGGGTAGGTGAATTAAAGGATAATGTTTTAATCGTCAACAATTTGACTAAATCCGACATATTCTGTGTTAATGATAAGCTCAACAAATGGGATCGGGTTATTATTGATATCCTGACCCACGGTGCAACAGTGAGTTTACAAAACAGGCAATTAACACTGAAAAATAACAGAAACAAGCTGGTTTATACTTTGAGAAAGCCTGCTCAATAATGCGATAAGCTAAAGTTATTTTATTCTTTGTCATCGATATTATAGATTTCAAGATACGTCGAAGAAAAAAGGAAACGTATTTTTTTCCAGTCAAAGACTGGCCTCTTATTCATTCCCGGAAGCATAGATAACCGCATGTTTATAAAACGGTAACCGGTGCAGCCAACAAAGAGGCAACTTGAAAGACGAAGAATTACAGTTAAAAAAATAAGTATCCCCCGGCATAGCCGGGGGTTTTTCATATGCGCCTATAAGGCTCTCTTACCTGCCGCGCCCTAACAGGCGCATCGCAATCTGACATTTGCATTCTAGTGA